>NZ_JAQTZC010000075.1 GCF_028687955.1 Acidocella sp.
GCAGAAGCTGGGGCCGCGCGCGCAGGCGGCGCGCGACTGGGCGCATGCGATGAGCACCGCCACCGGGCTGCCGGTGGCGCTGATGGATGAGAGTTTCACCACCGCTGAAGCGCATGAGCGTATGATAAAGGCGGGGTTGAGCCGCGCGCGCCGGGGCGAGATTATCGACAAGGCCGCCGCCGCCGCCATCTTGCAGGCGGCGCTGGACGCGATGAGAGGGTAGCATGCCACATTTGGGGATTATTCTGGCGACTTACCTGGGCGCCTGCGTGGAATGGGTGGAGGCGTTCACCATTGTTCTGGCGGTGGCGCTCTCCATCGGCTGGGCGCGTGCCGCCACCGCTGCGGGTGCCGCGCTGCTGGTGCTGGCGGGCATGACGCTCACCGGCACGGCGTTGCTCGCCTATATTCCGGATTTTGCCTGGGTGCAGGGGGTTATCGCGGCGTTCCTGATCCTGTTTGGCCTGCGCTGGCTGGCCAAGGCCATCGCGCGCGGGGCTGGGCTGAGGCCGCTGCATGATGAGGTGGCGCAATTCAACGCCGTGCGCGCCAGCAAGGGGTTGAGCGACCACCACGCCGCCTGGCTCATCGCCTTCAACGGCACTTTACTGGAAGGCTTGGAGGTCTGGTTGATCGTGGTGGCGCTTGGCGTGCAGTCGCACCATACGCTGCCGGTGGCCGGTGCGGCCATTGCGGCTTTGCTCACGGTCATCGCCGTGGGGGCGCTGCTGCACAGGCCGCTGGCGCGGGTGCCGGAAAATGCGCTGAAGTTCATCGTCGGCGGCGCGTTGCTGAGTTTTGGCAGTTTCTGGTTGTTGCAGGCGCAGGGCTATGCGTGGCCGTTGGGTGACGGCGCGCTGCCCGCGCTGGTGACGTTTTACCTGCTGGGCGGGCTGGGGCTGGTCGTGCTGCTGCGGCGCCGGGCGGGAACGGCGGCATGAAGGCGCTGTTCAAGACGCTGTTTGGCAGCGCGCGCACCATCGCGGTGGCGGCGGCGGCCATGTTTGTGGCGGGCCTTGCCCTGCACGGCCCGGCGCCCGCGCTGGCCGGCGCGGTTCTGCCGGCGGCGTTGCTGGCGGGGGCCGCGTATCTCGCGTTAGAGGGTTGATGTAATCATCTCGCGCGCCAGTAGCTCATAGGAGCGCTGGCGGGCCGCCGGGTCGTAAGCGGTGGTGGTGATGACCAGCTCGGCGATGCCGCTCTCCGCCGCCAGCGCGCGCAGCCGTGCCGCCACATCCCGCGCCGTGCCGGTGAAGGCGCGCTCCTTGCGCCGGGCGGCCCTGGCGCGCTGCTCATCGGTATAGGGAAATGCCGCCGCCTCCTCTGGCGAGAGTTGGGCGGTGAATTTGCCCTGGTCGCGCAGCACGCTGAAGACGGCGCGCGACTGGTAGAAATAATCCGCCGCTTCCTGCGTATCCGCCGCGAAGGCCCAGACGGTGATGGCGGCGTGCGGGGCGGCTAGAAGTTCGGAGGGTTTGAAGTTTTCCCGGTAGATGTCCAGGGCTTCCTGCGCACCCTGGCCGTCGGTGAAGAAATAAGCGTAGCAATAGGGCAGGCCGAAATGCGCCGCCAGTTGCGCGCCGTAGTTGGAACTGCCCAAAATCCACAGCTCCGGGGCGAAGGGGCCGGAGGGTTCGGCGCGCACGGTGCGGAAGGGATGGGACTCGGGCAGCAGCCCGCCGGAGGCCCAGGCGTATAAATCGCGCACCTGGGCGGGGAAATTCTCCGCCATGCCGCCCGCGGACGGGTTGAGGGCCATGGCGGTGCGCCCGTCGGTACCCGGCGCGCGGCCCACCCCCATGTCGATCCGCCCCGGTGCGATGGCTTCCAGCACGCGGAACTGTTCCGCCACCTTGAACGCCGAATAATGCGGCAGCATGATGCCCGCACTGCCGACCCTGATGCGCGATGTGGCGGCGGCGATGGCGGCCATGAGGATTTCCGGCGCGCTGCCGGCCACCGCCTCGGAGCTGTGGTGCTCGGAGAGCCAGTAGCGATGGTAGCCGTATGCCTCGCAGGCGCGTGCCAGCTCCAGGCTCTCGCGGATGGAGGTATCGGGGCTGAAGCCGCTGCGGTTGGGGGATTGGTCGAGGACGGAGAGCTTCATGCGCCGAATACCTTGGTGAAATTTTTGAGCAGGGCGGCGTCCACCTCGGACATGGTTGCCTGCACCCCCAGCGCCGCCAGGCTGGTGACGCCGTGTTCAGTGATACCGCAGGGGACGATGCCGGTGAAATGGGAGAGATCCGGGTTCACGTTCAGCGCCAGCCCGTGCCAGCTCACCCAGCGGCTCACCCGCACGCCGATGGCGCCGATTTTCTCCTCGGCGGCGCCGTTGACCACCCAGATGCCGACGCGGCCCTGGCGAGTCTCGCCCTTAATACCGAAATCCTTCAACGTCTCGATCACCCAGCACTCCAGCCCGCCGACATAGCCCCGGATATCGCGCGCGGGGATGCCGCCATGCGGCTCGTTGAGGTTCAGCATGGCATAAACCACGCGCTGGCCGGGGCCGTGATAGGTCCATTGCCCGCCGCGCCCGGCGTTGTAGGTGGGGAAGCGGGCCGGGTCTTTCAGGCCGGATTCGGCGGCGGAGGTGCCCGCCGTGTAGAGCGGGGGATGCTCCACGAACCACAAAAATTCGCCCTGGGTGCCCTCGTGAATGGACGCGATGCGCGCGCGCATGAGGGAAATGGCCGTCTCATAGGGGGTGAGACCAGATTCGATTTGCACTGTTGCCGTCAATTTATCCATGGTCTATAGGCTCCGGGCGCCGGGCGTGAGCCGGGCGAGTTCGTGCGATGCGGTCGTGGCGAAATGGTAGACGCGCAAGCTTGAGGTGCTTGTGGGGGAAACCCCTTGGAAGTTCGAGTCTTCTCGACCGCACCATCTTTCTTCTCAACCCCTGAACGGTTATGGCAGACCCGTTGTTATGGCAGACCCGCTGTCTGGCATATTTGGCTGGCGCCTGAAACTGGCTATGCAGGCGAGGGATATGAGGAAAGTGGGGGAATGTCATGGATGATGATTTACGCAAGGCCGCGCTGGAATACCACCGTTGGCCGCGGCCGGGAAAACTGGCGATTACCGCGACGAAACGGATGGAGACGTCACGCGACCTCGCGCTGGCCTATTCTCCCGGGGTGGCCGCTGCGTGCGACGCCATCGTGGCGGACCCTGACACCTCCTTTGACCTCACCTCGCGCGCCAATCTCGTTGGCGTGATCACCAACGGCACGGCGGTGCTGGGGTTGGGCAACATCGGCGCGCTGGCGGGCAAGCCGGTGATGGAGGGCAAGGCCGTCCTGTTCAAGAAATTCGCTGGAATCGATTCGTTCGACATCGAGGTGAACGAGCAGGACCCGGATAAGTTCATCGAGATCGTCGCGGCGCTGGAGCCGACTTTTGGCGGCATCAACCTTGAGGACATCAAAGCGCCGGAATGCTTCCATATCGAGCAGACCCTGCGCAAGCGCATGAACATTCCGGTGTTCCATGACGATCAGCACGGCACCGCGATCATCGTGGGCGCGGCGGTGCTGAACGCGATCAAGGTGCAGGGCAAGAAAATCGAGGAGGTGAAGATCGTCACCTCTGGCGCTGGCGCGGCGGCGCTCTCCTGCGTGAATATTTTGCTCTCGCTGGGGGCGAATCCGCAAAACGTGACGATGACGGACAAGGAGGGCGTGATCTATATCGGCCGTCCGAATTTGGACCCGACCTTGGAACACGTCGCGCGGCAGACCGATGCGCGGGTGCTGCATGAGGTGCTGGACGGGGCGGATATTTTCCTTGGCCTCTCGGCACCGCGCGTGCTGCGCCAGGAGTGGCTGGCGTTGCTGGCGCCCAATCCGCTGATCCTGGCGCTGGCCAATCCGGAGCCGGAGATTTTGCCCGAGCTGGTGATGGCGGCGCGCCCCGATGCGATCATGGCGACGGGGCGTTCGGATTTTCCAAACCAGGTGAACAACGTGCTGTGTTTTCCGTTCATCTTCCGCGGCGCGCTGGATGTGCGGGCAACCGCGATTACCGAGAGCATGAAGCTGGCGGCGGTGGAGGCGATTGCGGAGCTGGCGCGGGTGGAAGCCTCGGAGACCGTGGTGGCGGCCTATGGCGGCGTCGCGCCGACCTTTGGGCCGGAATACATCATTCCAAAACTTTTCGATCCACGCTTGATCCTTCACATCGCCCCCGCCGTGGCCCGCGCCGCGATGGCGGCCGGGGTGGCGCGTAAGCCGATTGAGGATTTCGGCGCCTATCAGCATGAGCTGGAGCGTTTCGTGTTCCGCTCCGGGCAGTTGTTGCGCCCCGTTATCGAAGTGGCGCGCAAGGCGCATCCGCGCATTGTGTATGCCGAGGGCGAGGACGAGCGCACCCTGCGCGCGGTGCAGACGGTGCTGGATGATAAGCTGGCGCACCCGGTGCTGGTTGGCCGCGGCATGGTGATCGCCGCCAAAATCGCTAGCCTGGGCCTGCGTATGCGGCCGGGGCAGGATGTCCGCATTGTTGATTTTGAGCAGGACAAGGTGCTGTTCGCGCGCGTGCTGGCTGATTACCAGAAGCTTGTTGGCCGGCGCGGCGTGCCGCCTGAATGGGCGGCGCGGCATTTGCGCAAGCGCCAGACGGTGGCGGCCGGCATGCTGCTGGCGCTGGGCGAGGCGGATGCCGCGATCTGCGGCGGCACCGGCGACTGGTGGCGGCAGTTTCAGTATGCGCTGCCGATCATCCCGCGTTGCGCCGGGGCGACGCGCGTGTATGCGATGACGGCACTGATCGTGCAGGCGGGTGTTTTGTTTTTCTGCGACACGCATGTGAACATGGACCCGACGGCCGAAGAAGTGGCGGAGATGACGCTGCTGGCCGCGCAGGTGGTGCATCATTTCGGAATCAAGCCGAAAGTGGCGCTGCTCTCGCACTCCAACTTCGGAGGCTCCAACTCACTCTCCGCCCGCAAGATGCGCGCCGCTCTGGCGTTGATCCGCGCCCAGGACCCGGAGTTGGAAATCGACGGCGAAATGCACGGCGACGCGGCGCTGGTGGAGCAGATCCGCGCGCAGGCGCTGCCTGATTCCACACTGACCGGAGCCGCTAATCTGGTGATCTTCCCCAATATCGACGCGGCCAACATCTCCTTCAATCTGGTGAAGGCCACCGCCGAGGGCGTTACCGTGGGGCCGATGCTGCTGGGGCTGAACAAGCCGCTGCACATCGCGGTGCCCAGCGTAACCGCGCGCGGTATCGCCAACCTCTCCGCCGTCGCCGCCATGGAAACGGGACTCGCGGGCATGCTGTGATCATCTCCGCGCGCTGACAAGGCGCGCGGAACTCCCTGCACGCTGGTGGCGCTGGAACATGCCCATGGCTTTGGGCGGCTGAAGGGGCTTTTACCGGCGCGATCCGATGAGCCGCGCTCATATTTCTCAGGCTGATGAGGCAGTGGGGGGGCTTCCCTCCTGCGCAACGGCGGCAAAATAACGGAGATGGCGCTGAGCTTGTGCCTGTGCCTTTGCCTGCGGGAAGGCAATTCGCCCGGCGCCGCGCGGCAATGCTTAACGCCCGGTGGCCCTCGCTTGGAGGGGCGCATCCCGTTAGCCGTTGATTAAACTTTTACCGGTATTGCTGCGCTTATCAACCATTGGAGGTTTGCGCATGGTAACCAATGCCAAGGATCGTTTTGCCGTTGTTGAACAACTCGGCCGGGATGCCACCCTTGTTGACTGCGGTGTTGCCGCGCCGCCGGAGCCCCCTGGCGCGCCCATCACGCGGTTGAATACCCGCCCCTGGGGTTTTTATGAAGGGCTCATCAATGGCGCCCGCTTTCAGGTGAAGCGGATTGTCGTGCTGCCGGGCGAACGATTATCGTTGCAGAAGCATTTTCATCGTTGCGAGCATTGGGTGGTGGTTGAGGGCACGGCGCTGGTGACGCGCGATGAGAGCACCCTCATGCTAGGCGAAAATGAGAGCATCTATCTGCCCGCCGGATGTGTGCACAGGCTGGAGAATCCGGGGCGGATCGCGCTCACAATCATCGAGGTGCAGGCCGGCGCCTATCTGGGCGAGGACGACATTGTGCGCCTGGAGGATAATTATGGCCGCCTTTAAAAGGGATATGACCATGAGCGGTTTGATGGACAGGGTTTTTGGTTCCGAACGGACCATGCGGTGGTGAAGGATTACACTTCATTGCTGGAACAGCAGGCCGCCATGCATCAGGCCATGCTGGCTGAGCAGGACGCGAAGATACGTGAGACGCAGGCTGTTGTGCGCGAGCGCGAGGCGGTGGTGCGCGAGCGTGAAGCCGTGGTGCGTGAGCGCGAGGCGGAAATCAACGCGCTGCGGGCTGGGCGGGATGTGCCCGGCCGCATAACGCCTCCGCCCGGCGGCGATCTGGCTGACTGCATCCGCGCGGTTCTGCCGCAGCTGGATGGCTGGTGCTCTTTGCAAAAAGCGTTGTGGCTGACTGAACTTGTCACGAAGATGGGCGGCGCGCGGATTGGCGAAATCGGCGTCTACGGCGGCAGATCACTGATCCCGTTGGCGCTGGCGGCGCGCGACCGGCCGGGCGCGACGGTCTACGCGATTGAGCCTTGGAGCAACAGCGTGGCGGTGGAGGAGGCCACGAGCGAGGATAATGACCAGTGGTGGCGTGAGGTTGATTTAAACAAGATCAAGCTGGGTTTTATCTCCGCAGTGATGGATTGCGGGCTTGCCGGTGTGGTGAAGTTGATCGAGCTGCCCTCCGATGAAGCGCGCTGTGCATTTCAGGCGATGCGGGGTCACAAGTTTGATCTGCTGCATATCGACGGCTCGCACGCAGAGGCTCAGGCATTGGCCGATGTGCAAAACTGGCTTCCTCTGATGGCGCCGGGCGGTATTCTGGTGCTTGACGATATCAGCTGGGAAACGGTTACGAAAGCGCGTGATTATCTGCGTGCGACCTGTGATGTGATCGGCGAGGTCAGCGAAGGAAGCGATGTCTCCTACGGCGCTTATCGCACGCGGCCGGCGCTGGCTGAAATGCCGGAAGCTGGGGCAACGTTGTTGAGTGAAGTTCTGGCCTGAAGCAACGCATCGGCTGAACAAGACGAAAGGAAATTCCCGATGCCCGCAGAGCGACAAGCAGACCGCCGCCCCCGCATTGCGATTGTGAGCACTTATGATGAGCTTTGCGGCATCGCCGGATATACCAGGGCCATTGAAAAACAGCTGGCTCCGTATGCAGATTTGCAGATTTTCGATCTGGACCAGTATCTGCTCAAAAGCACCCATCGCCGGGTGCGCAGGCTGGCTGACCAGCATATATTGGAGATAGCGCGTGCGCTGCGCGGGTATGACAGCGTGAACATCCAGCTGGAACACGGCACTCTGGGGCGCACCAGCCGCGATATTATCCGCCGCTTCCGCATTCTGGCGAATGCTGCCCCGGCACTTTCCGTCACCATGCACACGGTGCTGATCGGCGATGATCTACCCTATGAGTTGATGGGCAGGCTGCTGCGTAAAGGCAGGATCATCGCCATGTTCGAGGCGATCGGCGCATCGCTCAAAAGCCGCGTGCTGAGCCATAGCATCCACGGCCAGCTGCGCCGCCTGCAAGCGCGCAAGCCGGTTTCGGTCATCGTGCATGCCAAGCGCGATATGCGGATGATGCGCGACATATTCCGGTTAAATAACGTATTTCATCACCCGCTCTCCTTCATTGCTCATGCCGAGGCATGGGGCTTGCGCCAGCGCACCCGGCGTAATGATTTTTCGTTGATCGAAACCTTGCCGGCTGACGTAAAATTGGTTGGCACGTTTGGTTTTCTCTCCTCGTACAAAGGCTTCGAGACGGCGATCCGGGCGCTGAATTTTTTGCCGGAAAATTATCATCTGCTTATTTTTGGCGGCGTGCATCCGCAGGGCATCAAGCGCGAACAGGCGATCGACCCCTATATCGCGAAACTCCTGCAAGCGGCGCGGATCGGCCAGACGCCGCTGGACCATTTGCGCGAGAGCGGCTTGGCGCTTTCGCCGGGCGGGGATGTGACGCGGCTTATCGCCGAACACCCCGAGACATTGCGCGCGCGGGTGCATTTCATGGGCGCTTTGTCCGATTCCGAGTTCGCCGCCGCCATGGCGCTGTGTGACGCGGCGGTGTTCCCTTATATTGAGGTTGGGCAGTCCAGCTCCGGGCCGATTTCCATCGCCCTTGAGATGGGCACGCGCGTTATTGCCTCGCGCACCGCCGCCTTCCGGGCTTACGCGCGTTATCACCCAGATCTGATCGAGTTTTTCGACATCGGCAATTATGCGGAGCTGGCCGGGCGAATCGCCGCGCGCGGCCGGGTGAGCGGGCGCATTCCCGAGCTTGTGTACAACACTGAAACCAACGCGCGGCTTTACCTGGAGGCCAACGGCTGCGCGGCGGCGCATGCGCCGGGCCAGGAAGCCGCACTTCAAGAGGCCGCGGAATGAACGGCGCCCGTTCCACCCGCCGCGCTTGCCTGCGGCTGCTGGCGCTGGGCGGCAGCGCCCTGCTGGCCGGTTGCGCGGCGCTCCCGGAGGCGGGACCGTCCACCGGCGCGGTCATCAACAGCGGTGGCGCCGCCAAAACCCCAGCGGGTGACGCCGGCTACAATTTTGTTGCCCTCACCGAGGATGCGGCGCGCTGTCTCAATCAGGCATCGGGTGATGGCGGCATGGCCGCCGCCGTTCGCGCCTTCGCGGCCTTGCCGCCCGCCGCGCCGTTGGGGCGCATCGGCATCGGCGATCTTTTGGAGGTCACCCTCTGGGAGCCAAACCCGGCGGGCACCACGCTGCTATCACCGCCAGGGATGAATGTCTCGCTCCGGGTTGACCCCTCCGGTATGGTGGAGTTGCCCTATGTCGGCGCGTTGTCCGTCGCCGGGCGCACGCCGCTTTCGGTGGAGCGTACCATCATGGCCGTGCTGGCGGGGCAGGGGCATAACATCCAGGCCGCGGTGCTGGACGCGCAGGCCGTTTCCGGCACGGCCATCGTGCAGGGGGAGGCAACCCGCCCTGGCGCTTATCCGCTCACGGCCGGCGCGCAAAGCCTGCTGGATCTCATCGCTCTGGCGGGCGGTTCGCGCCTTGCGGATTACGAAACCATTGTGCGGGTCAGCCGTGGCGGCGGGCAGGCGCAGGCGGTGCTGAGCGACATCACCGGCAATCCGGCGCTGGACATTCCAATCGCGCCCAGCGATGCCGTGCTGCTGCTGCCCCGCCGCCTGGAATTTTATGCTTTTGGCGCGGTGAATCACCCCGGCCTGTTCCCCTATGATTCCCCTGACATCACGCTGGTGCAAGCACTGGCTGAGATTTACGGCCTGCAGGACAATCTGGCCGCCCCGCGCGGCGTGTTTGTCTACCGCCGGCAGCCCGGCGCGGTGCAAACCGTCTATCAGCTCAACCTCAGCCAGGCGGAAGGCTTTTTTATCGCCGATCTCTTCGTGGTGCGTCCTGGAGATGTCATCTATGTCAGCGATGCGCCGGTGGCCGATGTCTCCAAGGTGTTGCAGACCATCTCCGGGATCAGCGGCGTTGCGGGCATCCCCCGCAACTTTGGCGCCGGGTATTGATGGAGGGCAGGCCATTCGCCGCCGAGATGGAGGCCGTACGGCGCGACCGGCGGAATCTTCCCGCCCTGCGCGCACAAGCGGAGGCGCTTTTCGCGGGCGGCCAGCGGGAGGAAGCCGTCGCCTTGTTGCGCGCCGCTGATGCCCTGGCGCCCGATGATTTCTTCATCCTGCGGATTTTAAGCGGATTTTTGGCAGGCATGGGGCAAATGGAGGAGGCCACGCAGCTTGCCGCCCGTGCCGTGGGGCTCGCGCCCGAGGCGGCGGAGGCGCGCTTGCATCTGGCCTCGCTGTATCTGGCGCGGCAACAATACGGCGCGGCGGTTC
>NZ_JAQTZC010000010.1:0-1563 GCF_028687955.1 Acidocella sp.
CCGGATCACCCACCAGACTTCAAAACCCGGCTTTGCCCCCCGGAACCACACGAAAGACCCTCAGGCAAACAAAATTCAGACCGGAAACAAAAAACTGCGGAAAATCCCACTCCGACAGGCTGCTAGAATTCCTATTCCGCCTTTAGTTTTCACAAAAACATGTATAAGTTTCTGAAATTACAACATTGGCAACTTCAGGATGCGGCACGAGGATATCTGGCGCGCGATTGACACGATGGCGGCGGAGCACGGGCTTTCGCCCTCCGGCCTCGCGCGCAAGGCTGGGCTGGACCCGACGAGCTTCAACCTCTCCAAGCGCCGCACCGGCGATGGCCGGGGCCGCTGGCCTTCCACCGAGAGTCTGGCGAAGGTATTCCTGGCGACAGGCGCCAAGCTGGAGGATTTCACCGCGCTGGTGATGGGCGCGCGCGCGATGCCCGAGGCGCGGCCAAAGGGGCGTAACAAAATTCCGCTCATCGGCATCGCCCAGGCCGGCACGGAAGGGTTTTTCGACGATGGCGGCTACCCGGCGGGCGCCGGGTGGGATGAGGTGGAACTGCCGGGCACGGCTGATGCCAATGCCTATGCGCTTTCCATCTCCGGTGATTCGATGGAGCCGGTCTACCGCGAGGGCGATTCCATCATCGTCTCCCCCGCCGCCCCAGTGCGCGTGGGAGACCGTGTGGTGGCCCGCACGGCCCGGGGGGCGGTGATGGCGAAATTGCTCTCCCGCCGCACCGCCAGCCGGATAGAGCTGACAAGCCTGAACAGCGCCTACCCGGATCTGCGTTTCGCAGCGCAGGAAATTCTGTGGATGCACCGGATCATCTGGGCCAGCCAATAGCGGCTCAGGTTTTCATTCCAAAAATAGAAAAATACGGTTAGTTGTTTGAGCCAATGGCTGGTGAAGGGCCTGGTGGTTGAAAAAAGGCGGTAAGAATGCTCCGTTATCCCCTAATGACATGCTTGTTGCTGACCGCTGCCGCGCCGGCGCGCGCGGCGGACTGGTATGAGGTAAATGCCACGAACACGCAGTGCCTGAACATGGCGCAGGTTGCCCCGGCTGACGGTATAACGCAGCTGGCGACACCGGATGGTACACGCGATGCTTACGAGGCAATTGGCGAAAGGGTGACCTCGACCGAGGTGAAGGACGCAACCGGCGCGTCCATCATCGTGATGCACATTATCGATTCAAACGGCGACCGTTTTCTGAATTTCACGTTCTACCCGACCCTGGCCGATTGCCAGTATGTCCTGTCGCAGGCGCCAACGAGCTAGTGTCCTGCCCCTGAAGTCCGCTGCACCGCGCAGCGGACGTAAGGGACGAGCAGGCCACTGAAAACAAAGCGCGCGTGTCCTGCCCCTGAAGTCCGCTGCACCGCGCAGCGGCCACGCGCAAAAAACGCATACCACCGGCCATCATTTATGACCGTTGGTATCAGAGCATTGATTGCGCATGCTGCAAAACCTGATCGCAGATTTTTTGTGTCAACTGCGCTTTCAGCCCGCTGCCGCCCAGGGACATCGTGTTGCCATTGCCCGTATCCAGGATACCGCTGC
>NZ_JAQTZC010000010.1:1663-8844 GCF_028687955.1 Acidocella sp.
TGGTATCAGAGCATTGATTGCGCATGCTGCAAAACCTGATCGCAGATTTTTTGTGTCAACTGCGCTTTCAGCCCGCTGCCGCCCAGGGACATCGTGTTGCCATTGCCCGTATCCAGGATACCGCTGCTGCCCGAGGCGAATCCGCTGTTCGCCTCAGGCGCGCTGGACGAGCCCGTGTATTTTCTGAGCAGCGATTGCTGGATTGATGATGCCGAGGATGCAGACACGCCGCCGCCGAGGTAATTGTTCTGGATGCAATATTGCAAAATACCCGCCAGATTCGTGGGCGGCGCCGCGCCGAGTGTGGGCAGGTTCAAGCCGCTGCCCATCGCGCTGCCCATGCTCATGTTGCCCAGGCCGGAAGTGGCCGGGCTGCTCTGGCCGCCGCCCATGGCGCCTTGCAACATGCCTGAAAGCTGCGCCCGTGCCGCCGGCGCCGCCAAAACGCCAACCGCAACAACCGCCGCGGCAGCGAAGCCAAATTTGCCTTTTCGCATGATGATCTCCTCAGGGGGTTATCCGGCCCTGATGAGCGCGCATCCCGGCCCGGTGGTCAAGAGCGGCAACCGGCGGGCTTTTGCCCTCGCGGCCCGCCGCCGCAGACTGCCGGAAATCACGGGGATGAACGTAAGTTAATGCGCCTGCGGCCGAATGTGCATTGTTATGGCCCGGCACCCGCGCCAAGTCCAAACCATGAAAATTTTTCGCGTGGCTCCCGTATTATTGTTCGTTGTCATCCTCGGTCTGGCCGGTTGCGTCTGGTACGGCCCTGATGGCGGCTACGGCGGCTGGGGTGAACACGGCCGCGGTTGGGGTGAACACGGCCGCGGTTGGGGTGAACACGGCCGCGGTTGGGGTGAGCACGGCGGCGGCGAGGGGCATTAGGCCCATTCGCGGCAATGCACAGCGGGCGGTCCCATGCATTGCGGCCTTAAACGCTTGTCCGCACGGCTTCGTGCACGCCTGCCGCCAGCGCCACCACATCCGCCAGCACGCTCGCAACATCACTCTTGCATAGTTTCTCAATCAGCGCCGAGGCGATAATCGCCGCGTCGGCATGCTGCGCCACCACGGCCGCCTGCTCTGGCGTTCGCACGCCAAACCCCACCGCAATGGGGAGGTTCGTCACGGCGCGGATGCGTGGAATATCGCGCGCCAGATCAGCGGCCGAGGCCGTGCGCGTGCCGGTGATCCCGGTGATGCTCACATAATAAACAAACCCAGACGACCCGGCCAGAACCAGCGGCAGACGCGCGTCCGATGTCGTCGGCGCAATCAGCCGGATCACATCCATCCCGTTTTTCGCGGCATCCGGCAGCAGCAAATCCGCCTCTTCGGTCGGCAGATCCACTACAATCAACCCATCCACCCCGGCGGTTGCGGCATCGGCGCAGAACCGCGCCACCCCGTAGGAGAGAATAGGGTTCAAATACCCCATCAGCACCAGCGGCGTATGCGCGTTGCCGGCGCGGAACTCACGCACCAGCCCCAGCACCCCGGCCAGGCTTGCGCCGGCCTCCAGCGCGCGGCGTCCGGCAGCCTGAATCGTCGGCCCGTCGGCCATCGGGTCGGTAAAGGGCACGCCGATCTCGATAATATCGGCGCCGTTTTCCGCCATGCCCCGCAGCAGCGCCAGCGAGGTTTCGCGGTTGGGGTCATAGGCTTCCACGAAGGGGATCAGCGCCGCCCGGCCCTGCGCCTTCAGCCCGGCGAATACGCCTGCGATCCGGCTCACAGCTCCACCCCCAGATGCTGCGCGACCGCAAAGATATCCTTATCCCCCCGCCCGCACAGGTTCATCAGCACAATCTCATCCTTGTCCATTCCACCTGCGATCTTGGCAACATGCGCGAGCGCGTGGCTCGGCTCCAGCGCGGGGATGATCCCCTCCGTGCGCGTGCAGAGCTGGAAGGCGGCCAGCGCCTCCTTATCGGTGATCGCCACATATTCCACGCGGCCGATGTCATGCAGCCAGCTATGTTCCGGCCCGATCCCCGGATAATCCAGCCCGGCGGAAATCGAATGTGCCTCCTGGATCTGCCCATCCTCGTTTTGCAGCAAATAGGTGCGGTTGCCGTGCAGCACACCCGGGCGTCCGCGGCTCAGGCTGGCGGCATGCGCGCCAGAATCCAGCCCATGCCCCGCCGCCTCCACGCCGATCAGCCGTACCCCGGCATCATCAAGGAACGGGTGGAACAGCCCGATGGCATTGCTCCCGCCGCCGATAGCCGCAATCGCCACATCGGGCAGCCGCCCTTCAGCCTCCTGCAACTGCGCCTTCGCCTCATTGCCGATGACGCACTGAAAATCGCGCACCATGGCCGGGTAGGGGTGCGGCCCCGCCGCAGTCCCGATGATATAAAAAGTATCCCGCACATTCGCCACCCAATCGCGCATGGCGTCGTTCATGGCGTCCTTCAGTGTCCCCGCGCCGGAGCTCACGGGAATAACCTCCGCCCCCAGCAGTTTCATGCGGAACACGTTGGGTTTTTGCCGCTCCACGTCCACCGCCCCCATGTACACGGTGCATGGCAGGCCAAAGAGCGCGCACACTGTCGCGGTCGCAACACCGTGCTGCCCGGCGCCTGTCTCCGCGATGATCCGCGTCTTGCCCATCCGCCGCGCCAGCAAAATTTGCCCCAGGCAATTGTTGATCTTGTGCGCCCCGGTGTGGTTCAGCTCGTCGCGCTTGAAATAAATCTTCGCGCCGCCCAGCTCCCTGGTCAGCCGTTCGGCGAACCACAGCGCGCTCGGCCGCCCGACATAATATTTTAAGTAATAATCCAGCTCGGTCTGGAACGAGGGGTCGGCCTTCGCCGCCTCATATGCCGCCTCAAGCTCCAAAATTAGCGGCATCAGCGTCTCGGCGACAAACCGCCCGCCAAATTCGCCAAACCGCCCGCGCCCATCCGGGCCATTACGCAAAGAATTGGGGATAATCTCGTTCATGCCCCGCTTTAGCTGAACCGGGCAGCGGGATAAAGGCCGCAACCCAGAAACAAATGGGCCGTCTCCCTTGCGTGGAAGACGGCCCTTAAATCTCAAGCCCCCTGCGGCCGCTCGAAGGCATCCTTGCCGTCAAAGCGTTGCAGCTTCTCGATATGCATCCAGGTGAATTTCGCCCCAATGCGCTGCACCAGATAGCTGATCTCCGGCTGCCCCTCGGATTTCGAGGCCGACAGCGGGATCGGCTTCTTGAACATGAAGCGGCTGGCGAAATGGTCGACCAGGAAGGTCTGCTGCCCCTCGTTGGGCGGATACACTTGCACGCCGCGGTTGGAGATGCCGTTCAGCACGAACGGGCTGTCCTGCGCGATGGCCTCCAGCGCCTTACCTAGCTCCTCGGCGCCGAGATCGGTTTCCAGGAACACGTCGATGCCCACCAGTTCGCGCGCATTCGGCTCGCTATGCGCGGTCAGCTTCGGCCAGGTCTTCAGCTCCAGCTTTTTGTAGCTGCGCGAGGGCTGGTTGGAGGTGCGGCCCAAATTGGCGATAATCTTGTCGGTATAGGCCAGCGTGCCCACGCCATGCCCGCGCGGAGAGAGGTCACCCGTGAGGTTCTTGCCCTCGGCCAGGGTGATGAACAGCGCCTGCTCCACCGTCGCCGCCACGTCGAACGCGCCGATATGGCGTAGCAGCATGATCGCGGCGGAGAGCAGCGCGGTCGGGTTGGCCAGCCCCTTGCCCGCGATATCGGGCGCCGAGCCGTGCACCGCCTCGAACATCGCGGCATGGTCGCCCAGGTTGGATGAGGGCGCGATGCCCAGCCCGCCCACCAGCCCGGCCGCGAGGTCGGAGATGATGTCGCCATTCATGTTGGAGGTCACGATCACATCGAACGCCTCAGGCTTGATCACCAGCTGGTGCGCGCAATTGTCGATGATGATATGGTCGGATTTGAGGCTGGCGAATTCCGGCGCCACCATTTCCGCGACACGCTTCATCAGCCCTTCGGTGAGCTTCATGATGTTCGCTTTGGTCGCGGTCGTCACCTTTTTGCGCTCTTCCGCCAGCGCCAGCTCGTAGGCGGCGCGGATGATGCGCTCGCAACCAGGGGCTGTCATCAGCTTCAGGCACTGCGCCACCGTGGTGGTCTGCATATGCTCGATGCCGGCGTAAACATCCTCCACATTCTCGCGCACGATCACCATGTCGATCCCACGGCCGGTATAAGGCGTGGTGATCCCCGGCAGCTCGCGCACCGGGCGGATGTTCGCATAAAGCTCAAAATGCTTGCGCAGCGTCACGTTGGCGGATTTGCCGCCATAGCCCACCGGCGTCTCAAGCGGGCTTTTCAGCGCCAGCCCGTTGCGGGCGATGCTGTCCAGCGTCTCGCGCGGCACGCCGGTGATGATGCCTTTTTTAAACACCTCGGCGCCGCCCTCGGCCATCTCCCATTCAACCGGGGCGTTTGCCGCCTCCAGAATCCGCATGGTTGCGGCCATCACCTCGGGGCCGATGCCGTCCCCCGGCAATGCTGTTACCTTGGTTTTCGTAGCGCTCATGGTGGTGGCATTCATCTCTGGGTTCCCGGAATGTGGCGGAAAACCTATAGCTGGTTATTGCGGCATGGCATACATCGCGCGTTCGAATCCGATGAGGGTTTTCATCGCCCCGGCATCGCCCGAGGGCAGTATCTGCATCATCATCACAGCCGCCAGCTTGGCCGCCGGGTCCACCCAGAAATAGGTGTTCGCCATCCCCGCCCAGCCGAAACTCCCAGCATTGCGGCCAAACCTCCCCTTCCCGGGATAGATGATAAAGCCCAGCCCCCACTGGTTGTGCTGCCCTGGGTTCACATCCGCCCCCACGAACAATGCTGGATTTGCAGAGGGGAGATACCCGGCCCGCAACCCTCCGATCTGGTTGCGCGTCATTTCAGTAATCGTCCCGGCCGTAACAATGCCGGCCCCCGCCGTCAGGAACACGCGCAGGAATTTCTGGTAGCCGCGCAGGGTGGAATACAGCCCGCCGCCGCCGGAAAATACCTCGGGCACGGTCAGCGCGGCAGGAGGTGTTGCCGCCAGGCTGCCATCCGCCTGGCGCTTGTGCAGCGCCGCGCGGCGGGCCAGCTGCGCCGCCGTGGGCATAAAACTGGTGTCAGCCATCCCCAGCGGGCCAAAGATGTGCTTCTGAAAATACGCTTCCAGGTTCAACCCGGAGGCAGCCTCCACCGCGAGGCCCGCCCAGTCCACGCCCAGCCCGTATTCCCAGCGCTCGCCTGGCTCGAACAGCAGCGGCGCATCCAGCGCCGCGCGCGTGCCAAAGGCCGGCGGGTTGGGTTGCGCCGTCAGATAAGCGGCATATTCCGCGCTGGCGAAAGCGTAGGAGAACCCCGCCGTATGCGTGAGCAGATGCCGCAACGTAATGGGCCGCCTTGCCGGGCGCAGTTTTCCGCCTTCCAGAATCCGCGGATGTTTCAACTCAGGCAGCAAATCCCCCACCGGCGCATCCAAATCCAGCCGCCCTTGCTCCACCAGCTGCATCGCCGCCAGCGAGGTCACAGGCTTGGTCATCGAGGCGATCCAGAACAACGTGTCAGCATCCACCTTCTGCTCACCGCCCAGCATGGTCACGCCCGCCGCCGCCTCAAACAGCGTTCCGCGCGCATCGCTCACCGCCGTCGCCACGCCGGGCACCCCGCCCGCGGCCACGGCATTGTTCAGCACGTTCCAGATGGCATCGGGGTTCAATGCGCATCCCCCCAGTTTTTGCCGATCCCGGTTTCCACTGTCAGCGGCACGGAAATTCCGGCCGCCCCCTGCATCACCTCGCGCGCCAGTTCGGCCGTCGCGCGGGCTTGCCCATCGGGCGCCTCGAACAACAACTCGTCATGCACCTGCAAGATCAATGTCGCCGAAAGCCCCGCATCCGCCATCGCCTTCGGCAATTTCACCATCGCCTGCTTGATGATGTCGGCAGCTCCGCCCTGCAACGGCGCGTTGATCGCCTGCCGCTCCGCATAGGCGCGCAGTTGCGGCATCTTGTCCTTTATGCGCGGCACCCAGCAGCGCCGCCCGAACGGTGTCAGCACATAGCCCTTGCTCCGTGCCTCCTCTTTCGTGGCTTCCATATACGCCCGGATTTCCGGATAGCGCTTGAAATACGCATCGATATAGGCTTTCGCCTCGCCGGCGCCGATTCCCAGTTGCCGGCCCAGTCCAAAGGCCGAAATCCCGTAGATGATCCCGAAGTTGATCGCCTTCGCCCGCCGCCGCGTGGCCGCATCCATCCCCGCCATCGGCACGCCGAACACCTCCGAGGCGGTGCGCGCGTGGATATCCTCGCCCTTGGCGAAACTTTCCTTCAACGCCGCGATATCCGCGACATGCGCCAGCAGCCGCAGCTCAATCTGCGAATAATCCGCCGAGATCAGGCTGCACCCCGGCGCCGCGATGAACGTCTTGCGAATCCGCGCGCCCTCCACGGTTCGCACGGGTATGTTCTGCAAATTCGGATCGGTTGAAGACAGCCGCCCGGTCGCCGCCACCGCCATCTGGAAGCTGGTATGCACCCGCCCGTTTTCGTCCGCCTGGCCGATCAGCGCATCGGCATAGGTTGATTTCAGCTTCGCCAGCTGCCGCCAGTCCATCACCCGTTGCGCCACCTCGATCCCTTGTTCCGCCAGACCCTCCAGCACGGATGAATCCGTCCCCCACGCGCCCGCCTTGCCGCGCTTGCCGCCCGGCAGGCCCATCCGCTCGAACAATATCTCGCCCAGTTGCTTGGGGCTGCCGACGTTGAAATCCTGCCCCGCCAGCCGGTGGATATCGGTCTCGATCTCGGCCATCCGGCCCTCAAACTCTGCTGACATCGCGCGCAGGTCCGCGCGGTCCACCATCACGCCGTGCAGCTCCATGGCGGTGAGCACCGGGATCAGCCGCTTTTCCACCAGCTCGTACAGCGCGAGCGATTTGTTCACCCGCAGCAGCGGCTTCAGCATCGCCCACAGCCGCAGGGTCACATCCGCGGCCTCGGCGGCAAAGGCGCTCGCCCCGGCCAGCGGCACGTTGGCGAAACTTAGCCGCGCCCGCCCGCTGCCCGCCACCGAATCAAAACTCTTCAGCTCATGGGCCAGATGTTCGCGTGCGAGCGTCTCACGGTCATGGCTGAAATTCCCCGCGTCCTGCGCGTAGGAGATCAACATCACATCATCCAGCGGCGCCACCTGCGCCACCCCG
>NZ_JAQTZC010000010.1:8944-42862 GCF_028687955.1 Acidocella sp.
TTGGCAGCCTCCAGCACGGCTTCCAGATCGCCGTACTGCCCGATCAATTCCGCCGCCCCTTTCGGCCCGATCCCGCGCACCCCCGGCACATTATCCACCGCATCGCCGATCAGCGCCTGCACCTCGATCACCTTGTCAGGCGTTACGCCGAATTTGGCCGCCACCTCCGCTTCGCCGATGGGCACGTTCTTCATCGGGTCGAGCATGCTCACGCCGGGGCGGATCAGCTGCATCAAATCCTTGTCGGACGAGACGATCACCGCCTCGCCCCCGGCCGCAAGCGCCGCCTTCGCATAAGCGGCGATCAAATCGTCAGCCTCCCAATCATCAAGCTCGATGCTGGGTAGCCCAAAGGCTCTCGCCGCCTCGCGGATGAGCGCGAACTGCGGCGCCAGCTCCGGCGGTGTTTCGGGCCGCTGCGCCTTGTAGGGCGTATACATCCGGTTGCGGAACGTCATCCGCCCGGCATCGAAAATCACCGCCAGATGCGAGCCGGTGTGCTCCTTCATCAGCCGCGCGATCATATTGCAGAAGCCGAACACCGCGTTCACATGCACGCCATCCGGGCGTGTCATATCCGGGATCGCGTGGAACGCCCGGAAGATGAAGCCTGAGCCGTCGACGAGGACGAGTCTCATGCCCTTGCGGTCAGTGCCCGTCATCGCGCGCGCCCGGCTCCAGCACGAACAGTCGCGAGCAATACGGGCACATGATTTGTGTTCCGGTGATCTTCAGATACACCTTGGGGTGGCCAAGCGGCCCAACGCCGCCATCGCAGGAGACGGCATGGGTTTTTACATGGATGATTTCGGTCGGGGTCTTGGTTGTGGCGTTGTCCATGGGTTCTGCCTTGCTGCGATGAATACGGCGCGATGATAGCTTCATTTCTGCGTAACCCCAAGCTCTGGTCCTTGCTGCTGGCCTTGAGCTTGCCCGGCTGCGCACCCCTCCCCTACGGTGTCCCCAAGGCGTCCGCAAACCACCCGATCATCACCAGCGGCATTTTCACCCTGCCGGATGGCGCGCGCCTGCCCTACCGGCTCTACCCCGCGCAAGGCCCGCTCAAAGCCGTGGTCCTGGCGCTGCACGGCTATACCGACAGCCGCGACGCCTGGGTGCTGCTGGCGCAAACCCTCAACGCGCGGGGCATCGCGCTTTATGCGCCGGACCAATCCGGCTTCGGCGCCACCGCCAACCGCGGCGCCTGGCCGGGCACCGCCACGCTGGTTGATGAAGCCCGTGCCATGGCGGTGCAGTTGCGCGAAAAATATCCGCATACCCGGCTGGTGCTCATGGGCGAGAGCATGGGCGGCGGCATTGGCCTGCTGCTCGGCGCCTCATCCAACCCGCCGCCGGTGGATGCCTATATCCTCTCCGCCCCCGCCGTCTGGCGGGTGGGTAGGCTGTATCGCACGGTGCTGTTCATGGCCGATGCGCTGGCCCCGCAGATGCGCCTCACCGGCCATGCCGTGCACATCCGCGCCAGCGATAACACCGCGGCCCTCATCGCCTTCGGGGAAGACCCGCTCACCATCCGCGCGCCAAATCTGCGCAGCATCGCCGGGCTCACCAGCCTCATGGCCCAGGCTCAAGGCTCATGCGCGCATTTCCGCCAACCGGCGCTCATCCTTTATGGCGGGCATGACGAGCTGATCCCCAAGGCGGCCATGCGCCGCTGCTGGCGCGCCCTGCCGCCGGGCGCCCCGGTCATCCTGGCGTATTACCCGCCGGATTATCACATGATCCCGCGTGACCTGGAGCGGGCTACGCCCAGCGCCGATATTCTCGGCTACATACTGGGCACGGGGCTGGAATCCTCGGCCCCCAGCGCCGCTACGGTATTTCTGGCGGACTGAACGGGCGCGGCTTGCCCTCGGCGTCGATGGCCACGAAGGTGAACATTGCCTTGGTCACGCGGTATTCCTCATGCGTGTTGCGCCGCCGCCGCCAGGCTTCCACGTTGATCTTCAGCGAGGTCCGCCCGGTGGAGAGCAACTCGCAATAAACGCTTACCTCATCGCCGATCTTCACCGGCCGCAGAAAGCTCATCGCATCGGCCGAAACCGTGACGCAGCGCCCGCGCGCCACCCGCGCCGCCAGATTGCCCGCCGCCAGATCCATCTGGCTCATCAGCCAGCCGCCGAAAATATCGCCATCCGGGTTGGAATCGGCCGGCATGGCGATGGTGCGGATCATCGGCACCCCGGCCGGCGGCGTCTCGCCCGGCATCGCGTGCGTCATGTTACAGGCTCTTGTCGATCCACGCCTTCAACGCTGATTTCGGCGCCGCGCCCACCTGGCTGGCCGCCACCTTGCCGTCCTTGAAGATCAGCAGCGTGGGGATGCCGCGCACGCCAAACTGCGAGGGGGTCATCGGGTTCTCGTCGATATTCACCTTCACGATCTCAAGCTTGCCCTCATATTCCTTGCTCAGCTCCTCGAGCGAGGGCGCGATCGTCCGGCACGGGCCGCACCATTCGGCCCAGAAATCCACCAGCACCGGGGCGCTGGATTTCAGTACATCCGCATCGAAGGTCTCGTCGGTAACAGCCTTGCTCATGATAGCTTCCCTTAAGTGGTTGGATGAGAACATGGCGGTGAAACCCGCCCTAATCAAGCCGGGGCATGCGCGTCCAGCATTTCATCGGGCACCTGCATGGCCACCGCGCTCTGTGTCCATATCAGCAGACATACCACGGCATGGGCGGGATAGATCTGCGCCAATATCGCCCGGTAGGCCGCCAATTGCCGCAAATACCCTGGGGGAATCAACTCTGGCGTGTCCGGCGGGGCGCGGTCGGTCTTGTAATCGGCGATCATCACCCGCTGCGCCGTTACCGCCAGACGGTCTACCAGACCGCCGATTTCCACATCCCCCACCACCCCCGCGAGCGGCACCTCCGCCCGGCTCCCTGGCCCGAACAGCGCCGCCAGCGCCGGGTTTTGCAAAACCGCCCGCACCGAATCGTGGATTTCCGCCGCGCTGCCCGCCAGCTCCGGCACGCCGGCAAGAAAACGCGCCGCCGCCGCCGCCCGCGCCGGCGGGGGCAGTTCCGGCAGATGCTGCAACAGCGCATGCACCGTCCGGCCGCGCGCCATTGCCGCCGCGCGCGCGGCGCGGGTCTGCATCTGCTCCGTCCCCAGCGGACTCGCCGCCAGCGCCTGACGGGCAACGTCCTCCACCCCCCGGCTTGGCGCGATGCGCTCCGGCCGCGTTGTCTCCACCCCTGGCGGGGCCGCCACCCAGCCCGGCGCCGCGCCCGCCCAGCCGGGCAGCGCCGCTTCATGCGTTACCTTATGCTCCGCCTTGTCATCCGGCCTTGCGGTCTGCGCGCAGGCATGCACCAGCCGCCCGTCCACATCCGCTACCTCCGGCAGCCGCGCGAACCCGGCCCGCGCCAGCTCATACCAGCTCGTTTCCGCCACATTGTGGCGCCCTTTGGCGCCGCAGATGATCAGCCCGTCCTCCGCGCGCGTGAGCGCCACATAGAGCAGGCGGTTATATTCCTGCACCTCGGCGGCGGCGGCGTTTGCCGCGGCGCCGGCCACCGCCGCGGCGCGCAGGTCCGTGCGCGGGCAGAACACAGGCACGCGCACATCCTCCCCCGGCACCGGCAGCCAGAACAGCGTCTCCTTCTGCGCCCCCGTGGGCAGCGCTGTCGTATCGGGCAGAATCACAACCGGCGCCTGCAAGCCCTTCGCCCCATGCACGGTCATGATCCGCACGGCATCCCCGCCTGAATCCGCCTCGCGCTTGATCTGCGCCCCCGCCTGGCGCAGCTGATGCACAAATAGCTGTAGCGCCCCTGGCTCGCTCTGCGTGAATTTCAACGCCTCGGTCAGAAACTCATCCACCGGCTCGGCTGCCTCCGGCCCCAGGCGGCGTAAAATCCGGCTGCGCCCGCCAAGCGGCCCCAGCGCCTCGCTCAGCAGCGCGAAGGGGGAGAGAAAATCCGCTTTCGCACGCAGCGTCTCGAAAAACGCCTTCGCCGCCGCCCACGCCGCCCGTTCCGCGTGGCGCGCATACAGCGCCGCCAGCAGGCTGCCCCGGCGGCCCATCGCCAGCGCCATCAGGCTCTCATCGCTCAAGCCCCCCAGCGGCGAGACCAGATATTGCGCGAAGGCCAGATCATCATCGCCCAGCAGCAGCGCATCGCACAACGCCAGCAGATCGCCCACCGCCAGCTGCGCGGTCAGCACCATGCGGTCCAGCCCCGCCACCGGCACCCCGCGCGCCTTGCACTCGCGGGTGATGGCGCCCACCAGCGCATCGCGGCGGCGCACCAGAATCAAAAAATCCCCTGGCCGCACCGCGCGGCCCCGGCTTTGCAAAATCTCGCCCGTGTCCAGGCGTTTTTTAATGTCGAGGGCAATCTGGCGGGCCAGCAGGGCCTTGGACGAATCAGCCCCTTCGTAATCCTCCGGCACCGCCCAGGGCGGCAGCTCCGCCGGCGCCGCCGCCTCGCTCAGCGGCCATAATTCCACCCACCCGGCCTGCCCCGCGCGGCTCACCTCATGTTTGAGCACTTCCGTGCCGCGGCAAACCCCCGCGCGCGCCGGGCCGGTTGCGAACACCGCATCCACCAGCGCCAGCACGGGCGCCGTGGAGCGGAAGGAGACCGAGAGCCTGCCATCCACCCAGCGCTGCCCGGCCGCCTTCACCTTTTCGCGAAACTTCGCCTGATTCGCCGTAAAACTTTCCAAATCCGCGCCCTGGAACGAGAAGATCGACTGCTTCGCATCGCCCACCGCGAAGATCGTCCGCGCGCCCTCGCGCGCGCCCGCCCCGGCAAAAAATTCATCGGCGATCTTCGCCGCGATCTCCCATTGCGCCGGCGCGGTATCCTGCACCTCGTCGAGCAGCAGATGCGCGATCCCGCCATCCAATTTATAAAGTATCCAGGTGGCGCCGGGGTCCTCGAACAATGTCGCGGTATGGCGCACCAGGTCGGCATAGCTCAGCTGCGCCGCGAGGCGCTTTTGCGCCGCGTCGTTCTGCACAATCGGGGCGGCCAGCTGCATCAGGCTTGCATTCAGCGCCGCCAGCCGTGCCGCGCGGATCTGCTCCAGCGCCGCCTCCAAGCGTTTGCATTCCGCCGCGATCTCGGCGCGAATGTCAGCCTCTTCCGCGGCAAGCCCCTTGCCGAAAAAATTATGCAGCTTGCCCGGCGGGCCTTTGCCCTTGGCGGTAAAATGCACGGCCAGCCAGTCATCCCACTTCGCCGCGCGCGCCGCTTGCGGCTGCGCCAGCCAGTCCAGCGCTTCATGCGCCCATGCCTGGCCAGATTTGTTGCCCCGTTCGGCCAATCGCCGCAGCGCCGCGCGCAGCTCTTCCTCGCGCGGCAGCACCACGGCCTGCGCGCGCAGCGCCGCCTCGCTCTGCGTCCCCGCGCCCAGTGCCGCGCGTTGTAAAGGGACGATTCCGGCGGCTTCGCGAACATGCAGCAAGCTGGCGGACATTTGCACGAATTTCTGCGTCAGCGCGGCGAAATCAGGCTCGTTGGTTTCGCCGGCCAGCGTGTAAACCGCCGCCTCATGCCCGGGTTGCGCCAGCACATCCTCGCGCGCCTCGCGCAGGCGCCGGCCTTCCTGCACCTCGTCGGCCACCTCGAAATGCGGCGAGAGTCCAGCCTCCAGCGGAAAGCGCCGCAAGAGCGACTGGCAAAAGGCGTGAATCGTCTCGATCCGCAGGCCGCCTGGCAAATCCAGCACATCGGCGAAGAGCTTACGCGCCAGCACCACATTCGTATCGTTCACCGCCACATCCAGCTCACGCAGCGCGTTTTCCAGATCGGATTTTTTCATCACCACCCAGTTGCCCAGGCGCGTGTTCAGCCGGATGGTCATTTCCGCCGCGGCCGCCTTGGTGTAGGTGAGGCACAAAATCTTATCCGGCGCAGTCCCTGAGAGCATCAATCGCAACAGACGGTCGGTTAGAAGTTTGGTCTTGCCGCTCCCGGCCGAAGCCGCGACAAAGGCGGAAACCTTCGGATCAGAGGCTTCGCGCTGCTGCGCGTTGGCAATTTCAATCACCGTCACTGGCGTCATCCTCCCCGGCCCATTCCACGCGGCGGGAAATACCGGCGTACACATCGTATTTATTCACCCGTTTGGGGTGCGGGCTTGCCAGATAGGGCGTTTTTTCATCCGCGAATTTTGCGAACGTCTCAGGCAGAGCCCGCGCCGCATCCTCGATCACCTCGCGCAGCACCCTTGGTTTTTTCGGTTTCACCTCGCGCACCTCGCCCGCCTCGTGCCGTCCGGAAATTTTCCAGTAGGCCAGCTCAGCCACCTCGCCGGTGAATTCGTCTCCAAAACATCCGGCCTGCGCCATCACCGCCTCCAGCGGCAACTGCGGCGCGCTGCCGTCCTCCACCTGCCCGTTGCCAGGCGCGGCGCCGGTTTTGTAATCGATGATGCCGATGGTGCCATCGTTGAATTTTTCAATCCGGTCGGCGCGGCCGGTGAGCGTGAAGCCACCCGGTACCGCCAGCTGGGCTTTTACCTCCGAAGCCAGATGAACCGGCGCGCCATGCACGGCGCGGCGCGCGCTCTCGCTCTCCAGCACCCAGTCCGCGATGCGCGCCAGCCGCGCCATCCACCAATGCTCCAGCGCCGCGCGCGGACGTCTATCACGCATCGCGGTCTGTAGCGCGGAGATGAGGCGCGCGCGCGCATCCGGCGCCGTGAAATTTTCAGGCAGTTTATAGAATTCGTCCAGCCCCTTGTGCACGATTTCGCCAAAAAGACTGGGGTCGCTCTCTTCGTCGATCGGGTCAAGTTCGGTTATGCGCAGGATTTTTCTGGTATAAATCGCATAGGGATCAGCCATCAGCGTGGCGAAATCCGAGATGCTCAACCGCTCCGGCCGCGCTTTGGCCGGCGGGCGCGGATAGGGGCGCGCGCGGCGCTCCAGTTGCGCAGGCTGGTCCAGCTGCAACGCCCAGGAGGCTGCCTGATGCGCCGCCAACCCTTGGCCGTGCAGCATCGCCTGGAGCCGCGTGAGCCAGCGCGAAGGAACCGCCGGGGCGCGCTCGCGCCGCGCGGGGGCTGCCAGCACAACCTGCGGGCAACATGCGCCCAATGAGAAAAACCCGTGCGCGGCCATGCCGATTTTCTGTTCCGGCGAGGGCAGCCCGGCGGCCCGGCGCATCGGGCGGCTCAGCCACGGCCCCGGCTCCGCCGGTGCGGGCCACACACCCTCCACCAGCCCGCCCAGCACCGCGACATCCACGCTTTGCAGTGCCGCTTCCTGCAAACCCCAGATCGCGACGCGCGGATGCCCGTCCTTGGTGCGCGGCTTGCGTACTATCGCGCCGTTCAACAGCGCATCGAGCAGATCCGCGGTCTCAGTGCTCGCAACATCAGGAAGGTCTTCAAAAATTTCAAGCGCATGTAAGAACAATTCAGAAAGCGCGATGCCCGCCTCACCGGGCCAGAGCCGCGCCGCGCCCGGTTCGTCCGGGGTGGTGCACAGCGCCTCGGCCACGCTGAGCAAGTGGCGAAGCAGTTGCGCGGGATTGCTGCGCACGGGGGGAATCGCCGGGCGCAACATAGCCTCCAGCCGGTCCAGAAACACGCGAAGGGCGGGCTGTGCGGCCTTATCCAGCCGGAATTTGATCTCATCGAATCCCGGCCCAGGGCGGGTGCCGCGCAGCGCGTGGATTTCTAGATTCCGCGCATGTTCCCTGCACATTTCCGGCGGCAGCCCGGCGGCGGCCAGCGGGTGCTTCAGCAGGGCCAGCAAAGGCAGCGGGGCGAAGCCGCTCACCAGCGCGCGCGCCAGCAGGCGCAGCAGGATCGCGGGCGGGCTTTGCGCCAGCGGCTCGCCCGCGCTGTCATCAGCGGTAATGCCGAAACGCTTCAGGGCCGCCGTTACCCGCGTGGCGAGGCCGCGGTCCGGGGTGATCAACGCCGCCGTGCGCCCTGGCACTTCCAGCGCGTCACGCAAGATCATCGCGATCGCGGCGGCATTCTGCGCTTCCTCCTGTGCCTCCAGACGACTTAGCCCCGCGAGCTGAAACGCGATCGGTTTTTCCCATGCTTCCAGGCAGGCGGCGGGGAGCAATGCGCGCGAAAACACCAGGCTGCGCCCGCCCGGCACCGGCGATGCGGGGGCGGGCAGGGGCTGCACCTCGGCAGGGCGCGCGCCGATGTCCGCCAGCAGCCGGGCGATGCCGCCTTGCGCGTGGCTGTCATCCAGCGCCTCCCAGGCGCTCTCGTTCAGGTTGAAATCGTAGCCAGGAAGCAGCAGCAGCCCCTCCGGCAGCCCGGCCACGCGCCGGGCCAGCCGCGCGATGGCGGGATTGCCTTCGGCGGCGGCCATCCATACCCGGTGGGCCGGCGGGTTAGTTCCCCAGGCGGCGGTTTGCGCGTCCAGTAGCGCCACCAGCCGGGCGGCGGGATCCGTTGCGCCCATTCCGGCCAGAATCTCCGGCCAGGCATGGGTGATGATCTCGAGGAATTTAAGCGTGGTCTGCCAATGGCTGGCGAGTTCGGCGGCCACCACATTGGGTAAGGTGGCTTTGAGATCGACCTCGGCATAGGCTGCCTCATCGAGCAGCGCGGCGAGATCGGCGGCAAGCTGCCAGGCGGCATGAAGCTTTTGCGGCGCGCCGCCCTGGCCGTTCATTTGCAGGATCAACCGCGCCAGAATCGCCTGCCGCTGCATGGGGGGGATGGCTGGCGGCAGGTCCAGCGCGCCGGCCAGCGCGAGGGCGGCTTCGTCGATGGCGCCAAGCGCGACAATGCGCGGCAGCAGCAATGCCTTGCCCTGGTTTTGTTCCAGAAACGCCCCGGCCAGCGCCTGCGCCGCGCGGCGGCTGGGCAGCAGGATCAGCCCGTCGGCCGAGTCGCCGCCCGTCTCCAGCCAGCGTTTCGCCAGCGCGGGCAGGAAAGCCGACTCCGCCGGGAACGCGCCGAGCTTCATGGCAGATCCTCGTTCAGCTCTGCGCTTCGGCCCGTGCCATCATGGGAGAAGCTCAGCCGCAGGGCGTGCTGGGGGGTCAGCGGTCCCAGCCGGTCGGGCCATTCCACGATAACGATGCCCTCCAGTGCTTCGTCCCAGCCCAGCTCCTCCAGCGCATGGTGGTCCTGCAACCGCCATAGGTCATAATGCCAGATGGTGAGAGTGTCTGTCTCGTATTGCTGCACCAGGGTGAAGGTGGGGGAGGGGACGGTGAGATCTGGCTCGCCGGTCAACGCGCGGATGAACGCGCGGGCGAAGCTGGTTTTGCCGGCGCCCAGCGGGCCGGAGAGCAGCAGAACATCCCCGGCGCGCGCCCGGGCGGCGCGTTTTTGGGCCAGGGCGATGGTCGCGGCTTCATCGGGGAGGAAGATGTGCATGATACTCTTTTTAGGGCATGCGCTTGATTGTGGAAGAGCGGTGCGGCAAAGCCTGGGGTATGGAAAAGCTGACAACGGATGTAGCAATCATCGGTGCCGGCCCGGCTGGGCTGTTTGCGGTGTTTGAGTGCGGGATGCTCAAGATGTCCTGCGTGTTGATCGATGCCTTGGGCGAGACCGGCGGGCAATGCGCCGCACTCTACCCGGAGAAGCCGATTTATGACATTCCGGGGCATCCCGGCATTGAAGCCGCGGAGCTGATTGCCCGGCTGGAGCAGCAGATTGCGCCCTTCGCGGCGCAACGGCTGCTGGGACGGCGGGTGGAAAAACTGCATGGCGCTGCTGGCGTGTTTACACTGACCACCGATGCGGGCGATGAGATTAAGGCCAAGGCGGTGATTGTGGCCGCGGGGGCCGGTGCTTTTGGGCCCAACCGCCCGCCGCTGGAAGGGTTGGAGGCCTATGAGGCCACCGGGGCGGTGCAATACTATGTGAAGCGCCGCGAGGCGCTGCGGGGCAAGCGCGTGGTGATCGCGGGTGGCGGGGACTCGGCGGTGGACTGGGCGCTGGCGCTCAACGGCATTGCCGGGAGCATCCATGTCATCCACCGGCGGCCAAAATTCCGCGCGGCGCCTGAGAGTGCGGCGCAACTGGACGCGGCGGTGGCGCGCGGCGAGATCGACATGGTGATCCCCTACCAGCTGCACGCGCTGCATGGCGCGGGCGGGATGCTGGAGGTGGTGGAAGTGGCTGATCTAGATGGCGCTACCCGGCTGATCGGGGCGGATGTGTTGTTGCCGTTTTTTGGCCTAGCGATGGAGCTGGGGCCGCTGGCGGACTGGGCGTTTCAGCTTGAGCACAACCATGTGGTGGTGGATCCGGCGCGGATGGAGACCACGGTGCCGGGGATTTTCGGCGTCGGGGATATTGTGACCTATCCGGGCAAGCTGAAGCTTATTTTGCAGGGGTTTGCCGAGGGCGCGGTGGCGGCGCATGCGATTCATCCGATCGTGTATCCGGATGTGGCGTTGCATTTTGAGTATTCCACCAGCAAGGGCGTGCCGGTTTGAGGACGGCGAACGCTCCACGTGGAGCGTTCGCGAAGAAGTTTTTATACCAGCCCGCCAAGAGCTTGACTCTCTGGGTTTGGTGGCGGGCTGGTATAAGCTTTTGATTTTTCGCGCGGCCGCCCCACCAGCCCCGGGCGCATACCAGTCAGCCTTAAGGCTGACTGGTATTATAACACGATGTTAATGTAGCTTTATTTTTTGCTTGCGCCCCAATTTGTGTGGGTTTGGTGCGAAAAAGCAACGATACGGCCGGTCTTACAAATTACAGCCGCTCGGCGGTGAGCTCGCCGGGTTTTTGCATCTCGGTGTTGAGGAAGATGCCGTGCGGCGAGCGGCCGACGGGGATGGTGTCAAAAACGCCGGTGAGCGGGTCCAGCACGGCGACGGCTTCGTTGAAGCGCAGGGCGATCCAGATTTTGCCGTCCGGGGCGATGCCGATATCGTCCGGGCCGCCGGGGATGCGGTAGTCGCGTTTGACTTCCAGGCTGAGCGGGTCGAGTGCTGAGAGTGTGCTGCCGACGCGGTTGGAGACGTAGAGGGTTGAGCCGCCGGGCGAGAGGAAGATGTTGTGCGCGCCCTCGCCGGTGGCCTGGCGGCGGGTGATTTGGCCGGTTAGCGGGTTAGCCTCGACGATGCCGTTCTCGCCCATGATGCAGACCAGCAGCTTGCCGTTGTGCCAGAGCACGCCGGCGGGGGTTTTGCCGATGGGGACGCTCCAGCGTTCGGTCATGCTCGCGAGGTCGAGACAGACCAGGGTGTTTGATTTCTGCATGGAGTGGAAGCTGAAGCGGCTATCGGGCGAGAAATCCAGATGGCTTGGGAATTTGCCGGATTTGAAGCGTTTGACGAGATGCAGGGTGGTGGAGTCGTAAACGTCGACATAGTCGAGCCGCAGGGCGTTCACCACCAGGTATTTCTGGTCTGGCGTATAGGCGAGCTGGTAGGGGTCGGCGATGCGGATATGGCCGAGCGGGGCGGCGGTCAGGGGGTCGAAGATGAAAAGCGCGTTGCCGCTGGCGTCGGAGACGTAGAGTTTTTTGCGGTCAGGCGTCAGGGCCCAGTGGCTGGGCTCGCGCAGCATGGGCAAGGTGTTGATGACCTGCTTGCTTGTCATGTCAATGACCGAGACCGTGGCGTCGCCGGAGTTCATCACCATTGCCAAGGGCGGCGGCGCGCCCGCTTGCGCGGGGGGGGATGTTTCCGCCAGGGCCTGGGCGGGCAGAAGCGGCAGCGAGAGGAGCGAGAGGGCGGTGCGGCGCGTGATCATGCGTGGTGATTAGTCCTTTCCGGCTGGGTTGCGAAGTGCCTGCCGCCGGGGGTGGAGGCTCGTTGTGTTCATGGCGGGTGTTCGGGCGGGCGCTTGAGATTATTCGCCGTTGCGGCGAAGGTGCCTGCATGATTTTGAACACATTGATCTCGGGCGAAGGTCCGCCGCTGGTGCTGTTGCATGGTTTGTTCGGCGCGGCGAAAAATTTGGGCGTGCTGGCGCGCGGGCTTGGCACCCAGGCGCGGGTGATTGCCATGGATCTGCGCAACCACGGCGATAGCCCGCACGGCGCGGCGATGGATTTTGCGGCCATGGCGGGGGATGTGGCCGAGACCTGCGCGGCGCTGGGGGTGGCGCGCGCGCGGGTGGCCGGGCATTCGCTGGGCGGCAAGACGGCGATGATGCTGGCGTTGCTGCGCCCGGAGCTGGTGGAGCGCCTCGCGGTGCTGGATATAGCGCCGATGCGCTATGAGCATGATTACGGCGATTATGTGAAGGCGATGCAGGCGATTGTGCTGCACCCGGGCCTGAGCCGGGGCGAGGCGGATGCGGCGCTGGCGGGGGTGGTGAAGGCGGCGGAGATGCGCGCGTTTCTGCTCAACAACCTCAGCCTGGGCGCGGTGCCGCGCTGGCGCGCGGGGCTGGCGGAGATCGGCGCGGCGATGCCGCAGATATTGGGCTGGAGCGAGCCGCTAGGGGTGGCGCCTTATGGCGGGCCGGCGTTGTTTTTGCGCGGCGGAGAGTCAGACTATGTGCCCGTACAGGCGGCGGCGGAGATAGCGCGCTTGTTTCCGCGCGCGGTGGTGGAGACGGTGGCGGGCGCCGGGCATTGGCTGCATGCCGAAAAGCCAGCGCAAGTGCTGGCGAGTTTGCGGGGGTTCTTTTTTGCATGAGTCAGAATTTTGATGTGATTGTGATCGGCGCCGGGATGGCCGGGGCGAGTGTGGCGGCGGGGCTGGGGGCGACGCATAATGTGGCGCTGGTGGAGGCCGAGGCGCAGGCGGGCTACCACACCACCGGGCGTTCGGCGGCGATTTGGGTGCGCAATTATGGCCCGGCGGATGTGCGTGTGCTCACTGGATTGTCACGTGCGTTTTTTTTGAATCCGCCCGCGGATATTGGCACGGACCGGCTCGCGGTGGGGCGCGAGATCATTTATTTGGCGCCGCCGGAGCAGACGGAGGCGCTGGATGGGTTGATCGGCCAGGGGTTGGGGATTGAGGAGATTTCCCTGGCCCGGGTGAAGGCGATGGTCCCGGCGCTGATAGAAGGCTACGCCGTGCGGGCCGGGATAGAGCGGGACGGTTTTGATATGGATGTGGCGGCGCTGCACCAGTTCTACCTCCGCCGGGCGCGCGCGGCGGGCGGGCAACTGATGTTGCGCAGCCGCGCGGGGCGCATTGAGCGCAAGCAGGGCGCCTGGGAGGTGGAGACGGCTGCCGGTGTGATTTTGCGGGCGCCGGTTGTGGTGAATGCCGCGGGCGCCTGGGCGGATGAGGTGGCGCGGATCGCGGGGGTGGCGCCGCTCGGCCTGGTGGCGTGCCGCAGGACCGCGGCGATTATCGACCCCGCGCCCTATGCGGTGGAGCACTGGCCGATGGTGCAGTCAGCCGTGCATGACTGGTACATTCGCGCCGAGGCCCGCACCAGGCTGATGGTGACCCCGTGCGATGAGACGCCGATGCACGCGCATGATGTGCAGCCCGACGAGTTGGATATCGCCATCGGGATAGACCGCATGCAGAAGGCACTGGACATTCCGGTGCGCCGGGTGGAGCGCGCATGGGCGGGGCTGCGCACGTTCTCGCCTGACCGCAGCCTGGCCTTTGGCTGGGAGACGGCGGTGCCAGGGTTTTTTTGGTGCGCGGGGCAGGGCGGCTATGGCATACAGACCGCGCCGGCGGCGGGCGCGCTGGTGGCGGCGATGGTGAAGGGGGAAGACCCGGGGCCGGCCGCAGGGGTTATGGCCGCGATCGACCCGATGCGCTTCCGCGGGAGAATTTAGCGTGAATCGCCCTCAGTCTCTGGGCTAACGCTGGCCGAAAATGTCGCCCAGGATGCCGCCAGCGATGGCTGCGCCGCCGATTTGCGGGGCGGTGGCCACGGCCTGCTCACCGCCGAGATAGGGCGAGAGGGCGTGCGCGAGGTTGGGCACGGTCATGCTTTGCAGCCAGACCTTGCCCGGGCCGGTGAGGCGGGCGATGAAGAGGCCGTCGGCGCCGAACAGGGCGTTTTTGATGCCGCGCATGAACACGATGTCAAAATTCACGGTGTCCTGGAACATGCCGATATGGCCGGGGTGGACCTGGATGGATTCGCCCGGGCGCAGATCATAGATCACCGCTTCGCCGCCGAGCTCGACAAAGGCGGTGCAGGGGCCGGAGAGCTTTTGCATGATGAAGCCGTTGCCGCCGAAGATGCCGGCGCCGAGCTGGCGCTGGAAACCGATGGAGAGGTTGACCCCCTGGGTGGCGCAGAGGAAGCCGTGCTTGTGGATCATGTAGGAGTGGCCGGGGGGAACGTCGACCTCCAGGATGGTGCCCGGCACTTTGGCGGCGAAGGCGATGAGCCCCGGGCCGCCCTGGGGGGAATACTCGGTCATGAACAGTCCGCCGCCCGAGAAGGCGCGGCCGATGGCGCCGAAGAAGCCGCGCGAGACGCCGGTCTGGGTGGTGGTGTTGAGCCGCATGTTATCGCTCATCCAGGAAAACTCACCTGGTTCGGCGATGAGGATTTCCCCTGGGTCGAGCCCGATTTGCAGCACCGGCATGGTGGTCCCGGCGATCGAATGCTTCATGGCTAGCTCCCGGTTGTTGGAGGCAATTCAAGCATTTTTAGTAATCATCGCCAAGCGGAAAATAGGTTTTAGAGGGCTGCCTCAAGATCCAGCGCGTAGCCGGCGGCGCGGATGGTGCGCACGATGTCAATTTCGCCGGGGCCGTTGATGGCTTTGCGCAGGCGGCGGATGTGGACATCGACGGTGCGGGGTTCGACATGGATGTCGCGCCCCCAGACGGCGTTGAGCACATCCTCACGCGAGAAAACCCGTTTTGGATGGCGCAGGAAGAATTCGAGCAGGCGGAATTCAGTGGGGCCGAGGTGCAAGGTGCGGCCGTTACGCTGCACGCGGTGGGAGGCGGGGTCCAGCGAAATGTCGTGGAAATTCAGCTTCGCCTTGGTGGGCACGGAGCCTGCGCGGCGCAGCAGGGCGCGGATGCGCGCGATCAGCGCCTCGGTGGAGAAGGGTTTGGCGATGTAATCGTCGGCGCCGGTGTCTAGGCCGCGCACGGCGTCCTGTTCCTCGGCGCGGGCGGTGAGCATGATGACCGGGAGCGTGCGCGTGGCGGGGCGGCGGCGGATCTGGCGGCAGACCTCGATGCCCGACATGGTGGGCAGCATCCAGTCCAGCAGTACCAGATCGGGCGTGGCTTCGGCGATGCGGGTCAGCGCCTCGCCGCCATCGCCGGCATCTTCCACGCGGAAGCCTTGTTTTTCGAGGTTGTAGCGTAGCAGGGTGACGAGTGGCGCTTCATCCTCGACGATGAGGATGTAGGGTTTGTTTTGATCGTTCATTGGTGCCCGGTTGGGTTGGCATGGACGTAGGCGGATGTCTGGTCGCCCTTGGGGCGGAAATCGGGCAGGGATTCGCCGGTGACGGCGTAGTAGGTCAGCTCGGCGATGTTGGTGGTGTGGTCGCCGATGCGCTCAAGGTTTTTGGCGATGAAAAGCAGATGGGTGCAGGCGGTGATGCTGCGCGCGTCTTCCATCATGTAGGTGATCAGCTCGCGGAAGATGGTGTTGTAGAGGTCATCCACCGCCTGGTCTGCGCCCCATACGGCGATGGCTTTCTGCGGGTCGGCCTCACCCACCGCGTCAATGCTGGATTTGAGGTTTTGCTGGACCAGAGCGGCCATCTGGCCAAGGCCCGAGAGCGAGAAGCGGCTGGCGGCCTGGCTGATGACGATGCTGCGCTTGGCGATGTTGGCGGCATAGTCGCCCATGCGCTCCAGATCGGTGACGACCTTGAGCGCCTGGATGACCTGGCGCAGGTCATCGGCCACGGGCTGGCGCAGGGCCAGCAGGCGCACGGCGAACTGCTCGATGGCGCGCTCTTCGGCGTCAATCTGCGGGTCGTGCTCGATCACGCTGGCGGCGAGATCGGCATTACGGGTGAGCAGCGCGGCGGCGGCGTCAGCCACGGCGCGTTCCACCAGCCCGCCCATGACGGCGATCATATCGCGGAGTTTTTTCAGGTCAGCTTCGAAGCTGGCGACGATATGCTTGGGTTCATCGGGCATGATGCTGCTCCTTTAGCCGAACCGGCCGGTGATATATTCCTGCGTTTTACGCTCACGCGGGGCGGTGAAGATTTGTGTCGCGGGGCCGGCTTCCACCAGCTCGCCGAGATAGAAAAAGGCGACCTGGTCAGCGCAGCGCCCGGCCTGCTGCATGTTGTGGGTGACGATGACGATGGTGAAGTCGCGCTTCAGCTCGTCAACCAGCTCCTCGATCTTCAGCGTGCTGATGGGGTCCAGCGCGCTGGTCGGTTCATCGAGCAGCAGCACTTCCGGCCGCACGGCGATGGAGCGCGCGATGCACAGGCGCTGCTGCTGGCCGCCGGAGAGGCTGAGCGCGGAGGCGTTCAGACGGTCCTTCACCTCGCCCCAGAGCGCGGCGCGGGTGAGCGCCCATTCCACGCGCTCATCCAGCTCGGACTTGGAGAGTTTCTCATGCAGGCGCACGCCGAAAATCACGTTCTCGTAGACGGATTTGGGGAAGGGCGTGGGTTTTTGGAAGACCATGCCGACACGCCGGCGCAGCCGGTGGAGGTTCAGGCCCGGGCTGATGATGTTCTCGCCGCTGAGCAGCACCTCGCCCTCGGCGCGCTGGCCGGGGTAGAGGTCGTACATGCGGTTGAGCACGCGCAGCAGGGTGGATTTGCCGCAGCCGGAGGGGCCGATCATCGCCGTGGTTTGGCGGTCGGGGAAGTCTATGTTGATGTTGCGCAGCGCGTGATTGGCGCCGTAGTAAAAATTGAGATTGCGAATGGAGACCCGCGCGGCGCTGATTGGGGCGTTGGGGGTGAGTGGCTGGGGCAGCGCCGCTTCAGGCATTTTCGGACTCGCTATTTTCATCTGCGCCTCCATAGGCGCGTTTCATGACAGTACGATGACATTACCGTTAAGCTTTGGTGACAGGAAGGGGTGGCTTATGGGTGATTGGCGCGTCTTTGCCACAAATAGGCGGGAAGGGCCACGATCCAGAACAGGAGAACGGCCAGGGCCCAGGCAAGCGGGCGGGCGGCGCTGCGGCGTTTGGCGTCGCGGTGGACCAGCACGGCGCTGACCAGGGCGATCCAGAAGAAGGGGTGGGTGATCATCGGATGGCGTCCACGGGGAGCGGCGGGTGTGCATGTGCCGCATAAAATGCCAGCAGTGGCGCGGGGTTGAGGCCGGTGAGGCGGGCCATGAGGCGGATGGCGTGGACCCAGTTCTGTTCCAGCCGGATGTTAAGCCCGCGTTGCTCGGGGGCGGGCATGCGCATGAAGGCGGCGAGCTGGGCGGCATCGGGCGGGGGGTTGTTGGCGGGGGGGTGGAAAAGCTCGGAATCAGCGCCGGCGCCGGCGGGTAGCCAGCCGGCGCGTTGCAGCAGGGCGGCCACGGCGGCGCTGGCGGGGGCGGGGGTGTGGCCGGGGGCGAAATCGCCGGTGACCACCACGGCCTGTACGCCGTATTGTGCGAGAAAGGCGGCGAGCATCGGCGGGTTGATGCGTGGCAGGGCGGCTTGGTATTTTTGCACGAACAGGGCGCGGTAGAGCGGCCAGCGGGCAAGTCGCGCGGGCGCGCCAGTGCCGAGATAGCCCTGGGCGGCCAGCGAGAAGCGCAGGCCCGCGGCGTATTGATAGCCCATTTCGACCTGACTTTCCGGCAGGATGAGGATGCGGCTGCCGGGCGGGATGGCGCCGTTGGTGAAGACGGCGGGGATGGGCAGGCGGGTCCAGTTGCGATCATATCCGCGGGCGGGGAGGATGAAGACCAGGCAGGCGGCCAGCAGCGCGTAGCGCGGCGGTTTGCGCCCCGGCGCGGCCAGCCAGCAGGCCAGCAGCAGTGCGATGGCCAGCCAGGCGTAGAGCATGAAGCGCGCGGGCAGCATGGATTTGAGGAAAGGCAGGACGGAGGCGGGCAGCCAGGGGGCGGTGCTGACCTCGGCCCCCAGGACATGCACATACGGGCCCAAGGCGAGCAGGCAGGCGAGGGCGGCGAAGCCTGCCAGTACGCGCACGGCCGGGGCGGCGCGGTGCGTGCGCGCGATGTAGGCCAGCAGCAGGAGCAGGGGGAGGCTGTTGTAATTGCCGTCCTCGGCGGTGTTGCCGCCGAATTTGTTGGTGAGCGGGGCGAGCCAGTGGCCGCCCAGCCTGGTGATGGGGGTGGGCAGGATAAAGCCCAGCAGGTCTACCGAGAAATCAGCCGGGGAGGCGACGCTGTGGCTGCCGCCCGCGTAGCCGCGCAGCATTTGCCAGATGAGCGGCGAGAGGATGACAAGGCTTGCGCCAATGCCCAGGGATACGCCGGGCAACAGACGGGCCAGCGCGGCGCGCGCGGGTGGATGCAGCGCATAGAGCGTGGCGGCGGCGAGCGCGCCAAAGATGAGCAGGGTGGCGTAGAGCTCCTGGCTGACCCCGAATTCAAAGGCCAGGGCCAGCCCGAGCAGCAGCGCCAGCCGCCGGGTGCTCCAGCCATGTTTGGCAGCGGCGAGGCAGGCCCAGAGGCAGAAGGGGATGGCGAAGGTGAGGCTGAGGTTGAGGTGCCCGAGAAGATGCCCCAGCATGAAATTGGAGAAGCCGAACACCAGCCCTGCGGTGAGGGATGCGGCGGTGTCCTCGCTCAGCTCATAGGCGGCGAGATAGGCGCCCCAGCCGGACAGGCCGGGGGCGGCCAGCATGAGGGTGTTGTAAACCGCCAGCGCCCCGAATTTGAGGGTGAAGGGGGCGGCCAGCAGGGCAAGGCCGATGACGCCCGCGCGCCAGGCGAGGTTTTCACCGAAGGGGGCGTTCACGTAGCTGGTGTGGAAGAGGGGCAGATGGTGCTGCGCGGCGAAAGGCCACCAGTTGAGGAACCAGATGAAGGATAAGGGGTCACCCCCGACGCCGAAATAGGTGGGCGGCGGGGCGCTGTGCGGCGGCGCGAAGAAGGCGTAGCCCAAGGCAAGCAGAAACAGCAGCGCGCCGATGTGAAACAAAAACGCGGCGGGTTTGCTGGCGGGCCGGAGGGGCATGAGTTGTTCCTGGCGCGGAACAGGCAATCCGTTCCGCTGGCGGGGAGATAGCCGGATACGGCCGGATTTGTAAGCCCATGCGGGGCGTTGCTTCTCAGTTTTGTGGAATTAAGTTACACGCGTGGCGGATGGCCGGAGGGGTGGAGATGGGCGCGCAGGTGGACGGAAGAGTGCATGCAGGTGGCGCGGGGCTGGCGCCCTGGTGGCCGCGCGCGGTGCTGGCGCTGGCGGCGCTGGCGGTATGCGGCGTGCTGGCCGGGGCGTATCTGCGCGGCGGCTCGCTGGATGAATATGCCACCATTTATTTCGCCAACCCGCATGTGCCGTGGCGCACCGCTTGGACGCAGCTATGGCCGGGGGAGACCAATCCGCCGTTTTTTTATATCGTGGCGCGGTTCTGGGAGCTGGTGAGCGGCCCGGGGCTGTTCGCGCGGCGGCTGGTGAATTTGTTGCCGCTGGGCTTTGTGCTGGCCTGGTTCGGCTGCGCGGCAAGGCGCTACCCGGCGCAGCGCGGGTTTTTGCTGGGGCTGGCGCTGTTTGCGTGCAGCGGCAAGTTCCTGCTGCTGGATTTTACGCAATACCGTGATTATTTCTCGCAATATTGCGCCGAGCTGGTGTTTCTGGGCGCCGCCACGCTGGCCTATGTGGCGCGCGCGCGCAGGGTGGACTGGTTTCAGCTCGCGGCGCTGCCGGTGCTGGTGATGTTTCATCAGGTTACCGCGCTTTATACCGCGGTGCTGCTGGCGGCAGTGCTGCTGGCGGAATGGCGGCGCGGCGCATATTTGCGGGCGGTGAGCCTGGTTTGCGTGGCCGGGGCGGCGGCGGTGCCGCTGCTGTGGTTCACCTGGTTGCAGCAGCACCAGGCGCATAGCGTTTTGGGTGAGGTTTCGTGGATCACGGCGCGCGGACCGCTGAATGCGGTTTATACGATCTTGAGCCATTTGATGCCTGCGATCGGCGAGAATTATGCGGCGGTGCTGGTGGCTGGCGCGGTGCTGCTGCGGCTGGAGATGCGCGCGCCGGCGCTGCCCGTGGCATGGCTGTGGCTGGTGGCGGGGGCCACGGTGGCGGCAACGGGGGTGATTCTGGTTATCAACCATTTCGCGCCGTTGATTGTGGACCGGTATTTCAGTTTTTTCGCGGTTGAGGTGATGGTGCTGCTGGCGTTGCTGCTGGCGCCGGTGTTCGCCGCGCGGCCCCGGCTGGCGTTGCTGGTGGGCGCGAATGCGGCGGTATATGTGGTGTACAGCGTTTTGACCGTGCCGCTGGACCAGGGCTGGCGGCCCGACGCGGCGCTGGTGGCCCGGCTGGCCGGGCAGTGCCAGGGGACGCGGATTCATGCCGGGATGCGTCCGGATGTGCCGCCGGAGCGCATTGGCTTGGCCGAGGTGGCGGCGCGCGCGCACCTGGCCTTGCTGCCGCCGGGGCCCGATGCCCCTGGGCGCTGCCCGGTGATCTATTGGAGCGAATACGGCGTGCCGGATGCGGCGTTGATTGCGCGCGACGGCGGCGATGTGGCGCAGGCGGCCAATGCGGCGGCCGGGTTTGGGCTGGATGCGGATGAGCTTGCCCATGCCAGGGGGATTTTGGGCAAGACCGGGGTTATTGTGGTGGTGCGCCCTTAAGGGGCGGCTGCCCGTACGGCCCCGGGAGGCGGACGGGCGGTGTTTTGCTTAGCGCGCGATAGGTTTGGGTTGACGCAAGAGCCCCCCGAACGCGCTCTCTAACTCTTTGATAAGAGGCTGATTCACGCTTTCGGTTGCCACGCTGGCGCGCGTCAACCTCAAACGATCAGACTCTAGCTCTTCACCACTTTTGGCGGCAGGGCCAAAGCGATGGAGAGCTCCTTCAGCCGCGGGGCGGCGATGGTCGCGGGGGCACCCATCATCAAATCCTCGCCCTGCTGGTTGAGCGGGAAGGCGATGACTTCGCGGATGTTGGGCTCATCGGCCAGGAGCATGACGATGCGGTCAATCCCCGGCGCGGAGCCGCCATGCGGCGGGGCGCCGTAGCGGAAGGCATTGAGCATGCCGCCGAAGCGGGCTTCGACTTCTTCCGGTCCGTAACCTGCGATCTCGAAGGCTTTCAGCATGATGTCCGGCCGGTGGTTGCGAATGGCGCCGGAGGACAGCTCGATGCCGTTGCAGACGATGTCATACTGGAAGGCTTTGATGGTCAGCGGGTCCTGGTTCTGGAGCGCGTCCATCCCGCCCTGGGGCATGGAGAAGGGGTTGTGGGAGAATACGATTTGTTTGGCTTCTTCGTCATATTCGTACATCGGGAAATCGACGATCCAGCAGAATTTGAATTTGCCGGAATCGATGAGGCCGAGGTCGTGGCCCAGCTTGGTGCGCACGGTGCCCGCGAATTTGGCGGCGTCCAGCTCTTTGCCGGCGGCGAAGAAGACGGCGTCACCGGCTTTCAGGCCACTGGCGGCGCGGATTTGCTCGGCGCGATCAGGCGAGAGGTTTTTGGCAATCGGCCCCTGCGGCCCGGCATCGGTGAAGGTGATGTACCCAAGCCCGCCAGCCCCCTCTGATCGTGCCCATTCGTTCAGCTTGTCAAAAAATGAGCGCGGGTTGGCGCCGGCGCCGGGGGCGGGAATGGCGCGCACGATGCCGCCGCCCTCGATGATTTTGGCAAACAGGCCGAAGGAGGAACCGCGAAACGCCTCGGTGACATCGGAGATGATAATCGGGTTGCGCAGATCGGGCTTGTCGGAGCCGTATTTGAGCAGGGATTCATCGTAGGGGATGCGTTTGACGTCATGGTCAATTTCGCGGCCATTGGCGAATTCAGAGAATACGCCAAGCAAAATCGGCTCGATGGTGTTGAACACGTCCTCCTGGGTGACGAAGCTCATTTCGAAGTCGAGTTGATAGAACTCGCCTGGGGAACGGTCGGCGCGGGAGGCCTCGTCGCGAAAGCAGGGGGCGATCTGGAAGTAACGGTCAAACCCGGCGACCATGAGCAACTGCTTGAACTGCTGCGGCGCCTGGGGCAGTGCGTAGAATTTGCCTGGATGGTTGCGCGAAGGCACCAGGAAGTCACGCGCGCCCTCAGGGGACGAGGCGCTGAGGATGGGGGTTTGGAACTCGGTGAAATCGGCCTCGATCATGCGGCGGCGGAAGGAGGCGATGACCCCGGCGCGCAGCATGATGTTCTTGTGCACCTGCTCGCGCCGCAGGTCGAGAAAGCGGTATTTGAGGCGCAGCTCGTCAGGGTAGCTCTCATGCCCGGCGACCTGGAGGGGCAGGACATCGGCGGTGGATTGCACGAGCAGCGATTCCACCCGCAGCTCAATCTCCCCGGTGGGGAGTTTGGGGTTGGTGGTGCCTGGTGCGCGTTCCACGACCGTGCCGGTGAGGGTGATAACGGACTCAACGCGCAGCGACTCCGCCGCCGCGAAGGGCGCGGAGCCGGCCGCGAACACGCATTGGGTGAGGCCGAAATGGTCGCGAAGGTCAATGAACAACAACCCGCCGTGGTCGCGCTTGGCGTGGACCCAGCCGGAAATCCGGGCGGTTTGGCCGATATTGGCTGACCGCAGGGCGGCGCAGTTGTGGGTGCGGTAGGGATGAGAGTGTTGCATGAGAGGCGAATGAAACCGGGGCCTCTTCCCTGTCAAGCCGGGGGGTGATTAAGGAGAGATTATGAGTGACATCCAAACGGCCTTCATTACTACAACCGACGAGCTGGCCGCCCTGTGCGCGCGGCTGAGCACCGAGGAATTCGTGACCGTGGACACAGAGTTCATGCGCGAGCGAACGTATTATCCCGAGCTTTGCCTGGTGCAGCTGGCGGGAACCCACGATGTGGCGGTGGTGGACGCGCAGGCCAAGGGCATCGACCTGGCGCCGCTGGGCGTGCTGCTGGCCAAGCCGGATGTGGTGAAGGTGTTCCACGCCTGCCGCCAGGATGTGGAAATATTTCTGCTGATGTTCGATGCGGTGCCGCTGAACATCTTTGATACCCAGGTGGCGGCGATGGTGGCGGGATTTGGCGACCAGGTGGGCTATGATGCGCTGGTGCAGGCGCTCACCGGCGGGCATATCGATAAAGCCCACCGTTTCTCCGACTGGTCGGCCAGGCCGCTGACCAAGGCGCAGGTGGATTACGCCGCCGCCGATGTGACGCATTTGCGCACCGTGTATGAGCGGCTGATGGCGCGGCTGCGGGTGGATGGGCGGATGGATTGGGTGGGCCAGGAGATGGCGGCGCTGGCCGACCCTGACACCTACCGCGTGAACCCCGAGCGCGCATGGGAGCGGCTGAAGCTGCGCACGGGCAATAAGCGGCAGTTGGCGATGATCCAGGCGATTGCGGCCTGGCGCGAGCGTGAGGCGCAGCGGATTAACATTCCCCGCCAGCGGCTGGTGAAGGATGAGCAGATCCCAGAAATCGCCGCGCTGGCGCCCGAGACCGCGGAGGCGCTGGCCAAGGCGCGCGGGATTACCAGCGGCTTCGCGCAGGGCAAATCCGGGCAGTCGCTGCTGGCGGTCATCGCGGCGGCGAAGGCGCTGCCTGAGGGCGATCTGCCGCGCGCGGACAAGCCCCGCGATACGCCTCGGGCCTCGCCGGCGCTGGTGGCGCTGCTGAAGGTGCTGCTGAACGCGGTGGCCGAGCAGAACAATGTGGCGCCGCGGCTGGTGGCAAGCTCGGAGGATATCGAGACGCTGGCGCTGGGCGAAGCCGAGGGCAACGCGGCGCTGGAAGGCTGGCGCGGCGAGATGTTCGGGCGCGATGCGCTGCGGCTGATCCGCGGCGAGATCGCGCTCTCCGCCCAGGGCAAGCGGGTGAAAATCGTCGAAGTGGCCGGGCGGGGTGATGCTTAGCAGGCCGCTGAAAAACCTTTGATGGCGGGGCGACGGTGAACATCAGCCCGCCCAAGGATGACTGCGTTTCGCCGCGCCGCCGGATTATTCGAAAACGAGCTATGAAAATCCAAATTCTCTCTAGGACGGCGCCAATGGCGAGGGTTTTTGTGACATTTTGAAGCCGGGCGGAAAAGAGGTTTCCGTTGTGCTAATGTCTGGCTGAGTTGTCAGCGTAAACGAGGGTGATATGCGCTACGGTGTTCTGGCTTTTGTGGTTCTGGCAGGGTGCGCCACCGGCCCTAGCCTGCAAACCCGCATGGCGGCTTATATTGGCGCGGATGAGCAGACGCTGGTGAGCCAGCTTGGCGTGCCCGATAAGCAGATTACGGTGAACGGGACAACCTATCTGGCCTATGAGCAGCGCCGGACGGTGAGCGTGCCGGGGGCGTATCTGGGCGGGATTTATGGGCCTTATGCCGGGCCGTGGTTTGGCGGCGGGTTTTATCCGCTGGTGTATGATTCGATGATGCCGCCGCGGGTGCTGGTTTATGCCTGCGAGACGACCTTTTTATTGAAGGGCGGCAAGGTGGTGGACTTCACGCTGCGGGGGAATGATTGCGGGTGAGGGCCCCACGTGGCCAGGCGGCGGTTTCGTTCACCTCGGCTTCCCAAGGTGAGCGAATGCCGTTTGCGGCAAATACGAAAGAGAGATTGCCGCGGGCTGTTAGGAGTGCAGCGTGTGCAGATAGGCGATGATGTCCTGCGCTTGGGCGGTGGTGATCCGGCCTTTCCAGGCGGGCATCGGCTGGTCTAGCCGTTCGTTGTCTTCATCGTGCGCGGTCAGGATCGCGCGCAGCAGCAGCTTGTTGCTGTGCCGGTAGGTCTTCTCCAGACCCGGCGCGCGCAGGTCGGCCGAGACGGAGCCGCTGCCGAATTTCACGCCGCCCGCGCCGCTGGCCAGATGGCATGAGGCGCAGTTGGCGGCATAGAGCTTGGCGCCCATGGCGGCATCGCCCTTGGTTTGCGCCATGGCAGGGCTGGCCAGGGCGGCGGCGAATAGCGCCGCCACGGATAGGGTAAAGCGGATTTTTTGTGACTTAAACACGCATTGCTCTGCTGAAAAGGAACAAGGTTAGCACGGCTAATTGGGTAGTTTTATGACGATTTCGTGTTATTTTTTCAATATTGCGTTGGCAACCACCTGCTGGATGCCGGTGGCGGCTTCAGTTGCGGCGGCGGCGGCGACATCGCCCCAATAGGGGGTGATGTCCGTGAGGGCAAGCGGGTGCAACTGCGTGACCTGGCCGATCTTGCGGTGATTGGCGTCCTGCACGCTCCAGTCCAGCTCGACCATGACCTGGCCGTTCTGCCCAGGTGTTACCACAATGTTGCCGGTGACGGTGAAATCCGCCAGGGCTGGGTTGGTGACCACCACATCGTCCGGGCCGGGCAGGTCGCGCGCGAGGTTGAGCGGCAGAGAGTGGTTGCCATCGCCCGGCGCGCCGGTGACGGGGCCGATATAAATGCGGGGTGGCCGGTTTTCCAGCGATTGCGGGTTGCTGCCCTGGATGCGCGCGTTGATGGCGGTGAGCATTTTGGCGAGGGCTGGGGCATCGGCGGCGGCGGCGGCGTTGAGGGCGGCGGGGTCGCCTTGGGTCCACGCGGCGGCGGCGATGGGGGCGCCGTTCTGGCGGCCGTAGGTTTTGCCGTCAGGTCCGGTGATGGCATAGGCGGGGATGATGTTCTCGCCGTTGCGGCTGGCCGAGGTGGTGAGCAGCCAGCCGCCCTTCATGGGGGCGCCCGCGATGCTCGGGATGTCATAATTCACCAGCGCGGCGGCGAGGTCCTTGGCGTAAACGGGGGCGGATTTGGCATCCAGCAGCGCGGCGGCGGGCGGCGGCACCATGAGCACCGGCGCGGGCGGGATGGACAGGCGCGCGCCCATCGGCCCGGGGTTGCCGTAAAACGGTTCGGGCAGGGTGCCGCAGGCGGCCAGCGCCAGGGGCAGGAGCAAGGCCAGCCGTTTTATCATGTGCGGATCACGGAAATCTGATGCCCGGTGGCGGTTTCGTGGCGCAAGGTTTTACGGCGGTAGGAGAAAAAATCATGCGCCTCGGCGTAGGTGTCGTTGGGTAGAATATCCGCCGCCACCCCCGCCTGCGCCAGCCGCGCGGCGCAGTAACCGGGCAGGTCGAAATGCCAGTGTTTCAGGCGGCCGGGGATGAAGAAGCGCGCGGCGGTGGCGTTATCCTCGACGATGGGGGTGCGCAGGTCGGCGCTTACCTCATAGCTTTTTTGGTGGATGCAGGGGCCGATGGCGGCGTGGAGGTTCTGCGCGCCCAGCGCGCGCATGGCCTCAACGGTTGCCTCCAGCACACCCAGAAACGCGCCGCGCCAGCCGGCATGGGCGGCACCGATGATGCCTCCCGCGGCATCGGCGAAGAGCACGGGCGCGCAATCGGCGGTGATGACGCCAAGGGCGAGGCCGGGGCGGCTGGTGACCAGCGCGTCAGCCTCCGGCCCGGCGCCGATGGCCCAGGGGTTGGTGACGGTGATGACCCTCGTGCCATGCACTTGTTTGATGCCGAGCAGGGTCTCGGGCGCAACATCCAGGGCCTGGGCCACGCGGGCGCGGTTTTCGCGGATGTTGGCCACCTCGTCAGCGCCGGAGAAACCGCAGTTCAGGCTGGCATAAGCCCCGGTGGAGACGCCGCCGTTGCGGGTGAAGAAGCCGTGGCGGGCGGGCAGTTCGCCGGTGAGAAAATCCATTATTCAAATCCTGGCAGGGTGGGAAAACCCTTAGGGCAAAGGGCGAGGCATTTGAACAGGCTGCCCATGGCCTCCGGCGCGGTGAGGCGCCGGGCCGCCAGTTTCAGCGCCTCGGCCTGGGCGGGATTTTTGCCGGCGAGGGTATCACTGCGCTGGAACAGGCCGAGGGCGGTGAGGAATTCATTCTGTTTGACCGGCCCCTGCGCGTGGTGGCGCGCGGTGAGGGCCTCGAAATCCACATGCGCGGTGAGATCGGCCGTGCCGGGGTTGGCCAGCGGATCGGCGTATTTGCCCCCGGCGATGGCCTGCACGCTCTCGCCGGGAGCGGATTTGGCGGGGCCGTAGTCAATGAACAGAGCGATGGCGCCGCGGGCCGCCAGGGCGGCGTAGAAATCCAGCGCTGCCTCGTTCACCTCGCGCACGCTGCCCTCGGGGTCATCAGGGAGGGGGTAATCGGTGGGGATTTCCACATAGGCGCCGTGGCTCACATGGCGCTCCATCCAGCCGGGCGCGCGGCGGATGAACTGGCGCACGGGCAGGGCGTCCAGAAACTCATTGGCGAGCAATATCAGCGGGCCGGGGGGGATGGTGGCCAGTGACTCATGCCAGGTGGCGCCGGGCACGCGGGCGGCCTGCTGCGCGCGCAGCCGGGGCGAGGTTTCCAGCAGATGCACATTGGCGGTGGGCCAGACGCGCATTGCATCGGCCATCAGCACGCCGCGCCCCGGCCCGGCCTCGGCCAGCATGATTCCCGCCGGCGCGCCCATCATGCCCCAGACGGTTTTGGCCCAGGCGCCCAGCAGCTCACCGAAAACCTGGGTCAGCTCCGGCGCGGTGACAAAATCCCGCGAAAAATCATGCGTGGCGTAATAGGCGGCATTCGCCCGCGCCATGAAATGGTCAAACCGCTCAGGCTGCACGCGGGGTCTGGCGGCGCGCCCAGAGCAGCATCGCCAGCCCGATGAAGAACACGGGGATGGAGAGGACCTGGCCCATGGTGGTGCCGAAGGGCAGGAAGCCGAGGAAGTAGTCCGGCTCGCGGAAACATTCGCCGATGATGCGCGCGATGGCGTAGCAGATGAGGAACAGCCCGGTGAGCATGCCCGGCCGGTGGCGCCATTTCTCGGAGCGTATCATCACCATCATGATGACGAACAGCACCACGCCTTCGAGCGTGGCCTCGATCAGCTCCGAGGGGTAGCGCGGCTTGAGGGCGTTCAGCGGGTCCACGCTGGCTGATTCGGGGTAGATGATGAGCAGCGGGAACCAGTGCGTGGCGACGCGGCCCCACAGCTCGCCATTGATGAAATTGGCGCAGCGGCCGAGGAACAGCCCGATGGGCACGACCGTGGCGATACGGTCGGCGAAGGCGAACATGTTCATCTTGTACTTCTTGCAGAACCAGTAGATGGCGATGCCGACGCCGATGAAGCCGCCGTGCGAGCTCATGCCGCCTTGCCAGACCGCGATGATCTGGATGGGATGCGCCAGCAGATAAGAGATCGGCTCCTGGTAGACCTGATAGAACAGAACATAGCCGAGCCGCCCGCCGACCAGCACGCCCAGCACCGCCCAGGTGAGGAAGTCATCCACCTGCTGCGGGGTGGCGGCAAAGGGAGAGAGTTTAACCAGCCGCTGCGCCAGCCACCAGCCGCCGAGCAGCCCGCTGATGTAGGCCAGGGCATAATAATGCACGGCCAGCGGGCCGATACTGAACAGCACGGGGCTGAAATGGGGCCAGGTGAAGATCATCAACGGTACATATCCCCTTGCAGGAGGTAATTCTGGATGTAGGCCCCCACACCCTGCTCCAGCGTGAGGAACTGGTGGTTGAACCCGGCGGCGCGCAGCCGGTGCATAGGCGCTTGGGTGAAGGATTGATACTGGCCGCGCAGGTTGGCGGGCATGTCGATATATTCGATGCGGGGCGGCACGTTATGGGCGGTGCAGACCGCAAGGGCGAGGTCTGCGTAGCTGCGCGCCAGGCCGGTGCCCAGGTTATACAGGCCGGAAATTTTTGGCGCGGCGAGCAGGAAGGTCAGCGCCGCGATCACGTCGTCAATATAGATGAAGTCGCGCTGCTGGGCGCCGTCGGCCATGCCTGGCTGGTCCGCTTTGAACAGCCGCACCGGGCCGCCGGCGACGATTTCATCATGCTTGATCTTCACCACCGAGATCATCTTGCCCTTGTGGTATTCGTTGGGGCCGTAGACGTTGAAGAACTTCACCCCGGCCCAGGCGGGCGGTGCGGGCGCGCCCGCCGCGATCTGCCCGGCCACCCAAAGGTCGAAGGCGTGCTTGCTCCAGCCGTAGAGGTTGAGCGGCTGGAGCTTTTGCAGGGCGGGAATGGACATTTCATCCTCAAACCCGGCGGCGCCGTTGCCGTAGGTGGCGGCGGAGGAGGCGTAGATGAAGCGCGTGCCGTGCGCCGCGCACCAGCGCCACAGGGTTTGGCTGAGTTCCACATTGCTGCGCCAGACGAGATCGCCATCGGTCGCGGTGGTCTCCGAGATGGCGCCCAGATGCACGATGGCGCTCAGCTTTGGGTTATGGCTCAGGAATTCACCCAGGTTTTCCGGCGCGATGACCTGCGAGGGCGGGTAGTGGCGCAGGTTGCGCCACTTGGCCTCATGGCCCAGCCAGTCAGCGATGATACACTCCCGCCCGCCGGCGCGCAGCGCCGCGTGCAAATTGGAGCCAATAAATCCCGCGCCACCCGTGACCAATATCATGCGGGTGCTTATATGCAGATGCACCATTGCAGAGAAGGCCCATAGCCATGAACGAGCGTCCTAAATTTTTCGATGACATCGCCGGTGTTGCCGGCGGTGCGATTTCCGCTTTCGTGGGCTTGCGCGAGGAGCTGGCGGGGCTTGTGCGCGCCCGCGTGGACGAGACGGTGCGCCGGTTGGATCTGGTGAAGCGCGATGAATTCGAGGCGATGGCCGAGCTTGCGCGCCGCGCCAAGGCCCAGGTGGAGGCGCTGGAGGCGCGGGTCGCGCAGTTGGAGGTGCAGCCGCCCGAGCGCCCGGAACCCGGCGATATCGCCGTCTGAGAGGCGGCGGCGCGTTGGCGCGGCGCGCGGTCCGAGTCGCGCGCTGTGGCGCCAGCCCCGGGAGCCGCGGTATTTTGGTAATGCAGCCATACGATAATAGATAAGAATCATAAGGTATTGCAGGCTCCATGCGTAATTTTCTGAAAATTCCGAGGGAGGGCCGTTCCAAAAAACACGATTGTTTTATATAATTTTCAAATCGTTGAAATTTAACGATTTTGCTTGGCTCATTTCTCTTAATATTTTGTTTTTGAAAAACAAAATATCCTTGACGTATGCTTTCCAGGCGGGCACAAATTTTGACCTTGATGATGCGTATTTTAGGAAGTTCATTATGACTTCATCGAAGCTGAGCACCATGTTGCCCTGCGCCGCGTTTTTTGCCGAAGGGTGTGTTCTCGCCGGGGTTGTGGCGTTTTTCATGCAGCTGACCCTGGTTCTCTGGCCCATGGCCGCACGCTGGGCCCGCATGAAGGTTGAGCAGACCGGCATGCACAAGAAGCTGGCCGAACTCTCCGAGACGCATCGCGTGCATGTCGACCCCTATGCCAAGCAGCCGGAGAAAAAATTCCGCCAGCTCGCCTGAATGTGACGGCTCCGGCTGTCGTTGCTTTTGTTGCCGCCCACACCCACACGGCGCTGGCGGCGGTGCGGGCAAGCCTGAAGCTTGAGGATCCTCCGACCGCGAAGTGAGATTATTCAGGCTTTCCGCCAGAAAATAGGCCGGGACGGTTTGACGGGGTCTGCCGGTTGCATGATCACGATTTGGTACGTTGACCCTGCCAAAGCGCAGGACTAAGCAACTGCAGCATAAAGAACCTGAATGACCTGTTGAGAAAGGTTTCCCATGAAGGATGTCCGCGAAGCCCTGATGGTGGGGCGTAACACGGAGGGCAAGCTGGTGCGCCGGCCGCTCTCTCCGCATTTGCAGGTGTATAAGCCGCAATTATCATCGGTGACCTCTGTTTTTCATCGTGGCACCGGCATTGCCCTGGGGGCCGGAGCACTGCTGCTCACCGCCTGGCTGGTCAGCGCCGCTGCCGGGGACGCGGCTTTTTCGGTCGTGCGGGCCCTGCTGGCCTCGTGGATCGGCTTGCTGGTCCTCGTGGGCTTCACGCTCGCCCTGTTCTATCATTTCTGCAATGGCATCCGGCATTTGTTCTGGGATAGCGTCCGCGGCTTCGAGCTTGAGGCGACGCACCGCAACGGCCGGATGGTGATTGCCGGGGCCGTGGTGCTCACGGTGGTGTTCTGGTTTGTCGGCTTTTTGGTGTGGTGAATAACATGAGCAACGAGAACACCCCCTCCGTTCATATCATGCGCAGCCAGCTTGGCCGCGCGCGCGGCCTGGGCGCCGCCAAATCGGGCCAGCATCATTGGTGGTCGCAGCGCGTCACCGCGATGGCGCTGCTGCCGCTCTCGCTCTACTTTGTGCTTTCGGTGCTGATGCTCGCGGGCGCGGACCGCGCGCAGATGGCCGCCTATATAGGCGAGCCCTGGAACACGGTGCTGTTTCTCTGCCTCATCGCGGCGCTGTTCTCCCATCTCAGCCTCGGGCTGCAGGTGGTGGTCGAGGATTATGTGCGTAACGACGCCAAGCGGATAATAACGCTCCTGGTGCTCAAGGGCGGCATCGCGGTGCTTGCCCTGGCCTGCGCGGTGTCTGTTCTTAAACTCGCCTTTTAAGCAAAACGGATCTTGACCTCATGAACGCGTTTTCAAAACCTTCACTCGGTGCCTATCAGGTTATCGACCATACCTATGATGTCGTGGTCGTTGGCGCGGGTGGTTCGGGCCTGCGCACCACCCTTGGCATGGGCGCTGCCGGGCTTAAAACCGCTTGCATCACCAAGGTGTTTCCCACCCGCTCGCATACGGTGGCGGCGCAGGGCGGCATTTCCGCCGCGCTGGGCAACATGGGTGAGGATGACTGGCGCTGGCATATGTATGATACGGTGAAAGGGTCGGACTGGCTGGGCGACCAGGATGCCATCGAGTACATGTGCCGCGAGGCGGTGCCCGCGATTTATGAGCTGGAGCATTACGGCATGCCCTTCTCGCGCACCGAGGACGGCAAAATTTATCAGCGCCCGTTCGGCGGCCATATGAAGGAATACGGCAATGAACCGGCGATGCGCGCCTGCGCCGCAGCTGACCGCACCGGCCACGCCATGCTGCACACGCTCTATCAGCAGAGCCTGAAGCACGAGGTTGAGTTCTTCGTGGAATATTTCGCGCTGGACCTGATCATGGACTCCGAGGGCGCCTGCCGCGGCGTGATGGCCTGGAACCTTGAGGACGGCACCATCCACCGCTTCCGCGCGCAGACCGTGGTGCTGGCCACCGGCGGTTATGGCCGCGCCTTCCTCTCGTGCACTTCCGCCCACACCTGCACGGGCGATGGCGGCGGCATGGTCATCCGCGCCGGGCTGCCGGTGCAGGATATGGAGTTCGTGCAGTTTCATCCGACCGGGATTTTCCCCGCCGGGTGCCTGATCACCGAAGGCGCGCGCGGCGAAGGCGGCTATCTCACCAATTCGGAGGGCGAGCGCTTCATGGAACGCTACGCGCCGACCGCCAAAGACCTCGCCTCGCGCGATGTGGTGTCGCGCTCGATGACCGTCGAGATTAACGAAGGCCGCGGTGTGGGACCGAACAAGGACCATATCCTGCTGCATCTGGAGCATCTGGGCGCGGATATTCTGCACGAGCGCCTGCCCGGCATCTCCGAGACCGCGCGCGTGTTCGCCGGTGTCGATGTGACCAAGGAAGCCATTCCCGTGTTGCCGACCGTGCATTACAACATGGGCGGCATCCCGACGAATTATAAGGCGGAAGTGCTGCGTCCGACGCCCTCCAACCCGGATGCCGTCGTCCCCGGGCTGATGGCCGTGGGCGAGGCCGCCTGCGTCTCCGTGCATGGGGCCAACCGGCTTGGCACCAACTCATTGCTCGACCTCGTGGTGTTCGGCCGTGCCGCCGCTCACCGCGCCGCCGAGATTGTGAAGCCCGGCGCCACCCAGGCGCCGCTGCCCGCCGGTGCGGGCGAGGCCTCGCTGGCCCGGTTCGATAAAACCCGCCACGCCAAGGGCGGCACCAAGGTGGCCGCGCTGCGCGACACGATGCAGCGGACCATGCAGGGCCATGCCGCAGTGTTCCGCAACTCCAAGAGCCTGAGCGAGGGCGTGGAGAAGATGACGAAGCTCTGGGGCGGGCTTGAGGATATGGGGGTTTCCGACCGTAGCCTGGTGTGGAACTCCGACCTGATGGAAGCACTGGAGCTGGACAACCTGATGGGCAACGCCATGGCCACCATGGTGGGCGCCGAAGCCCGCAAGGAAAGCCGCGGCGCGCAGGCGCATGATGATTTCCCGGATCGCGACGATGCGAACTGGATGAAGCACACTGTTGCTTATTGCGATGAGAAGGGGGGCGTGAAACTGGAATACCGCCCGGTGAAGATGCAAACCCTCACCAATGAAGTCTCCGTTTTCCCACCCAAGAAGCGCGTATATTAAGGGGTCACGAACATGGCAGAATTTACGCTTCCCGCGAATTCCAAGGTCGGCGTGGGCAAAACCTACAAGGCCCCGGCAGGCGCCAAGCGCGTCAAGGAATTCAAAGTCTATCGCTGGAACCCCGATGACGGGAAAAACCCGGTCACCGATACCTATGAGGTCGATCTCGACACCTGCGGCCCGATGGTGCTGGATGCGATCATCAAGATCAAAAACGAGGTTGACGCCTCGCTGACTTTCCGCCGCTCCTGCCGCGAGGGAATCTGCGGCTCCTGCGCCATGAACATCGATGGCACCAACACGCTCGCCTGCCTCAAGCCGATCGAGGAAGTGAAGGGCGCCGTGGCGATCAGCCCGCTGCCGCATATGCCGGTGGTGAAGGATCTGGTGCCGGACCTCAGCCTGGCCTATGCGCAATACCGCTCCATTGAACCTTGGTTGCAATCGGACACGCCGCCGCCGCCCGATGGTGAGCGTCTGCAGAGTAAGGAAGAGCGCGCCGAGCTTGACGGGTTGTGGGAGTGCATTCTCTGCTTCTGTTGCTCGACCTCGTGCCCGAGCTACTGGTGGAACGGCGACCGCTACCTCGGCCCGGCCGTGCTGATGGCCGCCTATCGCTGGATTGCCGACTCGCGCGACGAGCGCACCGGCCAGCGCCTCGACTCGCTGGAAGATCCGTTCAAGCTCTACCGCTGCCACACCATCATGAACTGCACCGAGACCTGCCCCAAGGGCCTGAACCCGGCCAAGGCGATTGGCAAGGTCAAGCACCTGATGCTGGAACGCCAGGGCTAAAGCCTGA
>NZ_JAQTZC010000011.1 GCF_028687955.1 Acidocella sp.
CGCGCATACCAGTCAGCCTTAAGGCTGAATGGTATTAAAGCGATCAGGCGCTAAACTCCCTGGCCACCGGCAAAAACCGGCGGCCAGGGCAGGGGTTATTTCATCGCGAGCTTCAGATTGCTGTCGAGCTTGTTGAGGAAGTCCTGGGTGTTCATCCAGGGCGCATCCTTGGAGATCAGCGTTGCCAGATCCTTGGTCATGAACCCGGCTTCCACCGTCTGCACGCAAACCTTCTCCAGCGTCTCGGCAAAGGCCACCACATCGGGCGTGCCATCAAACTGGCCGCGATAGATCAACCCGCGTGTCCAGGCGAAAATGCTGGCGATCGGGTTGGTCGAGGTCTGTTTGCCCTTCTGGTGGTCGCGGTAATGGCGCGTCACCGTGCCGTGCGCGGCCTCTGCCTCAACGGTCTGGCCATCGGGGCTGAGCAGCACCGAGGTCATCAACCCGAGCGAGCCAAAGCCCTGCGCCACGATGTCGGACTGCACATCGCCATCGTAGTTCTTGCACGCCCACAGATACCCGCCGCTCCACTTCAGCGCGCAGGCCACCATGTCGTCGATCAGCCGGTGCTCATAGGTCAGCCCGGCGGCATCGTATTTCGCCTTGAACTCATTGTTGAAGATCGCCTCGAAGGCATCCTTGAAGGTGCCGTCATAGGCTTTCAAAATCGTGTTCTTGGTTGAGAGATAAACCGGGTATTTGCGCATCAGCCCGTAGTTGAAGCTGGCGCGCGCGAACCCCTCGATCGAGGCCAGGGTATTGTGCATGCCCATGGTCACACCCGCACCTTTGAAGTCATGCACTTCCAGGCTCACGGGCGCGCCGCCATCGGCGGGGGTGTAGGTCAGCTCCACCTTGCCCGCGCCGGGGACTTTCATCTCAACCGCGCGGTAAACATCACCATAGGCGTGACGGCCGATCACGATCGGCTCCGACCAGTGCGGCACCAGGCGCGGCACATTCTTGCAGATGATCGGCTCGCGGAAGATGGTTCCGTCCAGCACGTTGCGGATGGTGCCGTTCGGGCTGCGCCACATCTTCTTCAGGCTAAATTCAACAACCCGCGCCTCGTCGGGCGTAATGGTCGCGCATTTAACGCCCACGCCGTATTTTTTGGTGGCATGGGCGGCATCCAGCGTTACCTGGTCGTCGGTCTGGTCGCGAGATTCAATGCCGAGGTCGTAATATTTAAGGTCGATGTCGAGATACGGGAGGATCAGCTTCTCCTTGATGAACCCCCAAATGATCCGGGTCATCTCATCGCCATCCATCTCCACGACCGGGGTTTTTACCTTGATTTTCGCCATGCGCAACGCTCCTTATATTACGGCGACTTCCATATCATTCCAGGCTGGGGAGACAAGCCTGCCCAGCGGTCAGCCCCCGCATGGACGGGTTGCGCAACTCGGGATAGGAAAACCCCAGGATTCTGAGGAGTTGAACCATGAGTGGGCGGATTGCGGCAAAAATTGACTGGGCGAGCGACTGGGACAGGGACGCGGCGCTGACCACGGCCAAGCTGCTGCTTGAGATCAAGGCGGTGAACTTCCGCCCGGAGGAGCCGTATACGCTCACCTCCGGCTGGAAATCCCCGGTTTATATCGACTGCCGCAAAATCATCTTCTTCCCCCGCGCGCGCGCTAAAATCTGCGACCTCGCGGTCGAGAAAATCAGCCGCCACATCGGCTATGAGGCCATCCAGGCCGTGGCCGGCGGCGAGACGGCAGGCATCCCCTTCGCCGCCTGGATCGCCGAGCGCATGAGCGCCCCCATGGCCTATATTCGCAAGCAACCCAAGGGTTTTGGCCGTAATTCCCTCATCGAGGGCGATGTGCCCGAGGGCATGAATACCCTGCTGGTGGAGGATTTAACCACCGACGGCGGCTCCAAAATCCAATTCGCCAAGGCCCTGCGCGATGCGGGCGCCATCTGCAACCACACCTTCGTGGTGTTTTTCTACGGCGTCTTCCCCGGCAGCTTCGAGACCCTGGCGAGCATGGATATTTCGCTGCATCACCTATGCACCTGGTGGGACGTTCTGGAGGCCGCCAAGAGCCAGCCCTATTTCTCCGACTCGGCGCTCACCGGCGTGCGTAAGTTTTTGGAGAACCCCATGGCGTGGTCGGCGGCGCATGGCGGCGTCGGCACTGCTGAGGAGGCGCTCGCGCATAAAATGGGCAAAACCGCGAAACCAGCCTGATGGCGCTGTTCGCCGCCCTGCGGGAGATTGCCGGGGAGGGTGCCGTCCTCACCGCCCCGGCTGACCGCGCCGCGTATGAGACCGACTGGCGCCAGCTCTCGCGCCACACGGCGCTCTGCGCGGTGATGCCGCAATCCACCGCCGAGGTCGCGGCAATCGTGAAGCTGTGCGCCGGGGCGGGGGTCAAAATCGTCCCCCAAGGCGGCAACACCGGCCTCGTCGCGGGCGGCGTGCCGGCCCCTGGCGGCAATCAGATCATCCTCAACCTGCGCCGGTTGCACCAAATCCGCGCGCTGGACCCGGTGGGTGACACCATCACCGCCGAGGCGGGGGCAACCCTGCACGCGGTGCGCGAGGCGGCGGCGCGCGCGAACAAGCTCTTTCCCATCAGCTTCGGCGCGGAGGGTTCGGCCCAGATCGGCGGGATCGTCTCCACCAATGCCGGCGGCATGCAGGTGCTCTCCTACGGCTCCACCCGCGCCCAGGTGCTGGGGCTGGAGGCCGTGCTGGCCGATGGCCGTATCTGGAATGGCCTTGGCGCCCTGCGCAAGGACAACACCGGCCTCGACCTCAAGCAGCTTTTCATCGGCGCGGAGGGCACGCTCGGCATCATCACCGCCGCCACCCTGCGGCTCTACCCCGCGCCAGGCGCCCAGGCCTGCGCCCTGGCGGGGGTGGCGGATGTCGCGGCGGCGCTGGAGCTGTTCACGCGGCTTCGCCGTCAATGCGGCCCCGCGCTCACCCTATGCGAGTTTATCGGCGGCCCGGCGATGCAACTCGGCGCCGCCCACACGCCAGGCGGGCGGCTGCCCTTTGCCGCGCCCGCTTATGTTTTGCTTGAACTCTCGGCCCTTGATGCCGCCGCCACCCCCACCGCCACGCTGGAGCGCCTGCTGGGCGAAACCCTGGAATCCGGCCTCACCCAGGACGCGGTGATCGCCCAGTCCACGCGCGAGGCACAAAACTTCATCGCCATGCGCGAGGCCGTCTCCGAAGGGGAGTTGCGCGAGGGCGGCGCGGTCAAGCATGACATCGCGGTGCCTCTGGCCGCCATCCCCGAGGCCGTGGCGGCGATCGAAGCCCTGGTGGCGGAAAAATACCCTGATTGCAGGCTAAACATTTTCGGCCATCTGGGCGATGGCAATCTGCACATCAACATCCGCCCGCCGGCGGGCCAGACCCTGGCCAGCCTCGCCACCCGCAAAGCCGCCATCACCACTGACATCGAAGCCCTGGCGGTGGCCCGTGGCGGCAGTTTCTCGGCCGAGCACGGCATCGGCCAATTCCGCCTCGCGGGCATGCGCGCGCATAAATCAGCGGTGGACCTCGACCTCATGCGCGCCCTCAAGGCCGCGCTGGACCCGCAAAACCTCCTCAATCCGGGCAAACTGCTGCCAGAGAAAGACCTGAGCTGAATGACCTCCCATCCGCTGCTGGCTGATTTTCCCTCCCAGACCTACGACAAGCTCCGCTACGGCGACATCGACCGCCAGGGCCATATCAACAACGTCGCCTTCGCCACTTTTCTTGAAACCGGCCGCGTTGCCTTGCTCGAGGCCGCAGGGCGGATGCTCGCCAAGCCAGGCTTCAGCTTTTTCCTGGCCCACATCTCTATTGATTATCTGGCGGAGATCCATCCGCCAGGAACAGTCGAGATCGGCTCAGCCGTCAAAACCATCGGCAACAGCTCGGTTACCTTAACCCAGGCCCTGTTTCAACGCGAGAAATGCGTGGCCACCTGCGAGGCTGTCGTGGTCCAGGTGGACCCGGCAACCAGCCGCCCCGCCGCGCTCAGCCCCGCCCTGCGCGCGTCGCTGAATGCGCTGATGTCATCGGGCTCTAAACCCGCACCAGCCCGATAATGGTGGTCTGCGGCGGCATGTTGGGCAGCAGTGTCGGCCAGCGTGTCGCCGGATCGTCAAAACTGGCGGCAGGCGTAGCGCCCGGATGGCGCACCGCCGCGAAAATCGTACTGCGATCAAAGCCCACCCCGCCCATCGCCGCGCCAACCGGCGCCAGATAAGCGGTTGTAAGCAAATACGGGCTGGGGCCTGCGGTCTGCATCACAAACAGCCCGTCCGCGCCCAGGCTGGTGTCACCGCCCTGGTCAGTGCCGATCCACAGCTCACCCGTGGCGGCCAGATTCAGCGTGCGCGGCTTACGTAGCCAGCCGCTGGAGCCCGCCACATAGTTCGTGCCCGCCGTGGTGGCCGGGTTACCGGCGGCCAGCACCACCTTTCCGGCAAAATTTTCCGCGCTCACATCGCCGCCCGGCGGCATCAGCACCACGATATGCCCGTTGCCGTCCCCCGCGCGCGGGTTGAGCGCATCGGGCGCCGTGCGGGCGGGGTTTCCGGCACAGGCAAGGTAGATTGTCCCTCCGTCCGCGCTGATGGCGATTCCACCCGGCGCATCAAAGGCCGAGCCTCCGGCGATCGCGGCGGCGTTCACCGCCCCAACCAGAGCCGGGATGGTGCCCGGCAGATCGAGCCAGATAATGCCGCCAGCGGTAATCTGGGCGACTGCCAGCGTGCCTGAATCCAGTGACGTGCCGCCGGTTGTGGGGGCGGCGGCGGCGATGAAGCGGAACAGATACCCGCCTGGCGCATCCTGGCTCATAAAAATAACCGCCCGGCCATCCTGTGTCGCCGTGGCGGCGATCCCCGCGCGCGCAAAACGCCCCAGCGCCGTGCGCTTCGCCGGTATCGACTCCGGATGCAGCGCGTTCAGCTCGCTCACCCAGCCGAAGCACGGCGCCTGCGCCGGGTCGTCATAGCCATAACCCACCCCCGCGAGGCGCTTCAGCCAGGGCGCGGTATGGCCCTCGGCCAGCAGCACATTGCCCCAGGGGGTGGCGCAGCCCGCTTGCGGCGCCAGCAAACCCTGCACGGTGCTGCCGATAACCGGCGCCACGGGCCCGGTGATTTCGCAGAGCGTGCCGTCCGTGATGCGGCGCGACTGATAGCCCCCATCAACCGTCACCCAGCGGCCGGACATGTATTGCAGGTTCAGGATGGTCGCGCCCTGCAACCGGCCGGCCACAGCGGGATTATCAATCCCGCCGGGAAAGACCATGCGCGCCGGCGCCGCCGGGTTGGCCACCACCATCACCAGCCGGGGAATACCATCCTGCGCCGGGGGCGGGGAGATCATCGCGGCGATCACGCCGTCATAGGGAAATTGCGCCCGGGCCTGATCCGCGTTCAGCGCGTCCGGGTTGAATGGCGGCGCATTGGGCAGCACGGCATCGCCCCAGCGGATCATGACAATGCGGTTGAACCCTTCGCCCACCGTATCGTCGAGCTTGGCGGCCTGCGATCCACTCCCCGTTGCGGCGGAGGCCGCGGGTGCGGAATCACTGGTAACGCCCAGCACGGATTGCGCCCGTGCGCTGGCAAGAGAGAGTGTGGCGAGTGAAAGGCCGTTAAGCAGATCCCGCCGTTTCATGGGCTAAAACCCGCTGCCGCTGCTGGGGCCGCCAGCCGGGGCGCCGCCCAGGCTGCTGGCGCTTGAACTGGCGCTGCTGGTATCCGCCGCGGCTCCCAGCGGGTTGTAGCTGCCAACCCCGCCGATCAGCTGGCGGATGAAACTCGGCTTGCCGCCCGGCACCGGCGTCTGCGCGCCATCCATCGCGACATACACGCGATTCTTAAGATCTTTCTCTGAAATGCCTTGCAGAATACCGCTATTGTTGAACTTCAGCACCACGACATGCTGGTGCTTCACGCCCTCGGTCTGGCCGATGCGGATTTTCGTGATCTGGCTGACATAATCCCAGTTGTTATTGTCGAACTGCTCCACGAAGGTCGGCGGACCGAGCAGCGCCTGCACGTCGGCCTGGCTGGAAATCCCCGGGGTCAGCTCGTTAAGGTCATGCTGCGTCACGGCGATGCCGCGGTAGTGCGGCGCATCGGTGAACACGGCGCAGCCCGGCAAGGTCAGTATCGCGCAGAGCAGGGTCGTCAATGACAGCGGGGCAGGGCGCACGCTTGGGGTCCTTAAAGAGCTTGGAGAGGGTATCTCAGCCGATTGGGTCTCACGGCAGGGGCTTCCGTGTCAATGCAGTCAGCCTATATCTAGGGCATGGAACAGAATTTTCACCGGCCCATCAGGGCCTCGCATATTAAAGACGCCACGCAGGAACATATACTGCTGGCCGATGAACCGACCCGCGCGGCGCTGGCATCGCGCTTCACCCTGCCGGGCATCGCCCTGCTGCGGGGGGAGTTCGCGCTCCGTCACGAGCGCGCCGGGATTATCGCCGCGCGTTTGCGCATGCAGGCCAAGGTCACGCAAACCTGCGTCGTCAGCCTGGAGCCTTTCGACACCCGCATCGACGAGGAATGCGAGCTGCGATTCGTCCCCGCGCAGAGCCTGCCTGAGTCCGAGGGCGTGGAGCTGGACCCCGAAACGCTCGAAGGCCCGGACGAAATTCCCTACACGGCTGACCTGCTGGATCTTGGCGAAGCCCTGGCCGAACAGCTCGCCCTGGCGCTGGACCCTTACCCGCGCAAGCCTGGCGCAGCCCTTCCGGCCGAATTGAGCGGCGAGCCGGAAAGCCCCTTCGCCGCGCTCAAGGCCCGCAAAGGCGGGGCTGACGTATAAATTCCCCGCCCGCCGCCAGCCCTTCCGCCTTCGCGTGGCATCTATGACTTGCGACACAGCGGCGCCTCTGCTACGCCGCGCCTCTCGTTCCTCTTTACCGTATTTTTTTAAGGTTGCAGCAGCTATGGCCGTTCCTAAACGTAAAACCTCCCCCTCGCGCGCCGGCATGCGCCGCAGCCATCAGGCATTGCGCGCGGAAGCGCACGCGGAATGCGGCAACTGCGGTGAGCTCAAGCGCCCGCACCATGTCTGCGCCCATTGCGGCCATTATGATAACCGTGAAGTCGTTGCATCCGGCAAGACCGCCAAGGGCGTCGTTCGCGTCTAGCGCCTTTCTTTCGGTAAAATCGGTAACAGGAATCTCCCCCAAGGGTATGCAATGAGCCGGAGCAATATACTGGCTGTGGATGCCATGGGGGGGGATCACGCGCCCGAGGTGATTATCGCCGGGCTCGAGATTGCCGCGGTGCGGCATCCGCTGGCCCGTTTTTTATTGTTCGGCGATGAAGCGGTGCTGGCGCCGCTGCTCGCCAAAACCAAGCGCCTCAAGTCTCAGAGCACGCTGCACCACGCCGGCGCCATCGTCACAGGCGACATGAAGCCGACGGTCGCCTTGCGGATGCGCGATTCCTCGATGCGCCGCGCGATTGACGCGGTGCACGATAACCAGGCCGCCGGGGTAATCTCCGCCGGCAACACCGGCGCGCTGCTCGCTCTCTCCAAAATTGTCCTCAAAACCCTGCAAGGGATTGACCGCCCGGCGATGGCGGCAACCGCCCCCTCGGCCAGGGGCGATGTCGTGATGCTCGATCTCGGCCTCAACGTGGTCTGCGATTCCCGCAACCTGGTCGAATTCGCCCTGATGGGCGAGATGTTCGCCAAAATCGTACTGGGCCTGCCCGCGCCCACCATCGGCCTGCTCAATGTCGGCTCCGAGGAAGGCAAGGGGAACGACATTCTCCGCGCCGCCGCCGCCACGCTGCGCGAAAGCCCGATCGGCGCGCAGTTCCACGGCTTCATCGAAGGCCACGACATCACTGCGGGCACGGTCAACGTCATTGTCACTGATGGCTTCACCGGCAACGTCGCGTTGAAAACCGGGGAGGGCGCCTTCAAGCTGGTCGGCGACCTGCTAAAGCGGGTTTTCGCCTCCGGGCCGCTCGCCAAGGCCGGTTATATACTCGCCCGGGGCGCGTTGCGGCGCCTGCGCGAGCTGTTGGATCCCCGCCGCTACAACGGCGCGGTGCTGCTCGGATTGAACGGCGTGGTGGTCAAATCCCACGGCGGAACGGATGCTGAAGGATTTGCGCATGCGGTGGATGTGGCGATGGATATGATAAACAACGATTTCAACAGCCGTATTGCCGAGGGGCTGGCCGCCATGGACCGCGCCATTCTCGCCTTCGAACAGACAGCCAACCCCGATGTCTGAGCGTTTGCGCCGCCGCGCGGTCATGGCTGGCATCGGCGCCTACCTGCCGGAAAAAATCGTCTCCAACGCCGAAATGGCGGAACGCGTGGACACCTCCGACGAATGGATCACCGAGCGTACAGGCATCCGCCAGCGCCACTTCGCCGGCCGCCATGAGACCTGCGCCTTTATGGGCGCCGCCGCCGCGCGCGGTGCCCTGGCCACCGCCGGCATTGCGCCGGAGGATGTCGGCGCCATCATCCTCGCCACCTCCACGCCGGATCAGGCTTTTCCCTCTACCGCCGTGCATGTCCAGGGGATGCTGGGCGCGAAAAACGCCTTCGGGTTTGATATTGCGGCTGCCTGCTCGGGCTTCATCTATGGTCTCGGCATTGCCGAGGCGATGATCCGCTCCGGCCAGGCGGATCACATTTTGGTGATCGGTTCCGAGGTTTATTCCCGCATCCTCAACTTCGCTGACCGCGGCACCTGCGTTCTATTTGGCGATGGTGCGGGCGCCGTGCTGCTCAGCGCCCGCGACGTGGCGGAGGAGGGCCCCGGCATCCTCTCCACCCATCTGCACTCCGACGGCACCCTGACCGATATTCTCTATGTTGATGGCGCGGTCGGCCAGCCTGACAAACCAGGCCATCTGGTCATGAACGGGCGCGAGGTTTTCCGCCATGCGGTTACCCTTCTGGCTTGCGCTGTCAACGAAGCTTTGGCCGCTAACAATTTGACAGCAAAGGATATCGACTGGCTGGTGCCGCATCAGGCCAACCGCCGGATTATTGATGGCGTTGGCCGCAAGATCGGCCTGCCGCAGGAGCGGGTGGTGGTCACGGTGGACCAGCACGCCAACACCTCCGCGGCCAGCATTCCTCTGGCGCTGGCGCAGGCGATCAACGACGGGCGGATCAAGCCCGGGCAGCTGGTTTTGCTGGAAGCCCTCGGCGGCGGCTTAACGTGGGGTTCAGCGCTGCTCCGTATGTGACGGAAAAACAAAACGAATTGTTGACCGCGCGCGCGCGCGTGCTAATCTTGTAAAATGAACACATTGACGCGCGCACAACTAACCGAGGCGGTCTATGCCGCCGTTGGCTTGTCTCGCAACGAATCAGCCGATTTACTCGAAGCGACTCTCGCGCGCATGGTGGACGCGCTCACGGAGGGAAAATCCGTTAAAATTAGCGGGTTTGGCACATTTTCTGTCCGCCAGAAAGGCCGCCGCGTGGGCCGTAACCCGAAAACCGGCGTCGAGGTTCCTATTTTACCCCGCCGTGTTCTGGTTTTCCGCCCCAGCCAGATGCTGCGGGACGCGGTAAATGCCCCGCCTCGCCCTTCGGTTGGGCTGTAACGGAATAATTGATGGTTCGCATGGTGGATGAAGAATACCCCGACGAGGAAGACGTATTGCCGGAGGCCCACGCCGAGTCCGGACGGGTTCGGCCACGCAAAACCGCGGATGCTTTTCGTACCATCAGCGAGGTAGCCGACGAGCTTCATGTGCCGCAACATGTGCTGCGCTTCTGGGAGACTAAATTTCCCCAGGTGCGTCCGCTCAAGCGCGGCGGCGGGCGGCGGTACTACCGTCCCGAGGATGTGTTGCTGCTCCGCCGTGTAGCGGACCTGCTTTACACCCAGGGCTACACGATCAAGGGTGTGCAGCGCTTGCTGCGTGAAGGCGGCGGCGCTCTGCATGAGAACATCCCCCCCGCCTCGCAGGAGGAACGCCAGGCGGCCGAGGTTGAGCTTGGCGCGGCCCCAGTGCCGGTCGCGGTAAACGCGCCCACCGCACCGCAGATCACCCCGCACTTGCCGTTGCCAGGCTTCGCCGCCAAGGCTGAGCCCGATGTGGCGGATGAACCGGCCAAGGCGTTGCCCGGAGCCGCAATGGCCATCCCCGCCGATGAGGACATCTTCAGCCATGAATTTGCCGCCGAGGAACCGGCCACCGGCAACCCCGTTGGCGCTGAACCCGTTGGCGCTGAACCCGCTGGTCCCGAACAAGCGAGCATGGAACGCGCAAACTGGATACGCGCGAACAGGGAAAACGAACGCCTGCGCACCTTGCTGGCTGAGACGCTGGCAGCACTTGAAGAACTCCGGGGCATGCTGAGCTAGTGGATAGATTTTAACACTTGGTACCCCGCCCGACCTTCAAAAAAGCGGCCGAGCAGTTCCTCAAGGAATATGGTGTCATCACCGAAGGTGAGGGTTCCGAAAAATGGGCCGAGAGCCTGCACGAGGCTTGTCTCTACCTGTGCCACGAGCGGCGCAATGCGCGGTCCTTGGCGGTTAATGCCACTGTGATACCATTCAGCCGGATTTTATCCACTAGCCTGTCGCTGGCCCATCTCCAAGCAGTTGCCGCTTCAATTGCGGCACTGTGGTGTTTTGCCCGATAAATACCTCCAGCATCAGCCGCGCGAATCCCGGATCGTCGATCTTTCCCACCGAAACCCCGTCATAAAACGCTTCAGCGCCCCAGGGCTGAAATTCGATGCTCACATCCTCTCCGGCTTTTACCGGGCGCAACGCCGCCAAAAATTGCGCCAGCCGCGCTTGCGAGAGCACACACGGCGCAACGCAGTTCTTCGTTAATCCCCTGCGCCAGGCGCCGCGCATCGCGCTCACACCAACACCATGCACAAAATGCATCTGCACCAGCTTGATCCCGGGTGAGGCCAAAATCGCTTCAGCATCATGGCTCGGCTGCTGCAAATATAAGCCTGCGACATAAATATGGATGCCCAGCACCGAATAGGTGCGTAGCCCGATGCCGTTCAGTTGTAGCTGCGTTGTCCCCACGGTTTGCGTGTCCGGCAGAGTCACGCCCGCAAGCTGCGACGCCAGGGCCGGCCGCAAGCCGAAATCCAGCATCGCCAGCACCATGAAAACAATCCCCGGCTTGCCGGACAAGCCCCGGATCATCCTAGAAAGCCTTCCAGAAATCATAGGCGCAACTTACACTTACCGGAATATTCGGATGTGCGTTGGCCTCCGCGGCACTCGTCGCCTCGCCGGTTGCAACCGAGCGCGCCAATCCGTTGAGCATACCATAAATTGGCCCCGTGGTTGATCCCGTCACATTGCGCGCGGCATTGCTGGCATTGTATTTTTCCAGCGCCTGGCACTCATTTCCCGTATTTTCCGCGATCAGCGGCACCACAAAAAACAACACGATCCCCGCCACCACGAGTGGAAGCCCAACAACACCTGCAACTGACTTCACGGCAATCACTCCTGTATTCAAAAATCAGTGCAGCGTCCATTTTTTTCCCAGTCGCCATAGCGTGTCGGCTCGGGGCCCTTCTGTCCACCAATCTCCGGCGGCAGCTTTATCGTCTGCGGCTTTGCTGGCGCTGGCTGTAAGTTTTCTGTCTCAGACTTTTTATCTATATCCATGTCCCCACCATAAACTTAAATCGTTTACTGTGAAGCTGCCTGCGCGGCCTCGCCAATCCGCTGCACATCCAGCGGCCGCCACGAAGCATTCTGCGGCGCATTCGCCAGCGACTGCTTGAAATATCCCAGTGCCTCGGGCGTAATTTCCCCCGCCTGTTCCGCCAGCGCCTCACCCAAATACGCCTCGCCCTGGCTGGCATCCGCCGAATTGGGATCTTCCGCCGCCAGCCGCGCCCGCAACTCCGTCACGAACACCGCCAGTTTCGCCTGCGCCGCCTGTTCCTTCGCCAGCCACTGCGTATGCGGCTCGGAGGGAACACCAGGCGTGCTCCCCGGCAGATACAGCGCGAACGCCGCCACCGGCACGGCCACCACGGTCGCGATCAGCAGCAGCTTCGCATTGCCGTTCCACACCGGCTCCACGCTGCCATCCGCGGTGAGCAGGCGGCGTTCCACCTCCAGCTTCGCCGCCGCGTATTCCGCCTCGCCAATCCGTCCATCGGCCAGATCGCGCGCCAATTCCACAAGCTGCGCCTTATGCAGCGCGAGCGCCACCTCGCGCCTTCCTTGCGTGCGGCGCGGTGAGACGAACATCACGGCCAGCGGCAGCATCAGCACCAGGGCCAGCCCCAGCATCATCAAAAATATCATTTCAGTAGTTCATCCAACCGTCTGGTATCGGCGTCGGTGAGCGGGGCAGGGGCCTCCGCTTTTGTGCGCCTCATGAGCCAATATCCAAAAAATCCAAGTATGATACCGATAAACGGCGAGGCATACAGCGCCCAGGTCAGCCGCATGAACGGCGGCATCAGCAGCACGAAAATTCCATAACGCTGGACCATGTAATTCATGATGCTCTTGCTGGAATCTCCGGCCACCACCTGCTGGCGGATGATTGTGCGCAGTTGCTTTGCCAAATCGGCTGAGGAACCCTCAATGCTTTCATTCTGGCACACCAGGCAGCGCAATTGGCTGCCGATATCCTCAGCCCGCGCCTCCTGCGCCGGGGTCAGCGTCACGCCATCGCGCGTCAACGTCTGGGCATAGGCCAGCGCTGGCACCAGAACGAGCACAAAAAGTAATTTTCTCATGCGTATTTCTGCAACAATGGCTGCAACGTGCCGCTCACCACATCATCGGTCAGCGCCCCGGCGTAACGCCACCGCACAATCCCCTGCTTATCGATGAAATACGTCTCCGGTACACCATAAACCCCCCAGTTGATGGCCGTCAGCCCCGAGGCATCCGCCGCCAGCCGTGTATAAGGGTTGCCGTTCGTGCTGATGAAATTCGCCAGATCCTGTGGATGATCCTGATAGGCGATCCCCCAAATCTCAAGTCCGGTCTTGGCAAGTTTCATCAGCATCGGCGCCTCCTGCAAGCAGGGCATGCACCAGGAGGCAAACCAGTTAACCAGCATCGGCTTGGGCGGCGCCAATAAATCGGTATTGCTGAAACCCTGCATCCCATCGGCGCCAGGTAAGTTGAAGGCAGGCGGCCGCTTGCCAATCAGCGGCGAGGGCAGGGCGTGCGGGTCGTAATCATTTTGCTGCATCCGCCTCAGGATAATATAAAACCCCTCACCACCGGCCACGGCCAGCGCGAGCGGAATTCCAAACAACAATCGTCTACGCAAAGGCGACATCAGGCCACAGCCCCCGCTAGCTTTTTGCGCGCCGGCGCGCCCACCCGCAAGCGCCGGTCAGAGAGTGAAATCCCTCCCCCCAAGGCCATCACCAACCCGCCCAGCCATATCTCAGGCGCCAGCGGATGCCGGTTCAACCGCAGCTCCGCCCCGCCCGAGCCCGGCGGTTCAGCCGCAAACACCGCATATATATCCTGGAACCCGTTGGTCCGTATCGCGGCCGTGTTGGTAATCACCTTCTGCGCGCTGAAAAACCGCCGCGCCGGATGCAGCGTCATGAACACCTTGCCATTTTCACTCAACGAAATATCAGCCACCCGCTGCGAAAAATTCGGCCCAGGCGCATCATGAATGTCATCCAGCGTCCAGGTGTAGCCGCCAAGCTGGGTAGATTGTCCAGGCTTCAGCACAATCACCTTCTGCGTCGCCAGCGTCATCCCCGCGATTCCAAGCACCATCATGCCAAAGCCGATATGCCCGAGCGTCGCCCCCACAACCGCGCGCGGCAGCACCCACAGCCGCGCCAAGGAGCTTCCGGCTGAAACCCGGAACAACCTGATCCGCCCGGCAATATCTGTAATCGCCGCCATCACCACCCAGGCGCCGCCCGCCAGCCCCAGCGCCGCGATCACATGCCGGTTCGCCGCCATCACCAGAAACACCAGCAACCCCACCGCCGCCGCCAGCCACAATTGTCGCAACACCGGCAACAATGCCGCCCGCTTCCAGGCCATCATCGGCCCCACGCCCATCGCCAGAATAATCGGCCCCGCCAGCGGCAGCACCGTCTCATTGAAAAACGGCGCGCCGATGGAAAGCTGAACGCCAAACAGCAAATTCACGAACGGCGGATACAACGTGCCGACAAACACCACCATCGCGATCGAGCAGATGAAGATATTGTTCAGCACCAGCGCGCTCTCGCGCGAGAGCGGCGCATAAATCCCCGTCGCCGCCAAAATCGGCGCCCTGATCGCAAACAGCAACAGCGAGCCGCCAATGGTAATCGCCAGCAGTGCCAGAATAAACAATCCCTGGTTCGGCGCCGCCGCGAATGAATGCACCGAGTTCAGAATGCCGGATCGCACCAGAAACGTGCCTGACAAACTCAGCGAGAACGTGGCAATCGCCAGCAACACCGCCCACGCCTTCAGCGCCTCGCGCTTCTCCACCACAATCGCGCAATGCAACAGCGCGGTGCCGGTCAGCCATGGCAGCAACGCCGCGTTCTCCACCGGGTCCCAGAACCAATACCCGCCCCAGCCCAGCGTATAATAACTCCACCAGCTCCCCAGCGCGATCCCGGCGGTCAGAAAACACCAAGAGATCAGCGCCCACGGGCGCACCCAGCGGCCCCAGGCGGCATCGATGCGCCCCTCGATCAGCGCCGCGATGGCAAACGCGAACGCCACCGAGAACCCGACATAGCCGGTATATAAAACCGGCGGATGGAACGCCAAGCCCGGGTCTTGCAAAATCGGGTTAACCCCGGCGCCATCCAGCGGCGGCGGCCACAACCGCGTGAAGGGGTCAGACACTGTCAGCGTGAACAACAAAAACCCGCCGGAAACCAGGCCCAGCACGCCCAGCACGCGCGCCCTCAGCGAGGCCGGTAGCCCGTTGCCGAATGCCGCCACGGTCGCCCCGCAGAGCGAGAGGATGAAGCACCATAGCAGCATGGAGCCATCATGGTTCCCCCAGGTGCCGGTAATCCGGTACAGCAGCGGCACCTGGGCGGATGAAAAATTCGCAACATTTTCCACAGTGAAATCCGAGACCACCCCGGCATAGATCAACGCGAGAAACGCCGCCCCGATCGCCAGAAACTGGCTCAGCGCCAACGCGGGCACCCCGCGCATCGCGCGCGGATCACGCAACCCCGGCGCAAAAATCCCAATTACCCCCTGGGCGAAAGCCAGGGCCACCGCCAGCGCCAGCGCGAAATGTCCAAGTTCCGGTATCACGATCCGCTCCCCTTCACTTTCATGGTGTTCCACGTATCGGCGGCCGGGGCCGGACCGAAGGCCGGATTCCATTTGCCGGCATTCTTCAGCGACTCTTCAACATCCTTGGGCATATAGGTGGACCCATGCTTGGCCAGCACCTCATCGGCGGCAAACTGCCCGCTGGCATTCATCGCGCCGATCGCCACAATCCCCTGTCCCTCGCGGAACAAATCCGGCAGCAGCCCAGTATACACCACCGGCACGGAGGCTTGCCCGTCGGTCACCCGGAAACTTGTCGTCGGCGTGCCGGCGTTAATCACGGTCTTCACAGTCCCTACCTGCACAATGCCGCCGAGCCTGAAGTTCATTCCCGGTGCCGGGTGTTTTGCCAACACCGCGCGCGGCGAGAGGAAAAACGTCAGCGTCGATGAGAATGCCGCCAGCGATAGCCCAACCGCCGCGCTCAAACAAAGCCCGATCGCCAACACCAGATACAGCCGCCGCTTCTTCGCGCCGCGCATCAGCGTGTCTCCACCGCGCGCAGGCGCCGCACGGCGCGGCGGTAGCGCGCAAAGGTCAGCCAGCCCACGCCGAGCAAAAACGCCACGGTCACACCATAACTGCCGTTGATAAATACCGCGAATTTCATGATTCGCGCTCCGCGGCTGCCACCAGGAGCGTTCGTGTCCGCCGTTCCATGATCGCGGCGCACATCCGCGCACACACCAGCGTCAAAAAGCTCAAATAAAATCCAAGCGTCGAGATCAGCAACGGATACAGCATGGTGATATAAATTTTAGAACCGCCGGTAAACGAGATCGTATTGCCCTGGTGCAGCGTATTCCACCACTGCACGGAGAACACGATGATCGGCAGGTTGATCGCCCCGACCATCGCCAGAATCGCCGCCGCCCTGTGCCCATGCGCCGGGTTATCAAACGCCCGTATCAGCGCGATATGCCCCAGATACAAAAAGAACAGCACCAGCACCGAGGTCAGCCGCGCATCCCAGACCCAGTAAGCCCCCCACATCGGCTTACCCCACAGCGCGCCGGAGACCAGGCAGACAAACGTAAACCCAGCCCCCACTGGGCCGACCTCCTCCGCCGCCAAATTCGCCAGCGGATGCCGCCATACAATGGAGAAGAACGAAACCCCCGCCAGCATCGCATAGCCGGACATCGCAACCCACGCCGCCGGCACATGCACATACATGATCCGCGCCGCATCCCCCTGCTGCCAGTCCGCCGGGGCAAAAGCGTAGCCCCACACAATGCCAGCCACCGTTAGCGCGATGGAAATGGCCGCCGCCCAGGGTAGGGCTGGGCGCGCAAACCTTAAAAACCGCCCGGGATTGGCGAAGTAATGCAACCAGGCCCCGGTCTTGCTCATGCGCGCGGCCATCATCACGTTTTCATTCATGCGCGACTAATAGGCCAGTGAAGCCAGGATTTGAAGCATCAGGAAATCCGATTACAGTAATGTCATGACAAACTATTGGCTGGTAAAATCCGAACCCGATTCCTTCTCCTGGGATCAACAGGTGCAAAACCGCGTGGAACCCTGGACCGGCGTGCGCAACCACAGCGCCAAGCTCAACCTCATGGCCATGCGCAAGGGCGATCTTGCCTTTTTCTACCATTCCAACATCGGCAAGGAGATCGTAGGAATCGTGCAGGTTGCCGCCGAGGCCTACCCGGACCCCACAGCCACAAGCGGCGCCTGGGTCTGTGTTGATATGCAGGCCCTCAAAGCACTTCCCCGCCCCATCTCCCTTGCAACCATCAAATCAGACCCCAGATTCAAAGACCTTGCCCTGGTCCGTCTCTCCCGGCTTTCCGTCGCCCCGGTGAGCGCGCAACACTGGGCGGAGTTGTGCGAATTAGGGGGGGTGAAATGACTGAAACCGCAATCCTGGGTGGCGGCTGCTTCTGGTGCACCGAGGCCGCCTTCTCCGAGCTTCAAGGCGTCACCGCCGTGCAATCGGGCTACGCTGGTGGCCAGGTTGCAAACCCCAGCTACAAACAGGTGTGTACCGGCGTCACCGGCCATGCCGAGGTCGTCCAGGTCATTTTTGACCCCGCAATCCTCCCTTTTGAGGATCTGCTGCGTGTCTTTTTCACCATTCACGACCCCACAACCCTCAACCGCCAGGGGGCGGACATCGGCAGCCAGTACCGCTCGGTCATCTTCTACCAAAGCCCCGCCCAACACGCCGCGGCTGAAAAAATCATCGCTGAATTTGAAACCGCCGGCGCCTGGGGGCGCAAAATCGTCACCGAACTTTCCCCCGCGCCGGTTTTCTACCGCGCCGAGCCGGAACATGACCAATATTTCGCCCGCAATCCTTATTCCGGGTACTGCAACGCCGTCATCACGCCCAAAATCAGCAAACTCCGCAAAGTTTTCGCAGCCCGCCTACGCAAACCCGCCTGATGTATCAACCATCCACGCCCAGGCTCTGGCGTGCGGCCGTGCAAACGGCCCTGGTCAAATGGCGCAACGCCGCCGCGTGCAGGCGCGCAACGGTCCAATAAAGCTTCTTCACATCCAGCCGTAAATATGGCGGCAGCTCAATCAGGCGGCCCGCGGCGATATGCGGCCGCGCCAGCTCCAGCGGGTGCAGCCCCTAATGCTTAGCCAACCTTAGAAAAACATGCTTTTCTAATGTCAAACCGGCGGCCATAGCTCTCAGCCATGGAAACCTTCATCCCCCCCTTCGCCACTGGCTTTGCCACCTCCGCCGCGCTGATCATCGCCATCGGCGCGCAAAATCTCTTTGTTCTGCGTCAGGGGCTGCGCCATGAGCATGTCGGCGCCATCGTTCTCTTCTGTAGCGGCGCTGACGCACTGCTGATCGTGGCAGGGGTGAGCGGCGTTGGCGTGTTCCTCTCCGCCGCCCCGCAATTAACCCTGTTGCTCTCGCTTGGCGGCGCGGCGTTCCTGGTCTGGCATGGCATCATGGCCTACCGCCGCATCGGCGGCCCTCATTCGGTGGTCCTGGGGCAGGCCGCCAGGCTAACCCTTGGCCAGGCGCTGGCGGCAACCGCGGGGTTTACCTTCCTCAACCCGCATGTGTATCTTGATACCGTTTTGCTCCTGGGCATGGTCGGCTCGGCTCAACCGCCGCACCTGCGCCCGTTTTTCGCGACGGGCACAGCCACGGCCAGTTTTCTTTGGTTTTCCGCGCTTGGCTTTGGCGCGCGTCTGCTCAAGCCTGTGTTCACCCGCCCGGCCGCCTGGCGCGTGCTCGATGCCCTGGCGGGCACCGTCATGCTGGCGCTGGCGGCTTCTTTGCTCTTGCATGCTTTGCACCAGTTGGGCTGGCTTGGTTAATTCGTTGTTTTTTTCATACCAAAACGGCGCCAGATTGACCCCGCCGCCTCCCATGTTACGAAAACGTATGATGCAAGACCGCACCGCCCTCATCGCCGCCGCCCGTGCCATGTCCGCGCGCGGCTTGGCCCAAGGCACTTCCGGCAACCTCTCCTGCCGCACGGAGCAAGGCATTCTCATCACCCCTTCGGCCATCCCCTATGATCAGCTCACGCCGGAAATGCTCCCGCTGATCAAGCTGGACGGTGACTACGGCGCTTATGACGGCGATTACCGCCCCTCCTCGGAATGGCGGTTTCATCTGGATATTTATCTCGCCCGGCCGCAGACCGGCGCCGTGGTGCATCATCACGCGCCAAACTGCACCGCCCTCTCCATGGCCCGGCGAGATATCCCAGCCTGCCATTACATGATCGCCCGTTTCGGCGGCGCGCCGGTGTATTGCGCGCCCTATGCCCTGTTTGGCACGGCGGAGCTTTCAGCCCATGTGTTGCGCGCCTTGGAGGAACGTAGCGCCTGCCTGCTGGCAAACCACGGCGCCATCGCCACCGGCAGAACCATCGAGGCCGCGATGAGTGCCGCCGCCGAGTTGGAGACCCTGGCGCAACAATATCTGCTCTCGCTTGCCGCCGGCGGGCCGGTGCTGCTTACCGATGCGCAAGTGACCGCCGCGCTCACGCAATTTTCGGAAGTCTACGGACCCAACATTAAAAAAAACTAATCCACCGCCGCCAGCCGCCGCCGCGCCGCCGCCGGGTTGCGGCCGCCCAGTGGGTTTGCCCGTCCACGGTTGATCTTGAATGAGGAAATCGAACGGTTGAGCTCGTTGATTTCGCTTTTCAGCGAATGCACCGCCGCCGAGGCCTCCTCAACCATGGCGGCATTCTGTTGCACCACCATGTTCACCTGGTTCACCGCCTCGCTCACCTGGTTCAGCCCGCCGGACTGTTGCTGCGCCGCATTGGCGATACCCGAGACCAGCCCCTCGATCTGCCCCATATTGGTGCCGATGGTCTCCAGCGACTGTCCGGTCTTGCGCACCAGCTCCACTCCCTGAACAACCTGGGACGAGGAGGTTGAGATGAGCGATTTGATCGCCTTCGCCGCCTCCGCTGAGCGCTGGGCCAGCGCCCGGACTTCGGATGCCACAACCGCGAAGCCGCGCCCCGCATCGCCGGCGCGCGCCGCCTCCACCCCGGCGTTCAGCGCGAGAAGATTGGTCTGGAAGGCGATATCGTCGATCAACCCGATAATCTGGCTGATTTCCTGGGAGGATGCCTCGATCTTGTTCATCGCATCACCTGCCTCGCTCACCACGTTGCGCGAATTGGCCGCGCCCGAATTGGCGCCCCTCACCGCGGCATTCGCCTGTGCCGCGCCGGCGGCCGTGCGTTTCACCCCTTCGGTCAACTCGGTGAGCGCGGTGGTCGTCTCCAGCAGGTTGGCGGCCTGCTGCTCGGTCCGCCGCGCCAGATCGTCGGTGGCTTGGGAAATTTCGTCGATACCGTTGTTGATCATCCCGGTCGCAGCCTGAATCCCGGAGAGGGTGCCGGCCAGACGCACCAGCGCGTTGTTAAAATCCTCGCGCAGCCGAGCGTATTCATCAGGCAGCGTATCGCCGATGCGGTGCGTGAGATCCCCCGCGGCGAGCGCGCTCATCGCCTCGCTCACCGTCTTCATCACTTTTGCGCTGGTGCTTGCGGCAAGGTTCTCGGCGGCCTGGCGCGCGGCCTCCGCGGCTTGCAGATATACCGAAATCGCCAGGTCCATATCCAGGAAAGCCGCCTTCAGCAGCACACCGATTTCCTCGCTCAGCTCCCCGGCGTTGTTCTGGCGCCGCCAGAACACGGGTTTGGGCCAGCGCGCGGCGACCACGGCGGCCGTGAGGGATTCAAGCATCAGCGCATAACCGCCGATGTACCAGCGCGGCTCCAGCCCGATGCGGGCGTGAACCTCCCCCACTTTGGTGACCTCATCGAGATATTCCTGGCCGAAATCGCCTTCCAGGATGGTGCTCCAATGCAGCGACTGCCGGGCCTGTGCATGTTCCATCATCGCGGGCGTAGCGAAAAAACGGCTGGTTCGCGGCTCCGTGCCAATTTTGGCGTAGAGCGCGTTGAGCGCCGCGGGCAGCGCCTGCCAGATGATGGATTTCATCCCCCGCAACCGTGCTAGTGCCTTTGCGCTCAAATTAATGAAATTGAGACGATCGGCCAGCGGGTTCACGTCCGGCATTACATGGATCCTTTGGGCGGCTAGGAAAAATTGCTTCACTGTACTGGGGGGAGCTTAAGCGACGATTAAAACCAGGACGGAAAACTGCGGCCCCGGGCGGGGCATTTGGCCGCCGCTGGCGGTTATTCTATAATGGCGCATGGATTTAGATTTTTCCGAGGACGAAATTCAACGCTATGCGCGGCATATTTTGTTGCGCGAGGTTGGCGGAGCGGGCCAGGCGCGGCTGAAGGCCGCTCGTGTGCTCATCGTGGGCGCTGGCGGGCTCGGCTCGCCCCTGGCCTTGTATCTGGCCGCCGCCGGGGTGGGCTGCATCGGGCTGGTGGATGGCGATGTGCTGGAGCTCTCCAATCTGCAGCGCCAGGTTGCCCACGGCATGGAAAATCTGGGCCGGGCGAAGGTCGAGTCGGCCGCGGAGTCGATGCGCCGGATCAATCCTCTGGTGCAGGTGAATATGCATAACCACCGGCTGGATGCGGCCAACGTGGCGGGGCTGTTGGAAGGCTACGATATAATCTGTGACGGCACGGATAATTTCGCCACCCGCTTTCTTCTGGCCGATGCCTGCGTGGCGGCGCGGCGCACGCTGGTGAGCGCGGCGGTGCTGCGTTTCGAGGGGCAGCTTTCCACCTTTAAGCCGCATGCTGACCCGCAGGGGCCTTGTTACCGATGCCTCTACCCCGAACCGCCGCCGGAAGGGCTGGTGCCGAGCTGCTCGCAGGCCGGCGTGCTGGGCGCGGTGACCGGGGTGATGGGCAGTTTACAAGCGAGCGAGGTGCTAAAGGAGATCATGGGCATCGGCGCTTCCATGTCTGGCTGGCTGCTGATCTGGGATGCGCTGGCGGCGGAGTTCAGGAAAGTCAGGTTGCGGAAGGACAAGGCATGCCCCGTATGTGGTTGAGGGGGGCTGCCCTCGCGCTGCTGTTGCTTGGTGGCTGGACCGCGGTGCCCGTTGGCAGCGGGCCTGGGCCGGCAGTGGGGCAGGTAACGAAGCTGCCGGTGCCGCGCTTTGTCTCGCTGCGCACCAATGAGGTGAATTTCCGGGCCGGGCCGGGGTTTCAGTACCCTGTGAACTGGGTTTACGAGCGCGATGGGCTGCCGGTGGAGATCATTGGCGAATTTGACGTATGGCGCCATGTGGTGGCGCCAGACGGTGGTACCGGCTGGGTGCATATGGCGACGATCCGCGCCCGGCGGACGTTTTTCATTACCGCCCAGCAGGCGGTGCTGCGGCACAGCCCCGCCCCGGATGCGGCGCCCGTGGCGTATCTGCAGGGCGGTGTCACCGGTACTTTGATTTCATGTGACCGGAGCTCGGATTTTTGCAAGGCGTCGGCCGGGCGCTATACGGGCTATCTGGCGCGCGAGGATTTCTGGGGTGCGTTTCCGGGCGAGACGTTTAAGTAATAATAGTTTTCCACAGAAAAGGACTCGGGGAGACCCCGCTAGATATTGCGATTGGGGCCCGCTCTCTCTACTGTATTTTGTAGTTTGAGTGAGAGGGACCACAATATGGAGTGGACGGAAGAGGCAATTGCAAAATTGCGGAGTTTGTGGGCTGAAGGGCTTTCGACTGCGGAAATTGGCCGCAGGCTGAATATTTCAAAAAATGCCGTGGTCGGGAAGGCGCATCGCCTTAATCTGCCGCCGCGTCCCTCGCCGATTCGCCGCAACGAGGGTGAAACCGCTGCCGTGCGTCCGGTGGTGCCCAAGCGGGTGCAAGGGGCAACGCTGCCGCCGCTTTCAGCTTCGATGTCGGCGCCGATGCCAACGCTGCGCGCGCTGTTGCCGGCTGTGAAATTCAGCCAGCGCGCCACGCCGTGCTGCTGGCCGATCGGCGAGCCGGGAAAGCCGAGTTTTCATTTTTGCAATGCGTCCGCGGTGACAGGGAAACCCTATTGCGAGGAGCATGCCGCGATCGCCTATGTGCGGGTGCGTGACCGCCGCGAGGATGTCGCCTGATTTAGAGGCGGATCTTATCTGGCTCTAATGCCTCGGCCGTGCGCCAGGGTTTGCGGAAAATCGCGCAACCGCGGGTGCGTATTTTTTGCGGGGCTTCAAATCTTTCTGCTGCGGCGCAGCACATGTTCCAATTGATAAATTCGGATTAATGCGCGTAGACTCACGCGCCCGGCGGGCATGACCGGTGCCATGGTGTATGTCCAGCGAAACCGGTGCAAGGAAGGTGTCGATATGGAAATGATGCATGACGAGGGTGCACGGCCTGAAACGGCCATTACAGGGGTTGTGAAATGGTTCAACCCTGGCAAGGGGTATGGGTTCATCGCGCCCGATACTGGTGGAAACGATATTTTTGTTCATATCAGCGCGGTGCAGCATGCGGGGTTGCGCAAGTTGAATGAAGGTGAGCGCGTGCGCTTTGCCGTGCAGCAGCGCGAGGGGCGGGTAGCCGCCGTGGGTATCGAAAAGCTGCATTAGAGGCGCGCTTCTTAAATCCGCCACAAAATCAGCACGCTCGTGGTTTGGGCGCAGTTCCTGCTGGCCGCAGCTGATATAACAGCCCGGTAAACATGGAGTCGGGCATGATGCGGGAACTGGCGGGATTGGCGATGAATGACGTTGCGGCGCTGCCGCTTTATGGCGTGCGGCCTGAGCGTGTGGCCGCGGTGCTGGATGGATTGCCGCCCGGGCAGGCGGCGCTGGCGCGGTTGCAAGATTTCGCAGGCCAGGCGGGGGCGGTTGTGTTGCTCACCGGTGGCGATGGTGCGTTGCAGGGTGCGGTGCTGGGGCTGGGAAGCGCGCCGGCGGTGCATGGTTTTGGCGCGGCGGCGGGTGCATTGCCAAGCGGAACGGTGTGGCGGATCGTCGATGGCGATTTCTCAGGCGAGGATGCCGCGCTGGGGTTTTTGCTCGGCGCCTACCGGTTTGAACATTTAAAAACCAGGGCACCAAAGCCGCGGGCGCAGCTGGCCGCCGCGCAAGTGCCTGCACGCGCAATGGTGATTGCAAGCGCGGTCTGCGCGGTGCGCGATCTGATCAATACACCCGCGAACCTGCTGGGGCCGGCCGAGCTGGCCCAGGCCGCGATGGATATGGGCGTGCGTTTTGGCGCGCATACCACGCATGTTTACGGCGCGGCGGTGGCTGAACGCTACCCCGCGCTGGCGGCGGTGGGGGCGGGGTCTGAGCGCGGGGCGGAGGCGGTGCTGCTGACATGGCATGGCTCACGCGCGGATGCGGACGCGCCGCTGCTCTCGCTCTGCGGCAAAGGCGTGTGCTTCGATACGGGTGGTTATGACCTGAAGCCGGGCGCTGCGATGCTACGTATGAAAAAAGATATGGGCGGTGCTGCAATTTTGCTGGGACTGGCGCAAGCGGTGATGGCGCTGGATTTACCGTTACGGTTGCAACTGAGGATTGGCTGCGTGGAAAACAGCATCTCCGGCCATGCCATGCGGCCATCTGACGTGCTGCAAACGGTTGCTGGTTTGAGCGTGGAGGTTGGCAATACGGATGCGGAGGGCCGGCTTGTGCTGTGCGACCTGCTCGCGGAGGCGGCTAGCGAAACACCAGATTTTCTGATAGATGCTGCAACGTTGACGGGTGCGGCGCGCGTGGCGCTGGGGCCGGATTTGCCGGCGTTGTTTTGCAACGATGAGCGGCTTGCGCAATCCATTCTGGCGGCGGGGCAATCGGTTAACGATCCGCTCTGGCGCTTGCCGTTGTTTGAGGGTTACACCGCGTGGCTGGACAGCCCGGTTGCCGATCTCAACACTGTTTCCGCGAAACCCATGGCGGGCGCGATTGTTGCGGCTCTATTCCTGAAACGTTTTATCCCTTCCGGAATCGCATGGGCGCATGTGGATGTTTACGCATGGAATGATTCCAGCCGCCCCGGCAGGCCGGAAGGCGGTGAGGCGCAGAGCCTGCGGGCATTGCTCGCGGCGGTTGAAATGCTTGGTTCGCCGGCCAACCGGTTGCAATCACGAGATGATTAAATCTTTGAAACGTTCAGTGCAGTTGAAATGTTTTTATGTTTCAAATGCTTGATTTGTGTAGCTACAATGCGTATTTCCTGAAAGCTTGTTTCGGTGTAGGATGTTTTGCCTGTTTGGTTTCGGTTTGTTTGCCGGGGGCAAGCAAGGACAAGCTGGGAATGGCTTTTGACACGTTGATCGTCTGCGAATGGCTTTTGACACGTTGATCGTCTGCCATGCCTTTATGATGGTGCTTTGATCGTCAACTGAGTTGATATAAAGCTACATATAAAAAATAAAAGCGACTTTCAAATTTTTAGTTAAGGATCTTAGTTTATGGCGGCGCAACTTTCTTCCGACCAGCTGGTCGGAATTCTTCGTGATACAATTGTCTCGCTGGTGCGGCGCGAGGGGGTTGATCTTTCCGCCCGGCAGCTAGGCGTGTTTCTGACCTGCTATCTCAACGACGGCGGGCATACCGTGCGCGGACTGGCGCAGGATCTTAATGTTTCCAAGCCAGCGATCACCCGCGCTCTGGACCGTTTGACCGAGCTTGATTTTGTTCGCCGGAAGGTCGACCCGTCTGACCGGCGCAGTGTGCTGGTGCAGCGTACGGTGAAGGGGGCAGCGTTTTTGCGTGAGACGCGCCATATCATGACCGAGGCCCTGGCCGCAAACAAGACAGAAGCCGCGAGCCGTCGCAGCGCGAGCTAGAGCGGTGGCTTTGCATGCCCGGCGCGTTCTTCTGGCGGCGTTGCTGGGGGGGCTGTTTATGCGCGGCTTGCCAGCGATGGCGCAGCCGGCACCCTTTGTGATGACCCCGGCGGACCAGGCTTTAGTCTCGCAGATGGAGACGTATTTGAACCAGCAGACTGGGCTGACCGCCAATTTTTTGCAGGTGGCGGCTGATGGTTCGACACGCACGGGCAAAGCCTGGCTGCAGCGGCCGGGCAAGATGCGCTTTGAATATGATCCACCCGACAAGCAGCTGCTCGTGGCTGGTTTTGGGCTGCTGGTGTATTACGACCCGGCATTGAATCAGACGACGAATATTCCGCTGGGGAGCACGCCGCTCGGGATTTTGCTGGCCAAGCATGTGAATTTGAACGCTGGCGGCGTGGTGGTCACGAATATTCAGATGCAGCCGGGGGAAGATGACATCACGCTGATCCGCAAGGGCAAGGCCGCCGAGGGCAGCCTGACCCTGGTGTTTGCCACCGATCCCCTGGAGCTGCGGCAATGGGTTGTGGTGGATGCGCAGGGGCGGCAGACGCGGGTAAGCCTTTATGACATCGTGCCGGGCGGGCCGTATCCGGATTCATTGTTCCGGTTCATCCCCGCCACATCTCCGATGCCCTCCGGCGGTTAAATCTTCATGGATCTGACGATAGCAACCTGGAACATTAATTCATTGCGGCTGCGCCAGGGGTTGCTGCCCAGGCTGATGACCGGGCTGGCGCCCGATGTTATCTGCCTACAGGAAACCAAGGTGCCAGATGAGCTATTTCCCGAGGCCATTGCCGGGGAAATTGGTTTTCCACATGTGCTTAAGCGCGGCATGAAGGGCTATAACGGTGTTGCGATCCTCTCCCGGCTGCCGTTGACGCTGGAGGAGAACACGCCTGACTGGTGCGGCAAAAATGATTGCAGGCATATTTCCGCCCGGTTGGAGACAGGCGGCGTGCCGTTGGTATTGCATAATTTTTATGTGCCGGCGGGTGGCGATATCGCGGACCCGGCACTGAACGTGAAGTTCGCTCATAAGCTGGATTTCATTGCGCAGGCGCGCGAGCATTTCGCCGCGTATCCGCCGCGGCACAGCGTGCTGGTGGGGGATTTGAACATCGCGCCGCTGGAAAACGATGTGTGGAACCACAAGCAGTTGCTGGGCATTGTCAGCCACACGCGGGTGGAGACGCAGGGGCTGAACGCCTGGATGGCGGAAGGCTTTGTTGATGCGCTCCGCCATTTCGTGCCGCCGGAGCGCAAGCTCTATACTTGGTGGTCGTATCGTAACCGCGATTGGGAGGCTTCCAACCGGGGGCGGCGGCTGGACCATGTGTGGGTGAGCTGCGACCTGGAAGCCATGCTGACGGGGTATAAAGTTCTGAAGGAGGCGCGCAACTGGGAGCAGCCATCGGACCATGTGCCCGTGAGCGTGACGCTCAAACTGGGCTGATCAGGGCATGCGGACTTCCCAGCCGTTTTCCGTGGGGTCGCAGAACAGGGGGACGGCGTTGGGGGTCAGGCCCTCTTTGCTCAGGCCCATGAGGTCGCGCAGGGCGCGGAAAATGCCGCCATGGGCGACGATGAGCACCGGGCCGGGCTGCGCCAGCACGCGGCGCATGGCGATGCGCGTGCGGATGGTGACTTCGGCAAAGGTTTCGGCGCCCTCGGGGGTGTAGCGGCCCTCCATCCATTCAGGAAACCAGGGCTGCAGGGGCTTGCCCTCCATGCCGCCGAAAATCACCTCGCGCAGATCAGCCTCGATGCTGACCGGCAGGTTAAGAAATTCATTGACGATGGCGGCCGTCTCGCGGGTGCGGATCATGGGGGAGGAGATGATGGCGCGAATCCCCTGGCCGGCCAGCAGCGGGCCTGCCACCTCCGCCTGCGCGCGGCCGGTGGCGTTCAGCGAAATGTCCAGCACGCCCTGGGAGAGGCCGGCGGCGTTATAGTCCGTTTCGCCGTGGCGGAGGAACCAGAACGGAACCGCGGGGAGCTGCATTCAGGCCAGACCTTCGGCTGCCAGGGAAGACTGCACGCCTGGGCGGGCGAGCATGCGGTCCAGATGCGCGTCAAGGTTTGCCGGCAGGGGGACTTGCGCGCGGTTGCGGGCCCAGAATTCCAGGTAGAAGAGGGCGGCGTCAGCAATTGAGAAATCCCCGAAGAGATAGGGCTTGCCGCCCAGCGCCGTTTGCAGGTTGGCGAAGCCATGAAGAACAATCTCGCGCCCGGTCTGGCGGATTTTATCCTCATCGCCGGGGGTTGTGCTGAACATGCCGGGGCGCATCAGACGGGCAAAGCCGCGCATGTGGATGGTGGCGACCATGTAGTCGAGCAGTTCCAGCGTGCGGACCTCACCCTCCAGCCCGGAGGGAAGCAGGTTTTTGTCTGGATTGGTGCGCGCTAGGTAGATGGCGATGGCGGGAAATTCGGTGAGGATGCTGGCATCGTCACGTTGCAGGACCGGCACCTTGGCTTTGGGGTTCACGGCCAGAAATTCGGGCGTGTGCTGTGCGCCCTTGTGCAGGTCAGTCTTGACCAGCTCGAAGGGCTTGCCGATTTCGCGCAACAGGATCTGGATGCCGATGGAGCAGGCACCAGGGGAGTAAAAGAGTTTCATGAGATGCCCTGTGATGTGGGGATGCGCGGTTAGTCGAACAATGAGCTGACGGAACTTTCGGTTGAAATTCGGCGCATGGCTTCGGCCAGAAGCGGGGCGATGGAGAGCTGGCGCACGTTATGGGCCAGGCGCACGGCCTCGGTGGCGGCGATGGAGTCGGTGATGGTCAGCATCTCGATCTTGGAGGCGGCGATGCGCGCGACGGCGCCGCCCGAGAGCACGCCGTGGCTGACATAGACGCTGACCGAACGCGCGCCCTCGTTGATGAGCGCTTCAGCGGCGTTGCAGAGCGTGCCGCCGGAATCCACGATGTCGTCAATGATGATGCAGTCGCGGCCTTCCACCTCGCCGATGATGTTCATGACCTCGGAGACGCCTGCGCGCTCGCGGCGTTTGTCAATGATCGCGAGATCCGTATTGAGGCGCCGGGCGATGATGCGCGCGCGCAGCACGCCGCCGACATCGGGCGAGACGATCATCGGGTCGCGCCCGGCGAAACGCTCGGTGATGTCAGCCGAAAACAGCGGGGCGGCGGGGAGGTTATCCACCGGGATATCGAAGAAGCCTTGGATCTGACCGGCGTGGAGATCCATGGTGAGGACGCGGTTGGCGCCGGCCTCGGTGATGAGGTTGGCCACCAGCTTGGCGGAGATGGGCGTGCGCGGGCCTGATTTACGGTCCTGCCGGGCATAGCCGAAGTAGGGAATGACCGGGGTGATGCGCCGGGCTGAGCCGCGGCGCAGGGCGTCGCAGGTGATCAGCAGTTCCATCAGGTTATCGTTGGTCGGATAAGAGGTGGACTGGATGACGAACACATCCTCCCCGCGCACGTTCTCGTGAATTTCCACGAAAACCTCCATGTCGGCGAAGCGGCGGATGGAGGCTTTGGCCAAGGGGATGTTCAAACCGGCGGCGACAGCTTCGGCCAGCGGGCGGTTGCTGTTGCAGGCAACAATTTTCATGGAATTTCTTTCCGGTCTGGCTAAAATTTAGATTGGGCGGGGTTTAGCAACCGGGGGGGGCAATGTCCATTAACTGGAGAGCTCGCGTGACCGTTCCGTGGCCGCCTGAATCGCTTTTGTGAAAGTTTGCGGCCAAGCGTCATCCGCGCGCAACACTGCCAGGGCGCGCTCGGTAGTGCCGCCGGGGGAGGTAACGGCGATGCGCAAGGCGGCGGCGTCCTCATCGCTGGCGGCGAGCAGGGCGGCGGAGCCAATGACGGTCTGGCGGGCCATCCGGCGGGCCAGCGCGGGGGGCAGGCCCTGGTCAAGCCCGGCCTGTTCCATCAGCTCGGTGAGGAGGAATACATAGGCGGGACCGCCACCGGAAATGGCGGTCACGGGGTCGAGCAGGGCTTCGCTCTCGACCCAGGAGATCATTCCGGTGGCGGCGAGCAGATCATCAGCCAGGGATTTTTGCACGGGGGTGACGTGGCTGCCGGCCACCGCGACCGTAATGCCCTGGCGCACCGCGGCGGGGGTGTTGGGCATGGCGCGCACGATGGCGGTCTTGACCCCGAGCATGGCGGCGATGGCGTTAAGGGTTTTGCCGGCCATGATGGAGATGAACACCGCATGGCCGGCGAAGCGGGCGTAGGCAGGTAGGGCCTGCGCGGCCATTTGCGGCTTGACCGCGAGGATGACGGCGCTGGGGGCGAAACCATGCGGAATACCCGCCGCCGAGGCCACGACGGTGACATTCGGCCCGGCCAGCGCGGCGGCGCCGGGTGAGGGGTCAACGACGAGCACGGATGAAATTCCGCGCTCGCGCCAACCAGCCAACAAAGCGGAGCCCATGCGGCCGCCGCCGACGAGAAGAAGCGGGGGGAGAGATACGGTCATGCAGGGCGGGGTATCACGCCTCGCCGGCACATTCCAGCATGGCGGCTTCCAGCGCGTCGCTGGGGGATTTGCCGCCCCAGAGGGTGAACTGGAAGGCGGGGAAGAAGCGTTCGCATTCGGTGATGGCGATGTCCACCAGGTCTTCGATGGATTCCGCCGAGGCACTGGGGGTGCCGCGCAGCAGCACCGAATGGCGGTAGATTGGCATGCCGGTGTCCTCGTCCATGCCAAAATGGCCGATCCACAAGCGCTCGTTGGCTTTGGCCAGCAGCTCATAGAGGGCACCGCGGCGCTTGGGCGGGGATTTCAATTCGAAGGCGCAAGAGAAATGCATGACGGAAATTTCATCCGACCAGCAGAAATACAGCCCGTAGTCGCACCATTTGCCGGGGGCTTGCGCGGCCATGTCAGAGTCTGAACGGCGGTCGAACGCCCAGTCGTTGGCGGAGATGACCTGCTCGACAAGGTCCAGAGGATTGGCGACGGAGGTATTGTTCAGGGAAAGAGCGAGGCTCGGCATGGGAGTCTCCTGATCCAGAGGTGGTCAACGCGGGGAAGGCGGCTCAGGCCTTGGTGCCGGGAGCGTCTCTCCCCCGCGAATCCGAGTGTACCGGCTTTTGGTGCCGCGCGGCAATAAAGGAATTCGGGCGGTGGCGGTCTTGCCAGTTTTGCCCGGGGCGATGATAGAGGCGCCGATTATGGCCGCGTGCGGTTTGGACTGGGCGCCAGAAGGGATGGGGTGATGAGTTACGCGGTGAAGGAGATATTCCTTACCTTGCAGGGCGAAGGCTTGCAGGCCGGAAGGGCGGCGGTGTTCTGCCGTTTCGCGGGTTGTAACCTGTGGTCCGGCCGTGAGGAGGACCGCGCCGCGGCGGTTTGCACGTTTTGCGACACGGATTTCATCGGCACGGATGGGCCGGGGGGCGGGCGCTTTGGCGATGCGCGGGCGCTGGCCGGGGCAGTTGAGGCGGCCTGGCGCGGCGGGGCGGCGGAGCGGCTGGTGGTGCTGACCGGCGGTGAGCCGTTTTTGCAGGTTGATGCCGCGTTGACCACGGCGTTGCACGCGCGGGGGTTTCGCATTGCCGCGGAGAGCAACGGCACGCTGGCGCCGCCTGAGGGGATCGACTGGCTCTGCATCAGCCCCAAAGCCGGAGTGCCGCTCGCGGTGAAGAGGGGCGATGAGCTGAAGCTGGTGTTTCCGCAGGAGGCGGCGCTGCCCGTGCGGTTCGAGGCGCTGGATTTCACGCATTTGCTGTTGCAGCCGATGGACGGGCCCCAGCGCGCCGCCAATACCTCGGCGGCCATTGCCTTCTGCCTCGCCAACCCGCGGTGGCGGCTTTCAGTGCAGACACATAAATATCTGGGTATTCCTTAATGCATGAGCTGAGCAAACAATTCCGCTTCGAGGCGGCGCATACCCTGCAACGGCGCATTGATGCCGAGCCCAGCCGGCGGATCCATGGGCATTCGTACCGCGCCGAGGTGGCGCTGCGCGGCACGCCGGACGCCGGTAGCGGGATGTTGATTGATCTGGGGCATTTTGCCCGTCGCATTGCAGAGGTGCGCGAGGCGCTGGATCACCGGTTTTTGGATGAGATCGCGGATTTGGGCCCGGCGACGCTGGAGAATCTCGCAAGCTGGATATGGCACAGGCTGGAGGGCGATTGCGCGGGGCTGGCGCGGGTGAGCGTGTACCGTGACAGCGAGGGCGATGCCTGTAGCTATTTCGGGCCCCGGCAGGTGGAGATATAAAGCATATGAAAAACCCCGGTGGCGCGCCACCGGGGTTGCTGGTTTCTGAGGGCGATTCACGCTTTCGTCTCGCTCGATTGAGCGAACCTCAAACGATCACGCTCTGATGGTTCAGCGGATCAGCCGCGGCGCAGGGCCGGGCCGTTGTAGCGGGCGGTGAGGCCCAGCTCGTCTTCGATGCGCATGAGCTGGTTGTATTTGGCCGTGCGGTCGGAGCGGGCGAGCGAGCCGGTTTTGATCTGGCCGCAGTTGGTGGCAACCGCGAGGTCGGCGATGGTGGAATCCTCGGTCTCGCCGGAGCGGTGCGACATCACGGCGGTGTAGCCGGCGCGATGCGCGATCTCCACGGCTTCCAGCGTTTCGGTCAGCGTGCCGATCTGGTTGACCTTGACCAGGATGGAGTTGGCGGTGCCGGCCGCGATGCCCCGGCGCAGGCGGGCGGGGTTGGTGACGAAGAGATCGTCGCCGACGAGCTGCACCGTGGCGCCGAGTCGCTCGGTGAGGAGTTTCCAACCGTCCCAGTCATCCTCGGAGCAGGCGTCCTCGATGCTGGTGATGGGGAAGCGCGAGCAGAGCCCGGCCAGGTAGTCGATGAACCCGGCGGCGTCGTATTTTTTGCCTTCGCCGTGCAAGTTGTAGATGCCGTCCTTGTAGAACTCGGTGGCGGCGCAATCCATGGCGAAGGTGATGTCCTCGCCGGGGCGGTAGCCGGCGCGCTCAACCGCCTTGGCGATGAAGCTGAGCGCCTCATCGGCGGATTTCAGGTTGGGGGCGAAGCCGCCCTCGTCACCCACGTTGGTGTTGTGGCCAGCCTCAGCGAGGGATTTCTTCAGCGCGTGGAAGACTTCCGAGCCCATGCGCACCGCCTCGGCGATGGAGGAGGCGCCGACCGGCTGGATCATGAATTCCTGGATGTCGATGGGATTATCGGCGTGCTGGCCGCCGTTGACGATGTTCATCATCGGCACTGGCAGGGTACGGGCCGAAACGCCGCCGATGTAGCGATACAGCGGCATGCCGTTATCAGCCGCGGCGGCTTTGGCCAGCGCGAGCGAGACGCCGAGGATGGCGTTGGCGCCCAGGCGCGCCTTGTTGGGGGTACCGTCCAGGTCGATCATGATATTGTCGATCGCGATCTGTTCCTCGGCGTCCATCCCGCCGATGGCGTCGAGTATCTCGGTTTCAACCGCGGCGATGGCCATGGTGACGCCCTTGCCGCCGTAGCGCGATTTATCGCTGTCGCGCAGTTCCACGGCCTCATGCGCGCCGGTGGAGGCGCCGGAGGGAACGGCGGCGCGGCCAAAGGCACCGGATTCCAGAAGCACGTCGACTTCGACGGTCGGGTTGCCCCGGCTGTCCAAGATTTCGCGGGCGACGATGTCGGCAATGGCGGTCATGGTGGGCTCCTCCGGTTGACAAGCGGGTTGTGCGCGCGGGGTAGACCAGCGGGCGCGGGCAGGCAAGCTTCTGATGTCCCAATTCTGAAATTCGCGGCATCAAAACAGCTTCCCATGCGGGGCAATAACTCCCTTACGGGGGACGCGCTTTTTTGTTTGCGGTGGCCTGCTTATTCCTTCTGTCCGCAGCCCAATGCGGCGGGCTTCAGAGGCAGGACGCGCGTGGGGACGTACCAAGTGTGATGAAGCTAAATGAACGCCCCCACTTCACGCCGTGTTTCAATCTGGTAATAGAACACCGTATATATGGATATATGGGCGCGTCCTCCCAAGGGGGTGGGCTAAATGCCAAACCAGGGTTTTCGGAAAATGAAGCTTATCAATGCCATCCGCATGGGCGGAACTGAAATTCTGCCCCTCGTGGAAGGCGGCAAGGGTATTGCTGTATCCAACGGCGTAACCGCCGGCCATTGGGCCGCGGGCGGCGGAGCGGGGACGTTCTCGGCGGTCAATCCTGATAATTACGACGCGCAGGGGCATGTGATCTCGCCGGTTTATCATGGCAAGACCCGGCGGGACCGCCATGAGGAGCTGATAGCCTACGCGATCGAGGGCGGCGTTGCCCAGGCTGAGCGCGCTTATGAGATTTCCGGCGGCAAGGGGCGCATCCATGCCAATATCCTGTGGGAGATGGGCGGCGCGGAGCGGGTGATCACCGGCGTTCTGGAGCGCACCAAGGGGTTGGTGAACGGCATCACCTGCGGTGCGGGGATGCCCTACCGGCTCTCGGCGATCGCTTCCAAGTTCAATGTGCATTATTATCCCATCGTGTCTTCTGGGCGCGCATTCTCGGCACTGTGGAAGCGGGCCTATTCCAAGGCGGCGAATCTGCTCGGGGGGGTGGTGTATGAGGACCCATGGCTGGCCGGGGGGCATAACGGGCTTTCCAACAGCGAGGACCCGGGCAAGCCCGAGGCGCCGTTTCCGCGCGTGCTGGCGCTGCGCAAGATCATGCGCGAATTCGGACTGGCGGAGACCCCGATCATCATGGCCGGCGGCGTGTGGGCGCTGGAAGAATGGGAAGATTGGATCGATAATCCCGAGTTGGGGCCGATTGCCTTTCAGTTCGGCAGCCGTCCGCTGCTGACCAAGGAAAGCCCGATTCCGGCGAGCTGGAAGGAGCGCCTGCGCACGCTCAAGCCGGGGGATGTGTTCCTCAACAAATTCTCCCCCACGGGGTTTTATTCATCCGCCGTGAACAACAGCTTCATCCAGGAGCTGCGCGGGCGCAACGAGCGGCAGGTGGCGTATTCGCCCGAGCCGGTTGGCGAGCATGTGGTGGAGTATGGCGTGGGCGCGCGGAAGCGCTCCGTGTACCTCACCGCGCCGGATTATGCGCGGGTGAAGGACTGGGAAGAGGCCGGTTATGTGGATGCGCTGCGCACCCCGGATTCCACGCTGATCTTCGTGACCCCGGCGAAGGCCGGGGAGATCCATACCGACCAGGTGAACTGCATGGGCTGCCTGAGCCAATGCCGGTTCTCCAATTGGAGCCAGGAGCCGCCGGAATATGACAACGGCAAAAAGGCCGATCCGCGCAGCTTCTGCATCCAGAAGACCTTGCAGGATATTGCCCATGCCGCGCCGGATGATCTGGACGCGCTGGACCATAATCTGATGTTCGCCGGGCATAATGCCTGCCGTTTTGGCAGCGATCCGTTCTATTCCAACGGGTTCATCCCGACGGTGCGCGAGCTGGTGGACCGGATTCTGACCGGAAAATAAGCATCAGGCGGGGTTGGGCAGGTAGCGCCCGGCAGCGATGAAGCCGGCGCCCGTGCCTGCGAACAGTAGGGCGAGACCAGCGATGTTCAGGCTGACCCGGGGGTAGCCCAGCGTGGTCGCGTTGAGAAACGGGTATGGGTAATAGCCGCTAAGCGCGCCGTGCAGCAGGGTGTAGGCCGCGTAGACCAACGGGCAGATGAGCCAGTAGGGGAGATGGCGGAAACGCAACGGCCGCTTGGGCGCGAAGAACGCCCAATCCAGCACGTAAAGCGGCGGGTTGATGTCGTGTAGTTGGAGGTTCACGTACCAGTCCAGCCCGGTGAGATGATAAAGCCTGCGCAGTAGAAAATAATAGACCACCGCGATGACGAGGATATAGACCCCGATGGCGGCGCGCACGCCTGGGCGCAGGAAGAACGCGGGGCAGGCGGTTGCGGGCAGCAGCGGCGCCGTGAAGGCCAAGGCCACGAGGAGATTGCCCCAGATGGTGAAGAAGCCGCAATAAGTGATGCTGCCGGGGAGCAGGCCCGCGTGCGTGGTGGTGAGCCAGTATTGGGTGAGCAGCGCGGACCAGCCGGAGCAGGCGCCCAGTACACGGTATGGCTTCATGACATCCCACCTCCTCTTTCAGCAAGGTTATAAGCCGGCGCAGCGGTGCAGCATAACGAATCCTTGGGCAGAATCGATAGACTCGGTTAAAGAAGGATTCGAAACCCGAGTCGGAGAGTTATCCATGGCCAGCGTGTCTGCCCAATCGCGTCCTTATGTCATTGTGCTAGGCAATGAGAAGGGCGGTTCGGGCAAATCCACTACCTCCATCCATATCATCGTCTCGCTGCTGCGCGATGGCTACAGCGTGGGCGCGATGGACCTTGACGCGCGACAGGGTACGCTGGCCGGCACGCTGGCGGCGCGGAAACATTTCGTGGAGAGCAAGGGGATTGTGCTGCCTTTGCCAGCTTTCCATTCGGTACACCGCTCGATCCTGGATAACCGGCTGGAGGCGGAGGCGGAGGAACGCTTGCGCTTTGATACGGCGCTGGCCGAATTCGAGGGCATGGATGTGGTGGTGATCGACTGCCCGGGGGCTGACACATATCTCTCGCGCTACGGGCATAGCCACGCGGATACGCTGATCACCCCGATCAACGATAGTTTTGTCGATTTTTCGATGCTGGCGAAGGTGGACCCGGATAATCACGACATCGTGAACCCAAGCATCTACTCGGAAATGGTGTGGGAGGCGCGCAAGAACCGCTTCTCGCGTGACCGCGGCAAGATCGACTGGATGGTGATGCGTAACCGGCTGGCCGCCTCCGAGGCCCGCAACAAGCGCGATGTGGGCGAGACGCTGGACCTGCTGGCCAAGCGGATCGGCTTTCGCACGCTCAAAGGGTTTGGCGAGCGGGTGATTTTCCGTGAGTTGTACTTACAGGGGCTGACCTTGATGGATGTGCGTGAGGCGAATATCGGCATCGCGCTGGGGCTTTCGCATATTGCCGCCCGTAATGAGGTGCGTTCGCTGATCAGCGCGATCAAGCTGCCGCCATCGAAAATGTCGCTGGTGGCCTGAAACGCGGATTTAGGACTCACGCTCGGGCGGCGGGCACATTATATCGCGGCAAAATGCTGGAGTGTGTGATGGCGCGCGTGTTTCTGGTGGGGGCTGGTCCCGGAGACCCGGAATTGCTGACCGTGAAGGCCGTGCGGGCGATCGCGGCGGCCGATGTGTTGCTGTATGACAGCCTGGTGGACCTGCGCGTGGTGGCGATGGCCAGGGCGGATGCGCGGCTGATTGATGTCGGCAAGCGTTGCGGCAGGCATTCAGCCAGCCAGGCGGAGATTTGCCGCATGCTGGTGGCGCAGGGCCGCACCGGCGCGCTGGTGGTGCGGCTGAAGGGCGGCGACCCGATGGTTTTTGGCCGCGCCACCGAAGAGATGGACGCGCTGCGGGCGGCGGGGATCGGTTTTGAGGTGATCCCCGGGGTGACGGCGGCGACGGCGGCGGCGGCGGCGCTGCGCTGCTCGCTGACACGGCGTGGCGTGGCGCGCTCGCTGCATTTTCTTGCCGGGCATGGCGCCGAGAGCGGATTGCCGGCGCATGATTGGGTTTCCCTCACCAAATCCGGCGGTACGCTGGTGGTGTATATGGGCGGGCAGACGTTGCCCGGTTTGGCTGCGCATTTCATCGAGGCGGGGATGGCGCCGGGCATGCCGGCGGTGGCGGTTGAGAGTGTGAGCCTTGAGGGGCAGCGGATTATGCGCGGCACCATCGGCTCGCTGCCAGGGCTGGTGGTGGGCGCTAGGGCCGCGGGGCCGGTGATCGTGCTGATCGGCGAGGCACTGGCTGAGCCGGAGGCGCTGGACAGCTTGTTGCTGCAAATTGAAACGGAAGTATAACTATCTGTTTTTGAAGAAGTATTCACACAATCCGGGCCAGCCGCACGGCGGTGTGGCCATGGCTGACGCGCAGGCTCGGCATTACCAGCATGCAATTATCATAAGGGGTGAAGATTTCGGTTTCGCCGTCATGCGCGATGAGGGTGCCCGCGGCGGGGATGATTTCGCCGCCATGGAAGTTGCGTAAAAAGACGAAGCGGTTGGTCCGCGCGGTGACGGTGTGGGTGACCTGCGCGAGGGTGATGGGTGATGGCGGCGGCGGCGGCGCCATGAGCATGCCGGTCTGGCGCAGCAGGGCGTGCACGGTGGCGCGGGTTTGGCTCAGGGCCGCGGGTTCCCAGTGCTGCCCGGCTTCAGCCAATATGCCGGCGGCCTCGCTGAAGCGGCCGTAGTCAATAAGGCGCTTGCCCCCGGCATGGCCGTGGTCCGCGACGACGGTGGCCGGTGTGCCCAGCTTCATCGCCAGTTCGCGCCCGCGCGCGGTGGGGCCGCAGAGCAGCACCGGGCATGAGGGCCAGAGCATTGTGTGCAGGTCCAGCAGAACGTCGGCCGTGTCGATCAATGGGCGGATTTCGCGTGCGCGGTTCAGCTCCAGCGAGCGGCGCACGCCGAATAATTGCAGATCGTCCCACACGCGGTTGAGGTCTTCCTCGACATGGCGCGATGCGAGGGGGGATTGGGGGTTGAAGCGGTCAAATGCGGCGAGGTTGGCGAAGCCGAGGGTGAGCTTGCCCCGCAGGGGCATGAAACGCGCGCGCAGCAGCTCAGCCAGAATGGCGGCGCCCGCGATCTCGTTGCCGTGGATGAGGCTGACCAGAATCACATGCGGGCCGGGTGTGCGGGAGTCACGCGTGGTGAAGCCGGGAATGCCGGTGTTGCCCTGGCGGAAGGGGGCGATGTCCGGTGTTGCGATTTGGACCGCAAACGCGGGTATTTCCGCCGGGCTGGCGGGGGCTGCGGGGGCGCAATCAGCCGGCGGGTGGCCAGGAGTCATGGGGGCAGTGTAACGAAGTTGTGAGAAGGCGCAATCGCGCGGGTTTGTGCGGGATTGACGCCAGCGAGCACACGCCGCAAAGCCGCCGCATGGTGACCGCAAGAATTTTATGCACTGACATCGCGGGGTTGCGCTCGCAGGCGATTGGTCTGGCAGAGGCCGCTGGCATGGCGGTGGACATGCGCACGCTGGCGTTTTTGCCGCCATGGGATAAGGTTTCGCCCCGGTTGTGGCCGGGAATCCGCTGGGCGGTGAAGAGCGAGGCGTTCGCGCCGCCCTTGCCGCAGGTGTTGCTGGGCTGCGGCGGCGCGGGGGCGCGGGTGGCGGCGAGCTTGCGCGGGCCGGGGGTGAAGGCGGTGGCGATTCAGCATCCGCGCATGAATCTGAACAAATTCGACCTGGTGATGGCGGCGCGCCATGATGGCATAACTGGTGCAAATGTGATCGTGACCCGCACGGCGCTGCACCGGGTGACGCAGCCGCGCCTGGCGGCGGAGCTGCTGAAATGGGCGCCGGTGTTTGCGAAGTTTCAGCGTCCGCTGCTGGCGGTGCTGCTGGGCGGCAGCAACGGGCGCTACCGGTTTGAGCCGGCGCAGGGGCGCGAGCTGGCAGGGCAGCTCGCCGCACTGATCCGCCAGGAGAAAATCGGTGTGGTGATCACCCCCTCGCGCCGCACCGAGCCGGAGATTGTGAGAATTCTGCGCGAGACACTGGAGCCGCTGGGCGCCTGGATCTGGGATGGCGCCGGGGAGAATCCTTATTTCGGCATGCTGGCTTGCGCCGATGCAATTTTGTGCACGGCGGATTCGGTCTCCATGGTCTCCGAGGCGGTGGCGACATCCGCGCCGGTGTTTTTGCTGCGCCTGCCGGGCAAGTCCGCGCGGATCGGCGCATTCATGGATAGTCTGGTGGATGCCGGGCGGGTGCGCGATTTTGCCGGAAAACTGGAGCTGTGGGATACCAAGCCCCTGGATGACACGCAGATGGCGGCGCAACAGATGCGCGACCGCTTAGGATTGTAACGATGCTGGATATTGAGACTTTCGATAATCTGCGTGGCGGCAACGTGGCTTATAAGGCGCTGGCGCATCCGGTGGCGGCCGAGGGGCTGCAACGCCTGGCGGCGGAGGCCGGGCGGGTGGCGATTTTTGACCCAGACGGGATCGCCGGGCCGCTGCTCGCGCTATGCCCGGATTTTGATGCCGAGGGTGTGTATGTGCAGGATAGTTTGGCCATCGGCCAGCTGCGCGGCGGGCATGTGGCGCGCGCGCTCACATGCCTGTGCGCGGCGGAGGTGGAGAGTGTGCTGATTGCCGCCTTCGATGCCGGGCGGGCGGTGGAGCGGCTAGCGCGCTTTGCGCCGCCAGGCGCGCGGATGCTGACGCTGGACGGCGCGAAACTGCCGGAGGCGATGCTGACCAATGCGGCGCGTTACCTGGATCCGCTCAATTTCGCCACCAATTTCGTATTTTTCCGCGAGGATGGGCATTTTTCCACGCGGCTGACCACGGCGAATTACTGGGCTGGATATGGCGCGAAGGCCGTGCGTTTTTTCTGCCGCCTCTACGGCGCGACGGGTGAGGTTCTGGCGCAATGGGAAGATCCGGCGCCAGCTGGGGCGGGCGGTTTCGTGCTGGAGAGTGCCGCCGTGCGCGCGCGTTTTGGCCTGGGGCCGTTTACCGGGCAGTTGTTCCTGCACGCGATCGGCGCGGCGGGGCATGATGTGGTGAAATATGCGCTGGATACCTACGCCGCTGACAATGGGGCCTCGCTCTCCTGCACGCATGATGCGAATGCCTGGCCATCGGAGCGGTTTGCCGGATTGCCAGCGCCGCGCGCGGATGAGCGGGTGATATTATGGGTGCAGAACAGCCATGCTGTGCCGGTTCCCGCCGGGGCGATGGCGCTGGACCGCATGGGCGCCGAGGCGCCGGTGGGAATTGCCGCCGGGGTTGCGCCCTTCGCGACTCTGGCGGTGGATGTGGCGGCGGTGCTGCCGGGTGTTTCCTGGCCGGCGCAAGTTGAATTGCGCGCCGGGCGGCATGTGGTGCGCCCGCGTTATGAGGTTACGCGCGCCGCGCGCACGCGCATCGCGCATGTGAATGTGGAGCGCGCGGATTTGCACGGCGACGCCGGGATCAAAGCGTTGCATTCAGAGCTGGGGCGGGGGTTTCTGCTGCCCTTCCCGGTGCTGCCGCGCGGGCGGTTCAAAACCATCGTGCAGCCGACGCCGATGGCGGTGCATGAGCACAACATGCCGCTAAGGCTGGATGTTTTCAGCGCGCAGGGCGAGAAGCTGGCGGAGCGGTTCTTGGGCGTGCTGCCGCGCGGCCATTGCCTGGCTGTGGATATGGACGATGTGCTGCGCCCCGGCGTGCTGGCCGATGGCGGGCATGCCGAGCTGGTCTATGATTTTCGCGAAGGCGGGGAGGCCAACGGCTGGCTGCATGCGCTGTTCCGGTTTGAGGACCGGGCGAGCGGCCATGCGGCGGAGAGCAGCTTTGGCGGGCATATTTTCAATACGATCATGACCTATAAAAACGAGCCGCAGAGCTACACCGGCAAGGCGCCGGGGCTCTCGACGCGGTTGTTTTTGAAGCTGGGGTTTGGCGGGCGGCAGAGTTTTTGCGTGCTGATTTATCCGGCATCCGGGCCGTGGCTGGATTTTTCCAGCACGGCTTTGGAGCTTTATGATGCCGGGGGCGCGTTGCTGGCGAGCGCGGCGTTGCGGATCGCGTGTTCGGGCTCTGCCATTGTGTATCCGGCGCAGCATTTTTCCGTGGCCGAATTAAGCGCGGCGGGGGAGGCGGGTTATGTGCTCATCCGCGATACCACCTGCCGGTTGTTCGGGTTTCATGGGGTTGATGACGGCGCGGGCGGGTTTTCGTTCGACCATATGTTTGGGTTTTAGAGTGAGCCGAAAATCAGCGCCTCTGGCCGTTTGACCTCGATTTCGACGAAGGCCATCGGCGTATCGGAGGCGTTCATCACGTCATGCTCGATGCCTGAGGCGCGGCTGTATGACTCTCCGGCCTTGCGCGGGTAGTCGGTAATGTTTTTGCCATCGTCAACGCGCATGGTTGAGTCGGTGAGCATCACGATGAAATAGGGCAGGCCGTGGCTGTGCCATCCGGTCACCGCGCCGGGGGCAAAATCCCAGCGGGTGATGCGAACATCGGCGTCGTCACGCTGCAGGGTGGGGACCGCGGGGGTGGTGCATGCGAAGGGCATTCAGTTTCCTTGTCGTGATCAAAAATGCGGTTGTTATCCGGCGGGCGCGAGTGCCGCGGCTGTGAAATGGTGCACCCGGTGTTCCACCAGCGGCACCCATTGCCCGTGTTTTAACACCTCGCTGGGGCGGAATTTGGCCTTGTAGGCCATTTTGCGGCTCTCCTCGACCCAGTAGCCGAGGTAGACAAACGGCAGACCCAGCGCCACCGCCCGGGCGGTGAGCCAGAGGATGGCGTAGGTGCCGAGGGAGCGTTCGTCCATGCCGGTTTCAAAGAAGCTGTAAACGGCGGAAAGCCCGTCGCCGAGATGGTCGGTGAGACAGGCGCCGAGCAAGGCGCCCTGGGGGGTGCGGAATTCGATGAGCGAGGTTTCAATCGGCGTGTCCT
>NZ_JAQTZC010000012.1 GCF_028687955.1 Acidocella sp.
CCTGCGGGTCAATGTCCAGCGCCGCCACGCGCGCGCCTTCTGCCAGGGCCACTGCCAGCTGGGTGGCCAGCATGGTCTTGCCAGCACCGCCTTTCTGCTGTGCAACCGCAATCACTTTACCCATATACATAAGCCTCCTTGATGAAAGAGACTTAACCGCAGTTTTTTGCGAAAGGCCAAGGATATTTATGGACGAGCTGCTGACACCGGCGGAGATGGGGCGCGCCGACGCCCTAGCTGGCAACGCGCGGGCGCTGATGGATGCCGCCGGACGGGCGGTGGCGCGCGCGGTGCGGCTGCGATATGCCCCCTGCCCCACGCTGGTGCTGGCCGGCCCCGGCAATAACGGCGGTGATGGCCATGTGGCGGCTGCATATCTACGCCAGGCAGGCTGGGCGGTGCGGGTGCGCGCCTGGAACGAGGCGAGCGTGGCCGAGGTCGAGCGCGCGGCGCTGGTGATCGACGCGATTTTCGGCGCTGGGCTGGCGCGCGATATCGCCCCGGAGGTGGCGGCGCTGCTGCGCGCGGCCAGACGCCTGGTGGCGGTGGATGTTCCCTCCGGCCTGGACGGCGCCACCGGCGCGGTGCGCGGCTATGCGCCGCAGGCCGAACTCACGGTCACGTTTTTCCGCGCCAAGCCGGGACATTATCTCTACCCCGGCCGCGGGTTGTGCGGGGAGCTGGCGCTGCGCGACATTGGCCTGCCCGCAACGGTGCTGGAAGAGATAAAGCCGCAAACCTGGTTGAACAGCCCAGCGCTGTGGTGTTTGCCCGCCCGCGCGCCAACCGCGCACAAATACGCCGCCGGGGATGTAACCGTGCTGTGCGGCACCATGCCGGGTGCGGCGCGGCTGGCCTGCGCGGGGGCGCGGCGCGCGGGGGCGGGCATGGTTACGTTGGCGGCCGATGCGCCGTTTATTCCGCCCGAGGCCGGGTTGATTGTGCGCGCCGAACCGCTGGAGGCGTTGCTGCGCGACACACGGCGCAGGGTGTGGGTCTGTGGGCCGGGACTCGGGAAACAAGCCGGCGAGAAACTGGCGCAGCTGCTGGCCGCCGGGCGCACGGTTGTGGCTGATGCGGATGCGCTGACCGCCTGTGCCGGCGCGCCTGAAAAATTACGCGGGGCAGCGGTCATCACCCCGCATGAGGGCGAGTTCAACCGCGTGTTTGGGCCGCTGCGGCAGGACCGGCTGAGCGCCGCGCGCGCGGCCGCGCGGCATACGGGGGCGGTGACGGTGCTGAAAGGGGCGGATACGATCATCGCCGCGCCGGACGGCCGCGCCGCGATCAACGCCAACGCGCCATCGTATCTGGCCAGCGGCGGCACCGGCGATGTGCTGGCGGGACTCATCGCCGCCGTGCTGGCCCAGGAGATGCCCGCTTTCGAGGCAGCCTGCGCCGCGGTGTGGCTGCATGGCGCGGCGGCCAGCGAGGCCGGACCCGGCATGCTCGCCGAGGATCTGCCCGCAAGGCTGGGGCCGCTGATGGCTGCATTGCGGAAGGAAAGCTGGATCGAGCCGTAAATATTTTTTTACACAAAACTGCCGACGGCATGTGGCCGCCATCATCAACCGCTCTGATGCAATCGCAGCCATCACCGCGACAAGCCCGGACTGCTAAAGATCATATACAGCACAAGGATTAAAGTCTCATGAAACGGCTTTATTTCAGCAGTTTTGGCGCCGGGGCGAGCTTTTCGACAGGCGCGGCGTAGCGGTTTACGATTGGCGCTACTACCATCTGACCCCGCCGCCCCATGGTTATGAATGGGTCCAGGATAATGGCCAGTTCGTGCTGGTGGCTATCGCGACCGGCATTATCGTTGAAGTGATCCTGAACGCGCTGAGCCACTAACCGCCCGGCAAAGCATATCCGGCGCCATGGGAGATACATGATTCCCATGGCGGCGGCTTTGCTCTAGACTCAGCCCATGAATGAAATTCGGCCGGTGAAACCGGAACTCGCGGGGTTGGAAACATTGGCGGCCATTGAGCGGAAGCTGCTCTGGCTGTCCTCGTGGATGATCCATAACGCCAACCATTTGCGGCCGAATCGCGACGGCCTGAAGGTCGGCGGGCATCAGGCGTCCTGCGCCTCCGTCACCTCCATTATGGCGGCGCTGTATTTTGACAGCCTGCGCCCGCAGGACCGCGTGGCCGTGAAGCCGCATGCCGGGCCGGTGCTGCATGCCATCAACTACCTTTTTGGCCGCCAGAGCGTGGAACAGATGGCGGGGCTGCGCCAGTTTGGCGGCGCGCAGGCGTATCCATCGCGCACCAAGGACGGCCCGGAGATCGATTTTTCCACCGGCTCGGTCGGCCTTGGCGTGGCGATGACCAGCTTCACCTCGCTGATGCAGGATTATGTGCGCGCGCATGCCATGGTGGACCCCGCCACCCCGCGCGGGCGGCAAATCGCCATCGCGGGCGATGCGGAGCTGGACGAGGGCAATATCTACGAGGCCCTGCTGGAGGGCTGGAAGCACGATGTCCGCGATGTGTGGTGGGTGGTGGACTACAACCGCCAGAGCCTCGATTCGGTGATGCCCGACCGGCTGTTCGGCCGGTTCGAGGGGTTGTTCCGCGACATGGGCTGGCGCGTGGTGATGCTGAAATATGGCAAGCGGCTGGAGGCGGCGTTCGCGCGGCCGAGCGGGGGCGCGCTGCGCAACTGGGTGGATGCCTGCCAGAACTCGACCTATTCGGCGCTGACCTTCCAGGGCGGCGCGGCCTGGCGGCAGGCGATCCTCGCGGATCTGGCCAAAAACCGCGGCGTGCGCGCCATTATCGATCCGTTGAGCGACGCCGAACTCGGCGCGCTGATGACCAACCTCGCCGGGCACGACCTGGGCAGCCTGACCCAGGCGTTCCGCGCCGCTGCGCAGTCCAGCCAGCCGACGGTGTTCCTCGCCTATACCATCAAGGGCATGGGCCTGCCCTTTGCCGGGCATAAGGACAACCACGCCGGCATGATGACGGTGGAGCAGATGGACTCCTTCCGCGCCGCCATGCACATCCGCCCCGGGCATGAATGGGACCGTTTCGAGGGGCTGGCCGAGCCGCGGGCGGTGGAGAATTTCATCAACAGCGCGCCCTATGCCACGCCGCTGACCCCAAATGGCCGCCGCCTGCCCGCCGCCACCGTGCCGGTTCCCCCCGTGCTGCCGCAGCCGCGCATCATTGGCCGGCGCATGAGCACACAGGCCGGGTTTGGCGAAATCCTCTCCGAGATCGGCCGCGCGCAGGGCGAGACGGCCGAAATGTCGCGCCGCATCGTCACCATGAGTCCGGATGTCGCGGTTTCCACCAACCTCGGCCCCTGGATCAACCGGCGCGGCGTGTTTGACCGGCACACCCGCGAGGATGTGTTCCGCGACGGCAAGCTGGCCAGCGCGCAACGCTGGGGCACCAATCCACAGGGGCAGCATATCGAGCTTGGCATCGCCGAGCAGAACCTCTTCCTGCTGCTCGGCGCGGCCGGGTTGTCGCACGATCTCAACGGCACGCGGCTGCTCCCCGTCGGCACGGTGTATGATCCGTTCGTGAACCGCGGCCATGATGCGCTGTTCTATGCCTGCTATCAGGATGCGCGGTTTCTGCTCATCTCCACCCCCAGCGGCATAACCCTGGCGCCCGAGGGCGGGCAGCACCAGGCCACCAACACGCCGCTGCTGGCCATCGTGCAGGACCGGCTGGCGAGCTTCGAGCCCGCCTATTGCGACGAACTGGCGATTTTGCTGCGCCACGCCTTCGAGCATATGCAAAAGCCCGAAGGCTCGGCCGTGTGGCTGCGGCTCTCCACCCAGGTGCTCACGCAGCCCGAGCGCAAGCTGAATGCCGCGCATGTGATCGCAGGCGGGCATTGGGTGGTGCCGCCCGCGCCCGGTGCCGGCATCGCTATCGCCACCCAGGGCGCGGTGGCGGGCGAGGCGGAAAAAGCCTTCGCCATGTTGCGCGAGGATGTGCCTGAAGCCGGGTTGCTCGCCATCACCAGCCCTGACCGGCTGTATGCCGGATGGCGCGCGGCCCAGCGCCAGCGCCGCCAGGGGGTCCATGCCAGTTCGCACATCGAAGATCTGCTGGCCCCGCTCGCGCCCGGCGCCGCGCTGGTGAGCGTGCTGGATGGCCATCCGGCGGCCCATGCCTGGCTCGGCGGCGTGCGCGGCAACCGGATCATGGCGCTGGGACCGGACCGTTTTGGCCAGTCGGGCGACATCACCGATCTCTACCGCGAATATGAGATCGACGCGGCGGCGATTCTGGACGCCTGCGCGGAAGGCCTGCTCGGAATTTGAAAAAATCCGTATCGAGCGCACCGGCGCACCGGCTGGGCTCACTGGAGCTTGGCCGGTTGATTGCCGCCAGCCTGGTCATGGTCTCGCATCTGGTCAGCCTGGATGCCGCCCCCGGCCCGCTCGGCGTGCAATATTTCTTCGTGCTCAGCGGCTTCGTGATGATCACCGCGCATCATGGCGATTTCGGCCGCTGGCGCGGGCCGCTCAAATTCTGGTGGCGGCGGATCTGCCGGATCTACCCGCTCTACTGGCTGATGCTGCTGCCGGTGATGTTCTACTATTACCACGGCCTGGCCCCGGCTGGCACCAACTGGGCGCTGTTCGCGCTGACACCGCGCGTGGTGAACGACCTGATCCCCCCGGCGTGGACGCTGCGTTTCGAGGTCGCGTTCTACATCATGTTCGGCCTTTGCCTGATCCCCCATGTGGGCCGGGTTATCCTCGCCGGTTGGGTGCTCAGCGTGCTCTGGCTGCTGGTGCCGATCCACGTGTTCCGTTTTTTCCACATCCACCGCTACAACATCATGTTCCTGCGCGCGGTCGGGCTCAACAATCACTTTATATCGGTTTTTGAACTCTATTTCTTCGCCGGGCTGCTTGGCGGTTGGCTGCTGATAAAGTCACGCCCCAGCATCGTGTTGGCGCTGGCAGGGCTGCTCACCGGCGGCGCGCTGATGTTCATGAAGCTCCGGGTCACGCAATGGGGGTATGTGTATCCGGGGCCGATTAATCTCGCGGTGTTATCGCTGGGCTATGCCGGGGTGATGTTCGGCCTCGCCATGCTGGAGCGTTGCGGCGTCTTCCATCTGGGCAAATGGGCGGCCTGGGCCGGCGCCATCTCGTATCCGCTGTATATTTCGCATTCGCCGCTGCTGTTGGCGGCCGATAAACTGCTGCCAGCGCATCTGCGCACGAATATTCTGGTGGAGGGCGTGTTGCTGCTGTTGATCTACGCCGTAGCGATCTGGCTGGCGTTCAACGTGGACCGACCGCTGCAACGCATGCTGCGCCGGGGTTATAAAAACGCCTGACTCCTGCCGAAAAACTTCTGCTATAACTGCATAAAAAGGCGAAGTGTCCTGGTTGAAAAAAACCAAAATGCCGGGTGACTCACCCTTGGCCGCTGCGGCTGATGCGTTGGCTGAAAGGGATGGCCATTGTGATGATGATTGGCAGTGGCTGGCAGATTTATGATGCCTCGCCGCTGTTCGATCCGCACACGCTGGCGCCGACCTTCCGGGCCGGCCAGATCACTAGAGCCTGATTGGCTTAAGTGTGATCAGGCTCTGGTTATTTTTCTGAGGGCGATTCACGCTTTCGGCTCGCTCAGCTGAGCGAACCTCAAACGATCGCGCTCTAACCTGCCGTGCGTCAACGCCTCTGGAATTTCCGTTCCCGGCCCCGCCGCTTGCCAAGCCCGCCCCGCCGCGCCATGCAAACGGGCATGAAGAACACCATCATCGTCGTGCTGCTGGCCACCACACTGCGCCTTATCTTCGCCCGCTATACCGGGCTTGGAATTGATGAAAGTTACATGGTGGCGGCCAGCCATCAGTTTGCCATCTCGTATTTTGACCATCCCCTGGCCTCCTGGTGGCTGGAACTGGGCAGCCGGTGGCTGTTTGGCAGCGCCAGCCCGATTGTGGTGCGGCTGCCGTTCATCATGCTGTCGGCCGTGTCCTCCTGGCTGCTCTACCTGCTCACAACACGGCTTTACGGCGCGCGGGCGGGGTTCTGGGCGGTGGTGGCCTATAATATCTCACCCGTGTTCTCGCTTGCCTTCGGCAGCTGGGTGCTGCCCGATGGCCCGCTGGATGCCGCCCTGCTGGCCGCCGCCTATGCGTTGAGCCGCGCGCTGGGTGTGGCCGATGGCGAGGCCGAGCCGCAGACGCGCTGGTGGGCGGCGGCGGGGTTTTTCGCCGGGCTGGCGATGTTGAGCAAATACAGCGCCGCGCTGGTTCTGCTGGGGGCGGTGTTCGTGCTCCTGACAGACCCGAAAGCGCGCCCACAACTGCGCCACGCGGCTCCGTGGGGGGCGGGCATGCTGGCGGTGCTGATGTTCACACCCGTGCTGTACTGGAACGCGCGGCACGGCTGGCAGTCATTTGACTACCAGAGCGGGCGGGCGCTGGGACTGCGGCTGCATCCGCTCGCGCCATTGAGCATCTGGGGCGGCGAGGCGTTGTTCGTGCTGCCCTGGCTGTGGCTGCCGATGATGGGGCTGCTGCTGCGCGCGCTGCGGCGCGGGCCAGCAGAGCGGCGCGGCTGGATGCTGAGCTGCCTGGCGATTTTACCGGTGGTGCTGTTCTCGGTGGTCAGCATCTGGTCCTCCACCCGCATCCTCTACCATTGGGCGGCGCCCGGATATTTGCTGCTGTTGCCAATGCTCGGCCACTGGGCCGCCGGATGGCGCCCGCGCTGGCGCAATGGAATCGCCCTATTTTCAGCCTTGCTGCTGGCAAGCACCGCCATGCTGATCGCCGCCGAGGTAAGCTTCGCCGTGATCCCCTACTCCGCGATCCCCGCCAAGCCAGGAAAATCGCCCTTGCTGCAGGCGGTGGACTGGGATTCAATCGCCCCTGAAATTCCACCCGGCATCAATGCGGTGGCTGCCTTGCGTTGGTATGACGCGGGAAAAATCGGCTACGCCCTACGCGGCCGTTCCACTATTGTTACGGTTTTTGGCGCCGATCCACATGAATTCGGTGATAGCGCGCCACCATTCTCATTGCTGGGGAAAAATGTTCTGCTTATCGCGATGCCAGGCAACGCCACAAAAATCAGCGCGTTCTACGCACCATATTTCAAGAGTTTGGTGCCAGGACCGACGCTGACCGTGATGCACCACGGCCAGCTCCTGCTCGCAATCCCGAGTTTTATCGGCACTGATCTGGTTGCGGTTCCAAAATAGAGGGGGCGCAAGCCCCCTCCGCCGTTATCAAGCCGCCTGCGGCAATTCCACCGCGGCGCCACCCGCCTTGGTCGAATCGACAACCGCGATGCGGCGCGGCTTCGCCGATTCCGGCACCACGCGCCGGATCGCCACATGCAAAAGTCCGTTGGCGATATCTGCGCCTTCCACAACCATATGGTCAGCCAGCACAAACCGGCGGGTGAACGCGCGCGCCGCGATGCCGCGATGCAGGAACTCGCCCTTCGCCGCGGTTTCAGCCAGCCGGCCGGAAACGATCAGCGCGTTATCCTTCACCGTCAACTCGATATCCTCCGCCGAGAATCCTGCGACCGCAAGGCTGAGGCGGTAGGATTCCTCGCCGGTTTTCTCAATATTGTAAGGTGGGTAAGCCCCCGCGTCCTGCGGGATGGTGTCGGCCAGCCGCGCCAGACGGTCAAAGCCGATCGCGGTACGGAATAAGGGTGCAAAATCGTAAGTCATGAGGAAACCTCCTGAAGCAAGCAAGGTTAAAATGTTTTCCGGCTCCCATCTGGCAAACCGGTTAGGCGATTGCCCGGACCCTCGGTGAGGCGCCCAGGCAATGAGTATTATAGGAAAATTTTTTGCGCTTCAAGATTTTTTTCCGCAGCGCGCGCTCAACCCGCCGCCGCCATCAATATACCGCCGGTCAGCCGCCAGATACGATCAAGCTGTTCCGCGCCAGTGAGGCGATGAGCAATCAGCACCACGGTGCGGCCCTGCGTGGCGGTGTTGAGCACCTTCATGAACTCGGTCTCGGTATCGGCATCTAGCCCGGCGCAGGGTTCGTCCAGCAAGAGGATCGGCGCCTCGGAGAGCAGCGTGCGCGCCAGCGCCAGCCGACGTCCCTGACCGCCGGAGAGATTCTGCCCGCCCTCACCCAGCCAGGTATCCAACCCCGCGGGCAGGCTCATGATGGTTTGCGCCAGCTGCGCTGCCTCCAGCGCCGCCCATAGCTTTTCCTCACTCGCCGCGGGGTCGCCCAGCAACAGATTGTTGCGGATGGTATCAGCGAACAAATGCGTGGTCTGGCCGAGATACGCGATGCGGTGGCGCACCGCCTCGGACGGCAGCGCGGCAAGATCCGCCGTGCCCAGACGTATCTGCCCGCGCAACGGAGCCACGAGCTTGAGCAAAAGCGCCGCGATGGTGGATTTTCCCGCACCCGAAGGGCCAAGGATGGCGGTGCGCGACCCGGCCGGCAGTTGCAACGAGAGATTCTCGAACACGAAGGGCAGGTCATCGGCGTAACGGAAGCTGACATGCTCGAAGGCGATCGCGTTGCCGACGGGCATCGGCACGGGTTTGGCCGGCTCGGGCACCTGCGGCGGCGCGGTCGCGGCTTGCACCACCCGGGCGGCGGCGGCGCGCGCCTGTCCGTAAAGCAAGCCAGCGCGCGGCAGGCCGAGCACGCTCTCAAACACCGTGATGAGCACGAAAACAACAATGACGGCAAACACCGGCGCCCCGGCCAAGCCGATGAGCATGGCCAGCAGCAGCCCCGCCTGCGCGACGAAATAGGCCAGGGCGTTGAGTGCGCTGGTCTGCCCCGCCAGTTCGCGCTGCGCCGCCAGATACGCGGCCTCGCGCGCCTGCACGGCGGCGAGCATCCGCCCCTCGGCGGCATAGATCTTCACCTCACGCAGGCCCGAGAGCGCATCCAGCGCGGCGCTGCGCAGGCCAGACATCGCCAGCCCCGCGCGAACACCGTTTTGCCCCGCCGCACGCGCCGCCAGCACGGGCAGATAGAACGCGACAAAGCCAAACGGCAGAAGCACAACCAGCGCCCAGGGTTGCGCGCGCCAAAGCAGCACCGCCAGCACGGGGGTAAGCAGCACGGCGCCCAGCAGGGGTAGGAAAATCCGCAGGAACAAACCGTCCAGCGCGTCGACATCATTGACCAGCCGGGCCAGCGCATCGCCCGCGCGCCGGTAGCCCAACCCCCCGGCGGCGCTGCGCGCGAGGCCGGTGAACAACCAGATGCGCAAGCCCGCCAGGGCGCGGAACGTCGCCTCATGCGTGAAGACACGCTCCAGATAACGCAACACGACCCGCGCCGCGCCAATATATTGCAGCACCGCCGGCACCAGCACCCCGCCGCCCAGCAGGGAGAGCGCGATATAACGGCCTGATGCCCCCATGAGTGCCAGCCCCGCCGCGAGCGCCGCCACGAACAACGCCGCGCCGAGGAGCATCCACCCCTTCTGGCGCCGCCACAGCAGAAAGATCCGCGACACCGGGCTCATGCCAGCTCCTCGAGCTTGCGCGCATGGCGCAGCGAGTCCAGATCCAGCCGCTTGGCCCCGGAATTACGCGCGAACTCCACCGCAATGGCCGAATGCGTGGCCATGATCACGGTGCGCCCGGTAGCCAGCCGCTTGATGCTCTCCAGCACCTCGCGCTCCACCGCGGGGTCGAGATGCGCGGTCGGCTCATCAAGCAGCAGCAGGGGCGCATCCTTCAGAAACGCGCGGGCAATGGCAATGCGCTGCGCCTGCCCGCCCGAAAGGCCGAACCCGCCCTCGCCCAGCGGCGTTTTTATGCCCTCAGGCAGCGCATCTATCAGCTCGGAGAGCTGCGCATTGCGGATCGCCTCGGCGATGTCCTCGCCCGCCGCCTCGGGCCGGGCGAAGCGGATGTTCTCCTCGATGGTGCCCGCGAAAATCATCGGCTTCTGGCCGATCCAGGCCAGCATTTTGGTGCGCGCGGCGGGGACCAGCTCCGGCAGGTCGACGCTGTTGATGGTCACCCGGCCGGAATCCGGCGCGATGAAGCCGAGGATCAGATCCATGACGGTCGATTTCCCAGCGCCCGAGGCGCCGGTGAGCAGCAATATCTCCCCGCTGGCGGCGCGGAAGGAGAGATGTTCCAGCACCGGACCGCGCGCGCGATCCCAGGTGAAGGAGACATCCTCGAACGCCAGGGTCAACCCGTTCGCGGCGACGCTGCGGATCTCCGCAGCGGGCACCGGGGCCGGCGGGGCCGGCAGCGCGCAAAACGCGTCGGCCACAGCCTCGGCGGCCATGCGGTCTGCATACACAGCGGAGAACGCCCGCAGCGGCGCGAAGAATTCCGGCACCAGCAGCAGAACGAACAGGGCCGTGGGCGCCAAGGCAGGGTCGTGGCGCAGCGGCCCGGCGAAACGCAATACAATGATAACCAGCGCCGCCGCCGCCGCCAGGTCCAGCGCCGTGGAAGAGAGAAACGCCACGCGCAGCACGCGCATGGTGCGCTGGCGCAACTCGCGCGCCGCCGCCGCCAGGGCGTTTGCCTCATCGGCCGCGCGGCCGGCCAGAACAATGGTGGAAATGCCGCGAATCCGGTCCAGAAAGCGGGTTTGCAACCGCGTGAGGGCAATGAACTGCCGTTTGGCGGCCACACCCGCGCCAATGCCGGCCACCGCCATGGCAAAGGGCACCAGCAGCCCGGCGGTGAGCAGAACCGCGCCCGCGCGCCAATCCACCCAAAGCACCACCAGCCCTACCAGCGCCGGGCCGATCACCGCCAGCGCGGTCGCCGGTATCCAGCGCGCGTGCAGGCCCTCCATCGCCTCCACTCGGTCAACCGCCGTGGCGGCGAGATCGCCTGAATGCTTGCCGCGCAAGCCCACAGGGCCCAGCGCCAGAATTGTGGACAGCACTGTGTTGCGCAGCCGCCGCCGCGCTGCCGCCCCACGCTCGAAACCCAGCCGCTCCGCCTGCATGCCGGCGGCCGCGCGCAAGGCGGCAAAAACGATGAACCCCGTGGCATAAAGCGCAACCAGCACCCCGCGCGGCGCCAGATGCAGCACGGCTGCCAGCAAATAGGCGGCGCACCAGGCCTGGCCGATGCCAAGCGCCACTTGCCCCGCCCCCAATAGAACCGGCAGGCGCGCGGCCGTCTTTCCGCGTTTCTGCTCCGCCCGCACCCATGCTTTTGTATCTGCGCTCATGCTCCCGAGATAGCCGCTGCGGACCCCACTGCAAAGGGCGTTCCCCAAACAGTCATGCGCGGCACTGGACGCGCGGCGCAAAATCGTCAAAACCGCCGGGCATGAAAATCGCCCGGACCCTGACAGAGCTGCAAGCGGCCACCAAAACCCTGGGAGAAACCGCCTTCGTGCCAACCATGGGCGCGTTGCACCGCGGACATTTATCGTTGCTGGAGGCGGCCAAGACCGGCGGGCGGCCGGTTGTGGCCAGCATCTTCGTCAACCCGGCGCAGTTCGGCCCGAACGAGGACTATAACCGCTACCCGCGTGATGAGGCGGGCGATCTCGCCCAGTTGGAAGCCTCCGGCTGCGATCTGGTCTGGCTGCCAGATGTCCCCACCATGTACCCGGCGCACGCCGCCACCACCATCCACGTTGCAGGCCCGGCCACGCGCTGGGAGGGGGTGGCCCGCCCGGCGCATTTCGCCGGCGTCGCCACGGTGGTCGCCAAGCTGTTTGGCCAGATCCGCCCGGCCGCCGCCTATTTCGGCGAGAAGGACTGGCAGCAGGTGCAGGTGGTCTCACGCATGGTGGAAGACCTGCTGTTGCCCGTGAAGATCGTCCCGGTGCCGATCGCCCGCGATGCCGACGGCCTCGCCCTCTCCTCGCGCAACCGTTTCCTGCTGCCGCCCGAACGCGCCGCGGCTCCCGCGCTCTACGCGGCGCTGACCAAGGCGGCAACGCAAATCGTGGCCGGCAAGGACGTGGCGGCGACACTCCATAATGCTCGGCACGGCATGGCGGCGGCCGGGATGGTGCCCGATTATGTGGCGCTGGTGCATGCGCATTCGCTGGAACCGCTGGCCGCCCTGGCCCCACCGGCCCGGCTGATCGCCGCCGCCAAGCTCGGCCATGTCCGCCTGCTGGATAACGTGCCGGTCGCCTAACCCTGCCCCGGCGACAGCCAGCCAAGCGCGTGCGGCGCCACCAACAGCCACACCGCGAGCGACCACACACTGCTCACGCCCACGCCCAGGATCAGCCCCAGTACCGTGCCGGTCTGCGCCTTGCCAAAATCAGCCCGCATCAGCGGGATCGGCAGGCGCAGGCCAAGCGCCAGATTACTCACCAGCACCCCCGCCATGCTTGGCAGCAGATCCGCCAGCAAGGCGGCATCGCGCGCCAGCACGCCGATGACCGGCAGCGCCATCAGCACCAGCGTGGCACAACCCGCCGCCGCCACCGCACCGCGCCGCAGCAAGACAGGCGCCACCGGCGCACTGGCCGCCAATTCCGGTGATTCATCAGACCCCACCATCACCGAGATGAAGAACAGCGCCAGCTGGCCCGCGAGAAACACCAGCAGCGGCGCCACCACCTCTACCCCGCCGCCCACCCGCAGCCCGCCGGCCAGGATCATCACCACCGGCACCAACGTCAGCGAGCGATACACCGTCTGCGTCACCACACCGGGAAATCGCGTGAGCAGGCGCAGGTTTTTCATCAGCACGGCGGCAAACGGGCTGGCGCGGAACGCCCCGCCCTGGCGCACCGCGCTGCCGCCGGGGCGATAGGCGGCGGCGGTTATGGCGCCTGAGGCGAAACGTCCGTCCAGCGCGGCCCAGACCAGCCAGAATACCGCGCCGCTGAAACCAATGCTCAGAGCCAGCGCCCAGGGTTGCCCGCGCAGCCCATTGGCGAAAACGTAGCGGAGCCCCTGCCCATCCCCGGCCGGCAACAGCGCCTGCCAGAAACGCCCCAAGGCAGCGGGGGACATAAAGCGCGGCGCCTGCCCGAGCGCGAATATGAAAACACCGGCCACCAGGGCCAGCATATGCCCGGCCCGGCGGGCCCGTTTTGGCCCTGTCCATCCAACCAGCAGCACCACCAGCGCAAAGGCCAGCGCCGCCACCACCAGCGCCTCGGCCAGCAACATCGGGTAAATTGCCAGCGCCCAGGTCTGGCCATAAACCGCCAGCGCATTCGCCAGCACGCCGCCCAGCAGCACCCAGGGCGCGGCCACGCTGCCCGCCACGCCCAGCATGCGCACCGCCAGCACCCGCCCCGGCGGAATTGGCGAGGCCAGCAGAAAATCCACATCCCCGCGCCCGTATAGCACGTCGATCGCCGATGTCATGGCGCGCGAAAGCATCAGCCAGAAGAAGAAAAACAGATTAAGATTCGCCACCAGCACCATCTGCCCCGGCGGCAGCGGATGGCGCACGATCTGCGCCGCCAGGACCAGCGCTACGCTCTGGAACATGAGGCCAACAACGAGCACCGGCGCCAGCACATATTTATGCGTGCGCACCAGAATGGAGCCGCGCCAGAGTACACGCCCCTCACGGAGGAGCAGCCAGGCGAATCCGGCCGGGCGGAACATCAGGGCGCCGTCAGCTGCAAAAACACATCCTCCAGCGAGCCGTGCGCCACCCCGGCCTGGCGTTGCAGCGCCGCCAGATCGCCTTCCGCCAGCAACCGCCCGCCCGCGATAATCCCGATCCGCGCCGCCAGCCGCTCGGCGACATCGAGGATATGCGTGGTGAGTATAACCGCCGCGCCAGCCCGCACACGCGCCTGGAGTATCTCCTTCACCAGCCGGGCGGAGGCGGCGTCCAGCCCGGTGAACGGCTCATCCAGCAATAAAAACCGCGGCTCGTGGATCAGCGCCGCCGCCAGCACGGTTTTCTGCTTCATCCCGCGCGAGAACCCCTCGCAACGCTCAAACCGGTGCGCCCACAGCCCCAGCGTCTCCAGCAGCGCCTCGGCGCGGCTTTTGGCCACCGCGGGGTCCACCCGCCACAGCCCGGTGACGAATTCGAGATATTCCATCGGGCTCAGCCGGTCGTAGAGCAGCGGCTCATCGGGCAGCCAGGCCATGATCGCCTTGGCCCCCAGCGGGTCTGCCAGCACATCGCGCCCGAACACGCAAACACTGCCCGCATCAGGGCGCATCAGCCCGGCGATGATCCGCAACGTCGTGGTTTTGCCCGCCCCGTTGGGCCCCAGCAAAGCGTAAAATTCACCCGGTGCGATGCTGAGGTCGAGCCCGGCGATGACCGGCCGGGCGAAGGATTTTCTCAATCCACGCACGCGTAATGCCTCGCTCATGCAAACCCGCCCGCGCTGAAATGAATGAAGCTGAATTGGTCGGAGCGGCGGGATTCGAACCCACGACCCCCAGTCCCCCAGACTGATGCGCTACCAGGCTGCGCTACGCTCCGACCGTGCGGGAGGCTGTAGCAACTATGTCCGGCGCTCACAAGCAACGAGCGACGAATTTCTTGCAACCCCATCCGCCGGTAAAAAACTTTATGGCGCGGGAAACGCCATGCCCGAAGCCGGATCGACGAACAGCAGCTTGTCCTCGACCTCTTTCACCCCCGGCGCGTTCTCTGCGATCACCACCACCGCCTGGCGCTCCTCATCGCTGAAAATAGTGCCTTCCAGCGTCACCTTCTTGGCATCCACCTTGACGCGAATGCCCGATTTAGGCGCCCAGCGGGCATGCTCCAGCTCGGCGCGGATGTAATTGCTGATCGCCTCGTCACTGGTGTTCTCCGGTGTCTCGATCAGCTTGCGGGCCAGGATGCGCAGCAGGTCGGTACGGCTGATCATGCCTACCAGCTTGCCGTTATCGAGCACCGGCAGGCGCTTGATATGTTTGCGCAGCATCAGATCCGCGGCTTCGGATAACTCCGCATCCGAGGTCACGAACACCGGATTATGCGTCATCACTCCGCTGACATGGCGGGCATGCGTGGCGACATAATCAGCCGCGACGGTGGAGGGCAGCAGTAACGTCTTCAGCCAGCCGGCCTGCTTGCCATCGGTGCCGATCTCGGCGCGGCGCAAAAGATCCCCCTCGCTGACAATGCCAACCAGCTTGCCTGCGTCATCAAGCACGGGCAGGCCGGTGAGCCGATTCGCAAGCATGATCCGCGCGGCATCGGCCACGGCCGTAGAAGGCCGCACAGACACCACATTTTTATTCATCAGCTCGGCAACCTTCATGATATCCTCCAATATATGAACGGATCATCCCAGGCCGGCCGGCGAGGCGCCATGACGCAGATCAAACTGCGGCTTCGGCGATTTCCGAGAGCGTGCGCGGACGGAGCAGAATAATTTCGTGGATGTTGGGAATGTCGATCATTCCATCGCGCTTAAGCTGGCTGAGCGAGCGCGACACGGTCTCGATCGTCAGCCCCAGGTAATCCGCAAGGTCAGTCCGAGAAAGGGGTAATTTCAGCACGGAATTGGCCGCAGGCAACCCGCCGGCGGGGCACATTTCCAGCCGCACCGCCCAGGAGAGCAGAAAGCTGGCGATCCGTTCAATCGCGGTCTTGCGCCCGAGCAACAGCATCTGCTGCTGCGCCAGCACCAGCTCATGCATGACCACGCCGAGGAGCTTGCGCTCGAGCACCGGCAACTCCTCGAACACCGCCATCAGACTGGCGCGGCTGAAACGGCAGAGCTTCACGCTATCCATCGCCTCGGCGGAGAATGCGTTGTCCTCACCCGCGGCAAGCCCCAGAAAATGCCCCGGCCCGGAAAAACCGGTGATCTGGCGGCGCCCATCTGGCAAGGATTTAAACAACCGCACGTTGCCCTGGTTTATATTGTAGAAATAGGCCGCCTTCTCGCCCTCTTCGACGAACACCGTGCCAGGAGCCAGGGTGATGCGCTGCGCCGAACGAGCCAAAAACGCGAGCTCGTCTTCGGTCAACGCCTCACACAACCCATTGTGGCGCGCCCCGCAATCCTCGCAGTTCGAAGGCGTAGGCCGATTCGCGAGATTAATTGCTATCGGGCGGCGAAACTCCGAAAGCTCATTTAAGATTGCCATGACCAAACCTTAACAAGGAACGCGGCCTTGATCCATATCAAAAAATACCCCTGGTTGTCATTTGTCCCTGTCCGTTGCAGCTGATCGGCCAAACGGTCGGCAACCGGGCCACGGCCGGAACCAATACGCCCAGGCTGAGCAAGCATTCTCCTGAACCTGCGGCAGCGCCGAGAAATGCCCCGCGCCGCGCGGGGTGAAATTTAGCAGCGTCCCCAGGGCAGCTTGCACCGCTGTCATGCATGCCGAACATAAGGTTGCGGGCATCAACCCGCCCGCTGGAAACGCGCCGGCCCGCCACCGCGAACCGGCTGCGCATCAAGTCTCAGACGGCACGGCCATGGAGACATTGCGCGCCTCCGGGCCGAAGAGCATCATCAAGATGAGCACCACCGCGACGCTGCCCGCCACAAGCATCAGCGCGTAGCCGTAGTCGCCGCCGTTCCGCATCGCGATGCCAACCTGGAGCGGCGCATTCACCGAGGCGATGAAATTGCCCAGCTGATAGATAAAGCCGGGAAAAGTGCCGCGGATTTCCGCCGGGGACAGCTCGTTGAGATGCACCGGCACCACCCCCCAAGCTCCTTGCACGGCAAACTGCATGAGGAACGCGGCGATGCCGACTTCCAACGCCGATGTGCCCTCCGCCCAGAAATACAGCACCAGCAGCGAAAGCACGCAGGCGCCGATGATCGCGTAGCGCCGGCCGATCTGCTGGCTGAGCCAGCCGAATGCAATACCGCCCAGAATCGCGCCCAGGTTATAGAGCAGCACAATATCAGTGAGCGTGGCATGGTTGAAATGCATCTGCTTGGCCAGGAACAGCTTGGGATAAATATCCTGCGTGCCGTGCGAGAAGAAATTGAACGCCGTCATCATCACCACGCCGTAAACCGCGAGCTTGGTGTTCTTGCGCAGCACATCCCAGATGGAGATTTTCGGCCCGGTCTTGATCTTGTTGAAGGCGGGACTTTCCTCAATCTGGCTGTTGATGAAGAAAATCAGCAATGCCGGCACGGCGCCGGCGAAAAACATCCCGCGCCAGCCAAGGGAATGATACGCAAAACCAAACAGCAGCGTGGCGAGGAAATAGCCGGAGGGATACCCCGCCTGCAACAGACCCGAAACCCAGCCGCGCCAGCGCTGGGGGATCGTCTCCATCGCCAACGAGCTGCCAACGCCCCACTCCCCGCCCATCGCCACGCCAAACAAAGTGCGAATTGCGAGGAAGGAGGCAAAGGACCAGGCAAAGCCGCTGGCCGCCTCAAACAGGGAGTAGAGGAAGATGACCAGCATCAGCACCGGCTTGCGTCCATATTTATCGGCAAGACGGCCGAAGATGAAGGCGCCCACCGCGCGGGTCGCGAGGGTCAGCGTGATCGCCAGGGTGATGGACGTGACCGATACGCCAAAGGTCTTGGCCACATCGTCAAATGTGAAAATCAGAATGAAAAAGTCGAACGCATCGAGCGTCCATCCCAGATATGCCGCCATAACGACATTACGGGCTCGCCGGAAATCTTTTTGTACGCTCGCCGGCATGCTTTCCCCATCGGATGTTTTCCATTCAGCGGAATGGAGGCGGATGAATAGTTGCATGGGATCTGGCACCGGCACAACGCCCCGGCGCACAAACCCGCCCGGCAAAAAAAGAGCCCTGTGGGACACCGGCAGCGACCGCGATGTAATTGAATTTTACGGGACCATTCAAAATGGTCGGAGTGAGAGGATTCGAACCTCCGGCCCCTGCGTTCCGAACACAGTACTCTAACCAGGCTGAGCTACACTCCGTCGCGAGACCCTATAGCTGAACCCGCCCCCCTACCGCAAGATGCCCGGCGAAGAAGAATCCAGATGGCAGAAACTGACGAAAAACTTCATGTTTTCAATCTGTCGTGGACAAAACCGGAGATTTCACGCTAAGTGCGCGCGCAAACCTTGTGGTCAGCAACCTGTATCATGTGCGTGAACTGCCTGAGCCGACGCCGCCTTGCCCAACTCGCTTTTGGCCTCACCGCCGGGGCGCTGGCCGGCGGCATGCCCGCGCGCGCTGCAATCCGCGCGCCGCATGTCCTGCCATTGGTGATGCTCGACCCCGGCCATGGCGGGCACGACCCTGGGGCCATCGCCCCTGACGGCGTGTTCGAGAAGACCATCACCCTGGCCACCGGACTGGCCCTGCATAAAAACCTGCTCGCCACCCGGCGGTATCGCGTGAGGATGACCCGCATGCGCGACGTGTTCATCCCGCTGGAGCAGCGTGTCGCGGACGCGGTGGCGGCCAAGGCCGATCTGTTCCTGTCCCTGCATTGCGACCACTTGGCCAACCCCAGCCTGCGCGGCGCCTCGATCTTCACGCTTTCCAACACCGCCTCAGACAAGCTGGCGGCCAGCATCGCCCATGACGAAAACAGCGCCGACGCGGCGGGAACGCCCATGGCCGGGGTTTCTCCACAGGTAGCGGGAATCCTGGCCAGCCTGGAGTCGCGCGCGACCAAGCTCGGCTCGGCAACCTTCTCGCGGGATCTGGCCACCTCGTTCCGCGGCGTGATCCCGCTGTTGCCGGACCCGCAGCGCAGCGCCAATTTTGCGGTGCTGCGCGACCCCTCCACCCCGAGCACCCTGCTGGAAATGGGCTGCCTCACCAATCCGCTGGACGAGACCCGTTTGCGCAACCCCTTGCAGCGCGCGCTTCTGGTCCGGCGGATCACAGACGCCATCGACACGTATTTTGTGCATTTCGCCGGCCGGCGGGTGGCCGGTTAACGGCTTGCCCGCGCAATGGCAGGTAAATTGTTGCGGCAATTTTATTCAAAGCATCCTCGCAGGCGCGAAACTGGAGTGCTAAGGAGCCGCCTATGCCCGACTCAAGAGATTCCTTCAGCGCCGGTGAACGCTTAAGCCCAGCCCGCCGAGAGCCGCCGCGCAAGCCGCCGCGCAAGCCCGCCCCCCCGCGCGGCGCAGGCAAAGGCCCGCAAAAACCAGGTCTTTTCCGCCGGGTCATCCGCTTCTTCGTCACCAGCCTGTACCGCCTGGTATTTTTGGGCGCCGTTGCCGCCGTGATCGCCGGGGTAGGCGCCTTTCTCGTGTTCAGCGCCGGGCTGCCCAGCGTCGAGGCCCTGAAAACCTACACCCCGCCGCTGGAAAGCCGCGTCTATTCGGATGATTTCCATCTCATCTCGGAAATCGGCGGGCAGCATTGCATTTATGTGCCTTACGACCAGATCCCGCCGTTGGTGGCGCAGGCGTTCATTTCCGCCGAGGACCGGATGTTCTGGGTGGAACCGGGGGTCAACCCGCTTGCGATCATGCGCGCGGCGCTCACTGACATCGCCCGCATGGGCAGCGGGCGCCGCCCGCAGGGGGCCTCCACCATCACCGAGCAGGTGGTGAAGAACATGCTCCTCGACAACCACATCACCTTTGCCACCAAAATCAAGGAAGTGCTGCTGGCGATGCGCGTGAGCCAGGTGATGACCAAGCAGCAGGTCATCACGCTCTACCTCAACGAGGTTGACCTCGGCCACAACACCTTTGGCATCGCCGCCGCGGCGCAAACCTATTTCAACAAGCCCCTGAGCCAGCTCGACATCGCGCAGGCGGCCTCACTGGCGGCCTTGCCCAAGGCGCCGACCAATTACGACCCCTTCTTCCACCCGCAGGACGCGCTGACCCGGCGCAATTTCATCATCGGACGCATGCTGGCGGATGGCGCCATCACCCAGGCCCAAGCTGACGCCGCCACCGCCGAGCCGCTGCTGCCCCATGCCGGCGGCGCCGCTCCGGCCGCCAGCGGCGGCGACGGCTACTTCGCGGACGCCGTGAAAGCCGACCTCACGCAGCGCTTTGGCGCCGATGCGGTGAACCAGGGCGGGTTGATCGTGCATACCAGCATGGACCAGACCCTGCAGACCGCCGCCACCACGGCGGTGCGCAACGGGCTGGAGCATTACGACCGCATTTACGGCGGATGGCACGGGCTTGTGGCCCATGTGGATGACCCCGCCCTGGCGACTAACTGGCGGACGGATCTGGCCAAACAGGCAATACCGCCGGGCATGCGCCACAACTGGCGGCTTGGCATCGTGCTGGCGGCGGATGGCGGCGCGGCCCGCGTCGGCTTTGCCGATCCGCTCAGCAACACGGCCAGAACCGGCACATTGCCCCTGCAAAACATGCGCTGGACACATACCAGCAATGTCGCTAGCATTCTGCACCCTGGGGACATCATCATGGTCTCCGGCGGCAAGACTCTGGCGCTGGAACAAATCCCCAATGTCCAGGGCGCGTTGATCTCCATGGACCCGCGCACCGGGCGCGTGCTCGCCATGGTCGGCGGTTGGAGCCACGACATCAGCCCCTTCAACCGGGTAATCCAGGCGCAGCGCCAGCCCGGCTCCTCGGTGAAGCCGCTGGTCTACCTCACCGCCATGGAGCAGGGCTTGCAGCCCGATGCCCCGGTGCTGGATGCCCCCTTCGTGCAGCAAATGTCCAACGGCACCACCTACCGCCCCGGCAACTACGAAGACAGTTTCCAGGGTCCGGTGCCCATTTTCCATGCGCTGGAGCAATCGCTCAACCTCGCCACCCTGCATCTGGCCCGCCAAATCGGCCTGGATAACATCGCGCAAACCTTCCAGAGCTTCGGCATCATCGACCAGATGCCCCCCTATTACCCCTCCGCGATCGGCGCGATCGACACCACCCTGTGGAAAATGGCAGCCGCCTACGCCACGCTCGATGAATACGGCCGGCAGGTGCAGCCTTCGCTGATTGACAGTGTCACCGGCCCGGACGGCAAGGTGCTCTACCAGGCGCAAAACCAAAGCTGCGACAACTGCATGAACGGCGACCCCTCGCAGCCGCCCATCGTCGACTATTCCGGCGCGCAGCTGGCTGATCCTGATTCAGTGTTTCAGATGCTCACCATGATGAAAGGCGTGGTGCTGCGCGGCACCGGCGTCCCCGCCGTGGAGGGGATAAGCCAGCCGGTGGCCGGCAAAACCGGCACCACGAATAATTTCAACGACGCATGGTTCATCGGCTTTACCCCCGGCGTGCTCACCGGCTGCTGGGTTGGCTACGACACCCCAGCCAGCCTGGGCAACAACCAGACCGGCGGCAATGTCTGCGGGCCTATCTGGAACGAATACATGAAGGTGGCCCTCGCCAACCAACCGGATATGGACTTCCCCGCCCCCGCCGGCATGACCCTGCAACAAGTGCCCGAGCCTGACGGCACCATGGTGAGCGAAGCCTTCAAACCCGGGCAGACCCCCGGCGCCCAGGCGAACAATAGCCTGCTCGGCGGCACCGATAACCTTACCCCCGCCACACCCGGAGCGCCGGGAACACCCGCAACGCCAGCCGCGCCGGGTGCGCCCGCCGCGCCCGTGCCCTCGGCCATCGATAAATCCCTCGGCGGATTATATTAAAAGCAGCTCAATATTTTCCGCCGATGCAGCCCCTGCGCCAACTGAGAGCCTCCGCCATGTCCGTCACCATCTACCACAACCCCGCCTGCGGCACCTCGCGCAACACGCTGGCGATGATCCGCAACGCCGGTATCGAACCCGTCGTAATCGAATACCTGAAAACCCCGCCCAGCCGCGCGGAACTGGCGGTTCTGGCCGAACAGGCGGGCGGCGCGCGCGCGCTGCTGCGCGAGAAGGAACCACGCGCCGCCGAGCTTGGCCTCAACGCCCATGTGGCCGATGACACGATTCTTGACGCCATCGCCGCGCACCCGCGCCTGCTCAACCGCCCGGTGGTTGTGACCGCCAAGGGCACCAGAAGCTGCCGCCCGTCAGAGCTGGTTCTGGAACTGCTAACCGCCCCGCAGCAAGGCGCCTTCACGAAGGAGGACGGGCAAGCCGTGGTGGATGCCACCGGCCGGCGCATCGGAAAGGAATAATTTTTCGAGCGTTACCCTGCGCGCCGGTGGCGCTGATCATCATGAAATTGTAACGGCTGATGCTTCCGGCCTACGGCGGCGCGGATGCCCTTGCCCGCACCCTGCACCGCCTCGGGCCGCCCTCGCGCACGGCATAGTTGCTCATTTTGGTGCGCCTGTCCGGTTTGCAAGAGCGGCGATCTGCCACCGGCCAAGAATCATCGCGCGGCTTGCGCCCCTCCCCTTCATCCAGGTCTGTTTCGGCGGGCCTGTTGGCGCAACCGGCGGCGCGGCACCTTAACCCGGCAGATGTTCCTTCAGCCACGGCATCAGCTCCACCAAATTGCAGGGGCGATGGCGCGAATCCAGATGGTAGCGCAAAATATCGTCCCAGCCGTCCTTCACCGCGCCTGTGCTGCCGGGCCGTGCGAACAGATAAGTGCCGCTTGCCACCCCGCCCAGCGCGCGGCCAGCGTGCTGCCTGAGGTGTCGTTCGCCGCTGTGCGGGTGTCCGAAATGGTGGCCACCGCAATGTGCATGGGGAGAAAAACACGGCTCTCGTCCATCCCGGCCATGCCTCAGTTTGCCGATGCGGTATAAAAGTTCTGGTTCAACGTGGGAAAATCCCCTTCCGCCAGCTGGTCCAGGCTCTCCGGCTTCAGCCCGATCTCTTCGGCATACAGCCAGCTGTCAGCCATCACCTGGCGCACGAAGCGGCGGGTCTCATCGTTGGGAATGGTCTCGATGAAGAGCAGCGGGTCGCCTTCATCCTGCGAGGTCCACCCGGCGACGGCATTCGGCCCGGCATTGTAGCTGGCCAGAATCGCCAGCAGATTGCCCTTAATCCCCGGCTGCGCACCCAGATAGCGGATATACCCCTGCCCCAGGGCAAGATTAGCCGAAGGATCGTCCAGCGAGCCGCTCACCCCCTCCTGCCGGCGGACATAAGAAGCCGTGACCGGCATAAGCTGCATCAGCCCGCGCGCGCCGCAGCGCGAAACAGCCGTCTCGTTGAAGCCCGATTCCGTGCGCGCCACCGCATAGACCAGCGCCGGGTCAACCGTGAAGCCGCCATCCGGGTGCAGGGCCGGCAGCGGCAGGCGCGCGCCCGCGATCTCATCAACCGGGTTTGGCAGCTGGCTGGCGATGGCGATGGTCACATCCACTAGCCCGGCGCGGGCGGCCACCGCCATCACGGCCCGGCCGAGGGCCGGGTTGGCCTGAATCTGCGGCCAGAGCGCGCGCAACGCCACCGCCGCCTGGTCGTCCGCGCCAATCTGCAACAAGGCGAAGGCCAGATGCCCGTCAGGGGTGGCGTCCACAGCGGTGATATCGGCTTCCGTCAGCGTCGCGGCAATGCCGGTGGGGCCAAAGCCCTGGCCCAGCAGGCGCCCGGCCAGCATGCCGTAGAACGTATCGCCCGACCAGGCCGCCTGATGCAGCCAGTTGAGATAGGCCTCCGGCTGCTGCATCCGCAGCGCGGCGCGGGCCGCCCAGAACTGGCTGGCGGCGCGCTCGTCACTGGAAATTCCGGCCATTGCGGCCGAGCTGTCAAAAGCCGAGGCGGCGGCGCTCAGGTCACCCTTTTCCCAAGCCTGGATACCGGACATGAACTGACGGTGCCAGCTGTAGCTGTCCGGCGCGGCGACGGGGCGTGCCGCGGCGCCCGCGGTAGTTGTGGCCTCTGGCAGCAGCGCGACCACGGGGGCCGGGGGCATCTGGTCCGCGCGCAGTTTGTGCCGCATCAGCGCGTAAATATCCGGCGCCTCCGGCTGGCTGCTGTATTGCGCGTACCAGGCCAGCAGCTCAGCCGGCTTGGTGATATAATTATTGCTCAGATACCGCTGCGCCAGAACCGGCCCCACCAAAGTGGAATCATCCAACCGGCTGATCAACCGGTCCGCTTCGCTGAACGCTCCGGCCGATTGGGCCGCGAGAATACGCTGATACATCGCCACGGCGCTCGGCGGCAGCGGCTCAGGCAGTACGATTTCAACGTCAGGAGAAGGGGCGTTACGCGGCACCGCATAAGCGACAGTCTCCCCGCCTGTTGCGCTGGCGGGCGCTGAGGGGGGCGGCATCGGTCCCGTACCTTGTCCCCAATCAGAGGACTTCGCCGCCGCACTCGTGGGGACCACGAGCCCGAGGGCAAAAACTGACACCGTGACCAAAGCGAGCCGGGTGACGTTCAGGCGGGAGAGCATGTTGAGGGCTCCTCGCATGGGAAAACTCCCTACACAGTCACCCCCTGTGACGCAAGGCCTACCGGCGAGACAATTCTCATGGAACGAGACGTTTTTAGCAGTTTCCTGGCGTTACACCCCAACTCTCAGATCACGATTTCGTGATATTAGCGCAAATTAACCCTGGGTGGACAGCAATTCCAGAAATTCGCGCAGCTGCAACAAGTCCCGCCACGCCTCTGATTTGGCCGCAGGCATGCGCAGCAAATACGCCGGATGGTAGCTCGGCAGGCACGGAATCGGCGCCGCCAGACCCGGTATTTCCACCTGCAGCCATGCGCCGCGCAGCCGCCTTATCCCCAGTCCACGCTCCGGCTCCGGCAGCACCGCCCTGGCCGCCACCGCGCCCAGCAACAGCAGCGCGCGCGGCCGCACCAGGGCGATATGGCGTAGCAGGAACGGGAGGCAAACACCCACCTCGGCCTCAGTTGGCGGCCGGTCGCCCGGCGGGCGCCACGGTACGGTGTTGAGAATGCGCACCGTGGCGCGGTCCAGCCCGATGCTGCCCAGCATTTTATCCAACAGTTGCCCCGATGGTCCCACAAACGGCCTGCCCGCGCGGTCTTCCTCCGCGCCAGGCGCCTCACCCACCACCATCAGCCGCGCATCCGCCGCGCCATCGGCGAAAACCAATTGCGTCGCGGTATCGCGCAGGGCGCAGCCAGTAAATCCCGCCAGGGCGGCCTGCAAGGCTTCCAGACTCTCGCAACTCTCCGCCACTTTCGCGGCCTGCGCTGGTCCGGCGGGCAACACCGTGGCATGGCGCGCAACATGGCGCGGGGCATGATGAGCCCGCCCCGCCTGCACGGGAGCACTGGCCGCGGCGGCGGGCGCGGCCACACGCCTGTCCTGCGGCGCATCCAGCAGCGCCTCGTCAGCCCCCCACTCCACTTGCAGGCGCAGCGCCTCGATCAAATCCATATCCATACTTAACCATACCTCCCGCGATTGAAATAACCGCCAATATGATTTTAACCCTTTACCCAGCCAGCGGCCGCATGGCCGAGACTTTACGCAAGCTAACAAGTTTCCTTATACGACTCCCAGCACAACAGGAGGTAACGAGATGTCAGACCAGATGGAACCGCGCGAGGCGATGGAGTTCGATGTCCTGGTGGTCGGCGCCGGCCCTGCCGGCCTATCCGCTGCTGTCAAGCTCAAACAGCTCAACCCGGAGCTTTCCGTCTGCGTGGTGGAAAAAGGCGGCGAGATCGGTGCCCACACCCTCTCCGGCGCGGTGCTGGAGCCGCGCGCCCTGATGGAACTCTTCCCCGAATGCGACCCTTCGTTGATCCCGCTCGCCACCCCGGTGTCCGAGGATCGCTTCATGTATCTCACCGCGGCCAAGGCCTACACCTCGCCCATCATCCCACCGACAATGGAGAACCACGGCAACTACATCGTTTCGCTCGGCAATGTGGTGCGCTGGCTCGGGCAGCAGGCGGAAGAACTCGGCGTGGAGATCTACCCCGGTTTTGCCGCGGCTGAGGTGCTCTTCGAGGGTGAGCGAGTTGCGGGCGTGGCCACCGGCGACATGGGCATCGGCAAGGACGGCAAGCCCACCGGCAACTTCCAGCGCGGCATGGAACTGCGCGCCACCTATACAATCTTCGCCGAAGGCTGCCGCGGCTCGCTCTCCAAGCAATTGATGACCAAATTCAATCTCAACGCCAAAAACGACCCGCAGACCTACGGCATCGGCATCAAGGAACTCTGGGAGGTCAAACCCGAACACTTCAAAAAAGGCCTCACCATCCACAGTGTCGGCTGGCCCTTAAAGTCCGACACCTATGGCGGTTCGGCCATCTATTTCTTCGGCGAAAACCTCATGGCCTACTGCTTCGTCGTTGGGCTGGACTACAAAAACCCCTATCTCTCGCCCTTCCAGGAAATGCAGCGATCGAAAACCCACCCGGCCATCGCGCCGTTCTTCGAGGGCGCCAAGCGCATCTCCTACGGCGCGCGCGCGCTCAATGAGGGCGGCTTTCAGTCCCTGCCGAAACTCACCTTCCCCGGTGGCGTACTCATTGGCTGCGCCGCGGGCACCCTTAACGTGCCCAAGATCAAAGGCAGCCACACCGCGATGAAATCCGGCATGGTCGCCGCCGAAGCCATCGCCGAGGCCCTGGCCGGTGAGCGCCCGGACGAAGTCACCGCTTATGCCACCAAGCTGGAAGCCAGCTGGGTCTGGCCCGAGCTGCACAGCGTGCGCAATGTGCGCCCCGGTTTCGCCAAATGGGGTTTTTACGGCGGCATGATCAACGCCGCCATCGACACCTACATCTTCCGCGGCAAGGCCCCCTGGACCCTGAAAAACCACGCCGACCATCTGCAGCTCAAAAAAGCCAAGGACTGCCAGCCGATCGACTACCCCAAACCCGATGGCAAGATCACCTTTGACCGGCTGTCCTCCGTCTTCCTCTCCAACACTAACCACGAGGAAAACCAGCCGCCCCACCTCACCCTGCTCGATGCCAGCAAGGCCATCAGCGTCAACTATAAAGAGTACGCCAGCCCGGAGACCCGCTATTGCCCGGCTGGCGTGTACGAGATCGTCGGCGAGGAGGCAGGCAACCCGCAGCTGCAAATTAACGCGCAAAACTGCGTCCACTGCAAAACCTGCGACATCAAGGACCCCACCCAGAACATCAACTGGGTCGTCCCCGAAGGTGCTGGCGGCCCCAACTATCCGGGCGGGATGTGAGCACCAGTCAGTAAGGCGAAGGGGCTTTGTTCCCTCGCACAGTGATATTAACCGCCCAGGACCGCACCAAGCTGGAAGCAGTTGTCGCCGATCGGAACAGCCCGAAAAAACACGTCTGGCGGGGGCAGATCATCCTGCTGACCGCCGACGGCTGCGGCACGGACGCGATCATGCGCAGCAGTGGTACCAGCAAAACGTCTGTCTGGCGCTGGCAGGAGCGCTTCATGACCGAGGGCGTGGCCATATGGAACAAGGCTATTTTTGGGTGGCCGCACGGGATGATCGCGCCTGCGGCGGCGCCGATCCGCCGACGGTGATTTATCAATATGCCACAGGCCGGGCCAAACGCCATGCCGATGCTTTGCTCGGCGGGTACCGAGGGATCGTGCAATGCGATGGCTACAATGCCTACAAGCAACTTGCCGGTCCGGCGCAGGATGATGCGCCGATGGCGCTGGCATTTTGCTGGAGCCACGTGAGGCGCGGTTTTTATGATCTGGCCACGCGCCTCGCTAAGCGCCAGGAACTCAGCCGGCTGATGGTGACGGATCTACGTCTTTGATTTGAGGCACAGCTTAAGACTTTGCGAGCCCGCAGTCCTATGGCCGAAGTAATCCGTTATTCACTGAACCACTGGAACGGCCTGGAGCAATTCCTTGCCGATGGAACCATCGAAATCGACAACAACATTACTGAATTACTGAGCGCAGCATGCGCCCCAACGAATTGTAAAAAGAGAACTCGCTGTTCGTGGGCTCGGACGCATGGACACATAAACGCACCGAGATGGAGTTAACGAACCGCCACCGCTTCCTAATTCCGCACCAAAGCCGACATCTTTTTTGCTGGGAACGTTTGCGTTCGGTCAAGAAATGCCGGCAAGGCGGCTTTGCAGGGCTCCGGCCGGAGCCCTGCAAAGCCAATGGCCTATTCAGCCGGAACAATGCCTTCGGAATCTTTCGCATGACGGTAGGCGCGGTGCGATTCGATATTCTCCGGCTCAAGACCAAATGCAGTCTGGCGGGGGATGTTGTGACGGTTGATCTCGTCGAACTTCACGAAATAGGCCTTGTGCATCCGGTAGAACGGGATCTCCGGATAGAGGTGATGGACCAGGTGATAGTTCTGATAGACCAGCACCGGGGTCAGCAGCCACTCCCAGCCGAAACGCATGGTTGTCGCCATGTAGGGATCCTCATCCTGCGCAACCAGCGCGGGATAGTGCGGCAGGATCACGAAGACGATGGCAATAAGGAACAAAGTGATCCGCGACGGCACAAACCAGAGCATGAACAGGTCAAGGCCATAGCCCAGGTACATAGCGGCGGCGAACAGGGCGGCCAGGAACGAATAGTACACGATCAGTTCAGTGCCATGCCGCTTGCGCACAGTCTGGCCATACTTGATGAAGTAGTAGATGTAGGCAGCATCAAAAAACGACCAGCGAAATGGCACCTGCCATAAGGGCGATTCATGCTCGAAGCGGTCAGGATCCATCGGCCCGTTGGCAAAGCTGTGATGCTTGTTGTGCACCCAGCGAAGCAGCACCATGGGTGCGTAGGGAAACAGGAAGAACAGCCCGATTGCCCCGATTGATTCGTTCACCCATTTGATGCGCGAGAGCGACATATGCGCCGCATCGTGAATCACGCTGAACAGGAGATAGGTGATGAGGCCATTGGCAATGGCGCCAGTCCACAACGGAATCTTACCCGTCAGTGCCAGATACCAGACCCCGCCGATGCCGGCCATCGAGACGACGAACAGCAGGAATGTCGGCACGGCGAGAAGAGGCGGCTGGCGCAGCTGCTCGAAATAATCTTTTGTATTCTGCGGGAATGCGCTCACGTTCATTAGTCACCTCTCTTAAATTTCTTAAACCTTGTTTTTGTTTTCCGGAGCGAAGCATAGCCTCTGGCTTACCCCCCCCGCGCACAGGACTGTAGTTCAGAGTCAGCGAGAACCGCCGTAATCCCACATCCCGCACGCCAAAAATCTGAATGATATTACCAGCTCACTGGATAATATGCAATGGCGATCGGCCGCCTATCCAGGAAATGTCGACTTGTTTGGAACCAAACGCCGCCCGCCAAATTTTGTCAAACATTTCCGTTCCATGAACAACACGGCAATATTCATTGCTGGCGCCGCGGCACCGCAAATTATTTTATACCAGCCCGCCAAGAGCTTGACTCTCTGGATTTGGTGGCGGGCTGGTATAAGCTCTTGATTTTGCGCGCGGCCGCCCCACCAGCCCCGCGCGCATACCAGTCAGCCTTAAGGCTGACTGGTATTAATTGCAAATTCAACCACTTTTGTCCAAAATGAGTGTCATCAACAAGCATACGCAACAACAACACGAACTGTTGCCGGGGGCCGGGGGCGGCGCCACCATTATCAACGATTAATCAATCTGGGTCTTTAACATTGTGCGCGAGCTGGTTATTTCCGCCGCCGGACGCGACGCCACCCTGCCCTGGCCCCAGAAATCTGAACGTACCACTCTATTTGTGGATCATCGTCCCGATGCCGCCATCGGTGAAAAGCTCCAGCAGCAGCGCATGCGGCACCCTTCCATCAAGGATCGTCGCCCCTTTGACCCCGAGCGTGACGGCCTCCATGCAGGTCTCCACCTTCGGGATCATCCCACCCGAGATGGTGCCATCGGCGATCAGCGCCTGGATCTGCGCCAGCGATAAATCCGGCATCAGTTTTTTGGTCTTGTCCAGCACACCGGGAACATCGGTGAGCATCAGCAGCCGGTTGGCGTTCAACGCGCCGGCGATGGCGCCCGCCGCCGTATCGGCATTGATATTATAAGTCTCGCCATTCTCGCCGGTGCCAACGGGCGCGATCACGGGGATCAGCCCGGCGCCGGTCAGCGCATGGATCACGCGCGTGTCGATGAAGGCGGGCTCGCCGACAAAGCCAAGATCCAGCACGCTCTCAATATGCGAATCCGGGTCCTTCTTGGTGCGGTGCATTTTGCGCGCGCGGATCAACCCGCCATCCTTGCCCGAAATCCCCACCGCCAGCGCGCCGGCGCGGTTGATCAACCCCGCCACCTGCTTGTTCACGCTGCCTGCCAGGACCATTTCCACCACCTCGACCATGGCGGCATCGGTCACGCGCAGCCCATCAATGAAGTTGGATTTAATCGCCAGCCGGTCCAGCATGGCGTTAATCTGCGGCCCGCCGCCATGCACGATCACCGGATTGATGCCGACCTGCTTGAGCAACGCGATGTCGCGGCCGAATTCGCCCGCCAGAATATCCTCACCCATCGCATGCCCGCCGTATTTCACCACGATGGTGGCGCCCGCATAGCGGCGCAGAAACGGCAGCGCGCTGGCGACGATATGCGCCTGGGCGGCGGCGGATTTCAGCTCCTCGGTATTCATCATGGCTCCTGGAAAAACTCTGCTGCTAAATAAAGCCCGCGATGCTGGCGCGCAAATCATCCATGCCAAGCCCCGTGGTGCTGGAAGTGGTGAGCACGAAGGGCAGCGCCGCCGGGTGCTCCTTCGCCAGCGCGGTGATCTCGTCCTGCTTGCGGCGCAGCGCCGCCGGCTTCACGTCATCAGCCTTGGTCAACACCAGCTGGTAGGCCACCGCCGACTGGTCGAGCAACTCCATCACCACCTCATCGGCGGGTTTAAGCTCGATGCGCGCGTCCAGCAGCAGAAACACCCGGCGCAGGTTCGGCCGCCCGCGCAAATAATCCAGCATCAGCCCCTGCCAGTCACGCTTGATGGCTTTGGGCGCCTCGGCATAGCCGTAGCCCGGCATGTCCACCAGCACGATGGGCGCGGATTCCATTTGGAAGAAATTCAACTGCCGGGTACGCCCCGGCTGGTGTGACACGCGCGCCAGCGCCTTGCGCCCCGTCAGCGCGTTCAGCAACGAGGATTTACCAACGTTTGAGCGTCCCGCGAAGGCGACCTCAATCCCGTTGGGCGCGGGCAGATGGTCGAGCGCCTGCGCCGCATAGAAAAATTCGCAATGCGAGGCGAAGAGTTTCCGCCCCGCCTCCAGTTGCTCCGAGCTGAAAGTCCCGGCCGCGAAAACTATGTTTTCGCCGTTACCGCCGCCCGTGGGTTGCCCGCCTGGCGCATGATCAGCCATTGTTGTCCTACCGAAAGAAGATTGTTCCAAGCCCAGTATAGCACAAGGCCGGAAGGAGAGCGCGCCAGCATGAAGGTGAATATCAGCGGCATGAACTGGAACATGCGCGCCTGCACAGGATCAGCCGGCGCCGGGTTGAGCCGTTGCTGAAGGTACATGGTGAAGCCCATGATGATCGGCAACGCACCGATATGCAGTAACGGGCTTATCGTGGTGGGGTCGAAAGGGATCAACCCGAACAGATTGAACAAATTGGTGGGATCGGGCATCGAGAGGTCATGAATCCAGCCAAAGAAGGGTGCTTGGCGCATTTCGATGGTGATGAAGATGACCTTGTACAATGAGAAGAACACCGGAATCTGCACCAGCATCGGTAAGCAGCCGGAGGCGGGGTTGATCTTCTCCGCCTTGTAGAGCGCCATGGTCTCCTGCTGGAGCTTGGCGTTATCATCCTTGTACTGCTCGCGCAGGGCTTTAATCTTGGGCTGCACCAGCTTCATCTTGCCCATCGAGCGATAGGAGTAGCTCGCCAGCGGGAAGAACAGCAGCTTGATGCCGACCGTGAACACGATGATCGCCAGGCCGAAATTGCCGAGCAGCGAGTTCAGCCAGTCAAGCGCGAAGAAGATCGGCTTGGTGATGATGTAGAGATGCCCGAAATCCACCGCCTTATAGAAATCGGGGATGCCGAATTCGCTCTGATACGCATCGAGGATCTTCACCACTTTCGCACCGGTGAACAGATGGCTGGTCAGGCTCGCCGTGGCGCCTGCCGCCACGGTCTGCGGGTCCGCGGTGATGAACGAGGTCTGATACGCGCCACCGCCGCCATCGCTGACCGTGCCATAGCTCATGCTGCCAGTGAACTTCACCGCCTGATCAGGCGCCAAGGCGGTCAGCCAGTATTTATCGGTGATGCCGATCCAGCCGCCGGGGCTGGTCTCGCTATAGGCGACGCCGCCGACCGCCTTCTCGCCATCAGACTTCAAGGATTTATAGGATTCCTGCTTCAGCGTCTTGTTGAACACACCGAGCGGGCCATCAAACAATATATAGGTCGTGGGCTCGGCTGGCACATAATCGCGTACGACGCGCGACCACGGAAACAGTTTTACCGCCGCGCCGGTGTGGTTCAGCACCTGCTGGTTCACCGTGAACATGTAATTGTCATCAACCGAAAGGATCAGCTGAAAGGTCAGCCCCTGACCGTTATCCCAGGAGAGCGTCACCGGCGTCTGCGGCGTGAGCTTAGCGGCGCTCGCGGTCCACAGCGTGGAGTCACCGGGCACTTTCACACCACCAACCGGGGTCCAGCCAAACTGCACATAGCTCGGCTTCGGCCCGCCGCGCGGTCCGAGGATCTGCACCAGCGGCGAATTCTTGGCGATCGTCTCGTGATAGTTTTTCAGCACGACATCGTCGAACACCGCGCCGGTCAGCACCACGCTGCCGGAGAGCTTCGGCGCGTCAACCGGCAGGCTTGGCCCGGTGGCCACGGCCACCGCCGCCGGACTGGCCGCACTGGCGGGCGCGCCGCTCGCGCCCTGCACCTGCGTTGTGCTCTGCGTTGTTGGCACGGGCGCCGGATGCGGCAAATATTTCTGGAACGCGTACTGAAACACCAGCATGATGCCGAGTGACAGGGCGATGGCAAGCATCAGGCGCTTCTGGTCCATGGGGCTTTACGAGTCCTTGAGTGGTGGAACCGGGTCGAAGCCGCCCGGATGCCAGGGATGGCAGCGCAAAATCCGGCGCCCGGCCAGCAAACTGCCGCGCCCGGCGCCGTGCGTGCAAATCGCCTCCCGCGCATAGGCGCTGCAGGAGGGGTAAAAACGGCAATTCGCGCCGATCACAGGGCGCAATGTTAGTTCATAGACGCGGATCGCACCCGAGAGCATATAGGCCGCCGGGCTCACTTGCGGCCCTCCGCGAGCGCCAATTCAATACCGGCGCATAATTTTTCAAACGGCAACTGCTCCGTTTCCTGCCGGCAGATCAACACCAGCTCAATGCCAGAGAGATCACGCCCGGCCAAAACCAGCCGCGCAGCCTCTTTCAGCCGCCGCCGCGCGCGGTTGCGCGCCACGGCGTTGCCGATTTTCTTGGTGGCGGTGTAGCCGGTCCGCAAAGGGGCCTGGCCTCCGGTGGCGCAAAATTGCATCACGAAACCAGGTTTTGCGATTTTCCGCCCGCGCGAGGCCATACGCAGAAACTCCGCGCGGCGCTTAAACGTTTCCGGTGGAGACAATGCGGGCATTGTCAGGCCCTTAAAGGCGCGCGGGAGGAGAGGAAATCAGGCAGAAAGTTTAGCGCGGCCTTTGGCACGGCGGTTGGCGATAACCTTGCGGCCGCCAACGGTTGCCATGCGGGCGCGGAAACCATGCCGGCGCTTGCGGACAAGTTTGGAAGGTTGATAGGTCCGTTTCACGTGATTCACTCCGGCGATAGCTAATATAAGCTGATAAAACAGGTTTCGGCCGAACCGTCCCCGGTCCGGCGCAACGAGGCCGGGGTATAGGCGGCGCGCGGCGCGCCGTCAATGCAAAGGCGCCGGCGCTTGCTCTGGCCCGCTACAAAGTGCAGCTTGCTCCCATGCATATATCCTCAGCGACTCGGCCGCGCACCGTTCTGGCCCTGCAAGGGGGCGGGGCGCATGGCGCCTTCACCTGGGGCGCGCTGGACCGCCTTTTGGAGGACGGGCTGACCTTCTCCGCCGTCACCGGCGTCTCCTCCGGCGCGATGATCGCCGCCATGGCGGTACAGGGCTACGTCCATAACGGGCCGAAGGGCGCGCGCGCCGCGGTCAGCAAATTATGGCACCGGGTCTCCGAGGCGCATGTTTTCGGCCCCGTGAACGCTTCGATGGACTGGCTCTGGGGCTGGGACAAGGGAATGGAACTGGGCAACGAGATGGCCTGGGCCGGCATCACCAGCGCGTTGCGCCTCTTCAACCCCGGCCAACTCAACCCCTTCGGGCAGAATCCGCTCGGCCCCCTGCTCGCCGAACTGCTGGACCTGGACGCCATCTGCAGTGCCGATGCGCCGCGCCTCTACGTCGCCGCAACCGATGTCGAATCCGGCGCCGCGAAAATATTCGACAACAGCGAAATGAGCGTTGACGTGCTGCTGGCCTCGGCCTGCATCCCGATGATGTTCCCTGCCGTGAGCATCGACGGGCGCCACTATTGGGACGGCGGCTACTCCTGCAACCCGGCCCTCGCCCCCGTGCTCTCTCCCCGCCCGGAGCGGCTGGTGTTGATCCGCGCGCAACCGCGTGTGCGCAAGGGCGTGCCCAACAGCACGGCTGACATTGTCCACCGCCTGCATGAAATCGCCTTCCAGGCCCCGCTGGACGCAGAGGTTGCGCTGCTGCCCAAGCAGGTCCGGCTGCTCGATATTTCCGCCGACGCCGCGCTTGCCCGCCATCCGCTGACCTCCAAGATGAACACCGAGAGAACCTTCCTCGACAATTTGTTCATCGCCGGACGGGAGGCTGCCGGAATCGTCCTTTCCGCATGAGGCGCCCCGTGCGCAAAAGCTTCATGCGCCACCTCCAGCTTGAGCTGTTCGGCACCAGCCTCTCGGGCCGTGTGCTTTGGCTGACCGTGGCGATCATTCTCGCTGTCGAGCTGGTGGTACTCACGCCAAGCCTGGGCACTGAGCGCCAGAGCTGGATGTGGCAACGCATAAGCCTGGCGCATATCGCAGCACTCTCGGCCGGCGCTTCACAAAATGGCGGTCCCATGCCGGCGGCCTATCAGCAGCTGGCGCAGCAAACAGGCATCGAATCGATCAAGCTGACCGAGCCGGACGGCACAGTGCTGCAAATCCTCCCCCTCCACCCCACGCCACCGGCACGGGTGCTCTATCTGGCTGGTGAAACCGTCCTTCACAGCACCTGGTGCGCCATCAGGTGTATCGCGGGGCTGGAGAGCGCGCCGGTGGAGGTGATTGCGCCAAGCCCTCTGCAGAACAACATAATGGTCGAAATTCAGGTCAACGGCGCCGGTCTGAGCCAAGAGTTGCGCAATTATGCCTCGCACCTGGCGGCAATCTCGGCCGTCGTCGCGCTGGTGACCGGGCTGTTGGTGTTCGCCGCTCTCAACCGGCTGCTGGTTCGCCCCTTGCGGATTATGACCGAGAGCATCTCCGGCTTCCACAACGACCCGGAGCACACCGGGCAAGGCGCGCTGACCGCGCTGGCCAGCCGGGGCGACGATGAAGTCGCCGAGGCCGCGCAGGAGCTGAAAACCATGCTCGAGACAATGCGCGCCGCCCTATGGCGCAACGCCCGCCTCGCCGCCCTGGGCACCTCGGTCACAAAAATAAGCCATGACCTGCGCAACATCCTGAGTTCTGCGCTGCTCGTTTCCGGTCATTTACAGGACAGCACCGACCCCACGGTCCAACGCGCCGCGCGCACGCTGATCCCGGCGGTGGAACGCGCCGCCCAGCTGGTCAGCCAAACCGTGGATTTCGCGCGCGAAGGGCCGCCCGCGCTCACCCGCACGCCTGTCTGCCTGCGCGAGGTGGTGGACGAAGCCACCCAGGTGGTCCGCCCGGACGGCACCGGCATCACTATCGAGAATCTTGTACCCGCCAGTCTGGTCCTGCCGCTGGACCGCATGCATATTTACCGTGTGCTGCTCAACCTGCTGCGCAACGCGGCCGAGGCAGGCGCCAAGGCCGCAGTGGTGACCGCAGAGACCAAACCCGGCGCCAACAAAATCGTCGTAACCGATTACGGCCCCGGCCTGCCCCCGCGCGTGCTGCAAAATCTGTTCAAGCCTTTCTCCGGCTCGGGACGCCAGGGCAGCTCAGGACTCGGCCTTGTCATCGCCCGCGACCTCATGCGCGCCCAGGGCGGCGAGCTGAGTCTGGCGCAAACCGGCCCCTTGGGCACGGTATTTGTCCTCGAACTCTCGGGTAGCGATGCCACTGCCCTTGCCATCCCTCTCGCCCCGGCAGGCCATAACCACACCAATCCGATAGAGATTTTCTAAGTTTCACTTTGCGATAATCCAGCCTGAAGCGCTAAATGTTTTTGTCTTACATAAGACAAAAAGAAGAATATGCTTATTTCTCTCGCCTCATTGATCTTGGAGAAAAAATCATTTTCTAAGAGTTCATGATTCCCTTGGCCATCGACCCGAAACACCTCCAGCTTGCCGTTGCCGGCAATGGCGCGCTCACCCTGCGCCGGCTGCTGGCGTTGCGCCGCGCGGGGGCCGAAGCCGTCCTCGTGTTCGCCGATGCACCCACGCCGGCCCTAGCCGCAGCGGCGGGGGCGTTCCTCCGCCCTTGCCTGCCCGATGACGACGCCCTGGCCAAATTGCACCTGCTCTGGATCAGCGATCTGCCCGAACCGCTCGCCACCGGGCTGGCACAGGCCGCACGCACGGCGCGCGTGCTGGTGAATGTCGAGGATGTCCCCTCCGGCTGCGACTTCCATTCAGTCGCTGAAGTGCGGCGCGGAGACCTGCTCATCACCGTCTCCACCAACGGCGCCGCCCCTGGCTTGGCGCGGGGCGTCCGGCGCGGTCTGGAAGCCTGTTTCGGCCCTGAATGGGGCGCGCGGGTGGAGGAAATCGCCGCCCTGCGCCACCGCTGGCGCGCGGAGGGGCTGAGCATGCCCGAGATCAGCCAGCGCATCGAGACCCTGCTGACGGAACGCTGTTGGCTCTCCTGCCCCACCCCCCGTTAAGTTCACCTTCTTTGTTCTTAGGTATCCGCCATGACCACCCTTCCCCTCCCGCCCCTGACCTGGCAAAACATCAAGGACGCCGCGTGATGCTCGATACGGTAGACCCCGCCGCCGGGCAGACCGTGCTGGCTGATGCCATCACCTCCCGTTTCGCCGGCAAAATCGCCCTAGTATCCTCCTTCGGCACAGAATCGGCGATCCTGCTGCATATGGCCGCGCAGATCGACAAGGCCACCCCGGTGATCTTTCTCGAAACCGGCAAACTCTTCCCCGAAACCCTGGCCTACCGCGATGCGCTGATCGCCCAGCTCGGCCTCACCGGCGTGCGCAACATCCGTCCCAGCCCGGCGCAGCTCGCCACCTGGGACCCCGAGGGCACGCTCTGGGAGCGCGACACCGAACTGTGCTGCGCCATCCGCAAGACCAACCCGCTGGACGAAGCCCTGGAAGGCTTCACCGCCTGGATCACCGGGCGCAAGCGCGTTCAGGGCGGCGGGCGGGCCAATCTGCAACTGGTGGAGCCAGGGGCCGACGGCCGCACCACGGTCAACCCGCTGGCCTTCTGGAGCGATGACGAAATGGACGCCTATTTCATCACCCACGGCCTGCCGCGCCACCCGCTCCAGGCCCAGGGCTACACCTCCATCGGCTGCGCCACCTGCACCCTGCGCCCGCTGCCCGGCCAGGACAAACGCTCCGGCCGCTGGGCCGGACAAAAAAAGACCGAATGCGGCATCCACACCGCCCGTCTGGCCGCCACCGCCTGGGAGATCTGAGCTACCCGCGGTGGCCGCTCAATGCCTGCCCTGCATCCGGGCGCAACCGCGCGCAAAACGGCACCGCCATCATTGAGAACAGCCCAACCACAATGAACCCCATCGCGTAGTCGGATTTCATCGCCACGGCGTGCTGGTGCCACCGGGCTGAAAGTTCCAGCGTGGTGGCCCCCACCACGATCCCCAAGGTCAGCGTGAGCTGCTGAATGGTGGAATAGAGCGTGGTCGCGGCGGACATCCGCGCACGCGGAATATCGCCATAGGCAATGGTGTTGAAAGCGGTGAACTGCAACGAACGGAAAAACCCGCCCAGCAGCAAAATACCATCCAACACCAGCGGCGGCCAGCCGGGTTGAAAACTGGCGCAGGCCATGATGAACAACGCCGCGACAAAGCCGTTGAGCATCAGCACGGTCCGGAAGCCGAACCGCCGCAGCAACGGCTGCGCGGCGGGCTTCATCGCCAGCGCCCCGGCCGCCGAGGCAAAGGTGATCAACCCGCTCTGCATCGGCGACTTGCCGAAGCCAAGCTGCAGCATCAGCGGCAGCAGAAACGGCAACGCCCCCACGGCAATGCGGAACAAACTTCCCGCCACCACTGAATTGGCGAAGGTCGGTATCCGCAGCAGGGAGAAATCCAGCACCGGCTGCGGGTGACGGCGCATGTGCAACAGATACAGCCAAACCGCCCCCACGCCGGCCGCCAGCGCCCCCAGCGTCCAGGAAAGCGGCACAAGGCTGCGCCCCGCGGTCTCGAACCCCGCCATCATCGCCGCCATGGCAAACCCTGTCAGGATCAGCCCCCAGGAGTCCAGCCTGCCGCCCCGCCCGGCCTCACGGCTGTCGGGAATGAACAGGCTCACCGCGATCACCCCGATAATGCCGATCAGCACGTTGATATCGAACACCCAGCGCCAGGAAAAATATGTGACGATGAACCCACCCAGCGGCGGCCCCAGAATCGGGCCGACAAGCGCCGGCATGGTGAGCCAGGACATTGCCACCACCATCTGCGCGCGGCTGACCGAGCGCAGCAGCACCAGCCGCCCGACCGGCAGCATCATCGCCCCGCCCAGCCCCTGCACCACCCGCGCGGCAACCAGAAACCCAAGGTTTGGCGCCATCCCGCAGGCCACCGAGGCCAGGGTGAAAATCATGATCGCGATGCGGAACACCTGGCGCGCGCCGAAATGGTCCGCCACCCAGCCACTGGCCGGGATGAACACTGAAAGACTGATCAGGTACGAGGTCAACGCCACGCTCATATGCAGCGGCGGCGCATGGAAACTGCGCGCCATTGCCGGCAGCGCGGTGGCGATAACGGTGGAGTCCAAATTCTGCATGAACAGGGCGGTCGCGATGATCACCGCTATCAACCGCATCCGGCGCTCACTGATAACCGGCTCGGCCTCGTCCTGTTCCATCACGCGCGGCTGGCGCCCGCGGCTTCCAGCCGTTGTAGGTAACGCCGCCAGCGGATGGCGTGTTCGCGCCCCAGTTCCTCAAGATAGTCCCAGGAAAATATCCCGCTGTCATGCCCGTCGGAAAAACTCAGCCGCAGCGCGTAATTGCCAGCCGGCTCAATGCCGATGATGCCGACATGCATCTTGCCCGTCACCAACACCGCCTGCCCCGGCCCATGCCCCTGCACTTCGGCGCTGGGGCTCTCCACCCGTAGATACTCCGCCGGCAGGCTCAGCACGCGGCCATCCTCATAGCTCAGTTCGAGCAGGTTTTCCGCCCGCCTCAACTTGATCTGCGCCGGTGTGCTCACGGCTCGAGCACGCGGGCTTCTTCCGCCAGCATGATCGGGATGCCGTCGCGAATCGGGTAAGCCAGACCGGCCTTGGGGCAGATCAGCTCGCCGTGCTCACGGTCATAGGTCAGGGGTCCGCGGGTCAGCGGACAGACCAATATCTCAAGCAGCCGCGGGTCGACCGGCGGTTCTTTATCTTCTTTATCCATGCTCAACTTGCTTTCGGTTTATCGTCATCTTCGCCATGCCCATCCTCGAAGGCATTGATCTCCAGCAGCGCCAGCAACGCGCGGGCGCGTTCGGCCTCATCGCGCGCCTCCAGCAAAGCCTGTTTCTCCTCAACGTCAAACGGGCAGGCCATGGCGAGCGAGACCACCAACGCCGTGTCGGGCATTTGCGCGATGGTGTCCCAGTTCGCCTCTACCCCGGCCTTGGCGAAATAACGCCGCAGCGCGGCCAGCAATACGCTCCGCTCGAAGGGCAACCCCACCTGCGGCTCCTGCAGATCAGCCGCAAAACCGCTAAAGGCGCCGCGTACCCGGCGGTAGCCGCGCCGCTTCTCCACTTCCTCGACAATGGTAAACCGCGCCACCCCGGTCAGCGTAATGAGGTAACGCCCGTCGCCACTCTCCTCAAACGCCGAAATCCGCCCCAGGCAGCCAATGCGGTACAGGCCGGGGCCGTTTTCGCCGCGCGACAGACGTTTGTCGGGCTGCACCATCCCCAGCATCCGCCCAGAGGCCAGCACATCCTCCACCAAAGCGAGGTAACGCGGCTCGAAGATGTTCAGCGGCAACCGCCCGCCGGGCAGCAGCAGCGCTCCCGCCAGGGGAAACACCGCGAACGTCTCCGGCAGATTTTCCAACGCGGAGGGCAAAACCGCCATGCGCTAGCGAAACAACAAAGCTGAAAGCTTACGCCGTGCCGCCATGGTGGCCTCATCGTCAAACCCCCAGGCCTCGAAGAACTTCAGCAGTTGCAGCCGCGCGGCGTCCTCGTTCCAGGCCCGGTTGCGGCGCACGATGTCCAGCAGCGCATCCGCCGCCGCGCCGCGTTCGCCTGAGGCGTTCAGCGCCGTCGCCAGCTCATAGCGCGCCTCAAAATCATCAGGGTTCGCCGCGAGACGCGCCTCCAGCCCGGCGCGCGCGCCCTGCGCCTTGCGCCCCTCGGCCGCCAGCGCCAGCGCCGAACGCGCGCCCGCGATTTCAGCATGTTCCGCCAGCTTCTCCGGCACCCCGGCCAGCACCTCGCCAGCCTGCTCCTCATCGCCCAGCGCGATCAGCGCCCGCGCCAGGCCGGACCACGCCTCTGGCTTCTCACGGTCCGCCTGCACCGCGGCGGCGAAATGCTGCGCCGCCGATTCGGCATCGCCCTGTTCCAGCAACTCCTTGCCCTGCGCGATCAGCTCCGCACCAGGCGCCGCCGAGCCTGCCATTTTCAGCAACCCCTCGACGAATCGCTTCACCTCGCTCTCCGGCAGCGCACCGGAGAAGGTATCAGCCACCTGCCCCTGCCAGAATGCCACCACCGTCGGCACCGATTGCAACGGCAGCCCCATGCGGGTGAGCTGCGCCACCAGCGCCTGGTTCTTGTCGATGTCGATTTTTACCAGCCGCACCCGCCCGCCCTGCGCGCGCACGGTTTTTTCCAGCACCGGCGTCAGGGTTTTGCACGGGCCGCACCACGTCGCCCAGAAATCCACCAGCACGGGAATTTCACGCGACGCATCAACCACATCAGCCATAAAACTGGTCTGGTCACTGTCAATAATCATATTGGCCGGCGGCGGCGCCGGGATCGCATCGGTCTCGGTACTGAAAAGGCTGCTCATCACTCTTGATCCGTATAGGTTTCCTTGGGGCAGTATATAGTATCAATCCGCGCGCTCACACCCCACGCCAACGAACATGCGGGGGAGGCTTGCAATCCTCCTCAAGGGGCCTTAAAGAGCCGCTCACGCCATGAGCGGGCGTAGCTCAGGGGTAGAGCACAACCTTGCCAAGGTTGGGGTCGAGGGTTCGAATCCCTTCGCCCGCTCCAGATTTTCTCAGGAAAATCAGAATATTATGAGAAGGCCGCCGCAAAGCGGCCCTTCGCTTTTGGTGCTTACATTTCTTGGCCCGAAAAAATGTAGGCACTGTGTAAGCAGTTGAGGGGCGTTGTTGCATGAGTCGTGTCAGGGTTGGTGGTCGTCATGGTGGCGGCGTTTATCTGACCCTCACGGACACCGGCATACCGAGGCCGGCCATCCGGCTCAGGACGTTGCAGGCAATTTTGGCTTCGGTCTGTTGATTGGATAGAGTCCGAGCGTGAAGTCGCCGACCGATGATGGTCTTGTACCGGAACATGGCGGTTTCAGCGAGACTTCGTCGCCCATAGCCGGATCGCCGCTGCCTGCCGCGCCGAATGGGC
>NZ_JAQTZC010000013.1:0-27629 GCF_028687955.1 Acidocella sp.
CTTGAGAATGCCGCGCAGTTCCGGCTCATAGAGGGTGAGCGCGCGCGAAATGCCGTGGCGCACCGCGCCGGCCTGGCCGGAGAGACCGCCGCCGTTGACCGTGCAATACACGTCAAACTGGTTGTAGCGGTCAGCCACCAGGAAGGGCTGGGTGATGAGCATGCGCAGCACCGGGCGGGCGAAATAGACTGGCGCCTTTTTGCCGTTCACCAGGATCTCGCCCTTGCCGGGCTTGATCCAGACGCGGGCGATCGCGTTTTTGCGGCGGCCGGTGGCGTAGGAGCGGCCTTGAGCGTCGCGCTTAGGTTCACGCTTGGGAGCGGCGGCCTCGGCGGAGACCACACCGGGCAGATCCTTTAGGCCGGCGAAAGCATTGTTGGTATCGGACATGTTTACGCTCTCCGGTTCTTGGCGTTCAGCGCGCCGACATCAAGGGTTTTCGGCTGCTGGGCGGCGTGCTTATGCTCAGGCCCGGCATAGACGTAGAGGTTCTTCATCTGCTGGCGTTGCAGCGGGCCGCGCGTGATCATGCGCTCCACGGCCTTTTCCACCACGCGTTGCGGGTTGGCGCTGGCCAGACGGTCCTTGATGGAACGGCCCTTGATGCCGCCGGCATAGCCGGTGTGGTAGTAGAGCACGCTCTGCTCGAGCTTCTTGCCGGTGAGCTTCACCTTTTCGGCGTTGACGATGATGATGTTGTCACCACAATCGACATGCGGGGTGAACTGCGGCTTGTGCTTGCCGCGCAGGCGGCTGGCCACGATCGCGGCGAGACGGCCCAGGACCAGCCCTTCGGCGTCGATCAGGACCCATTCCTTGTTCACATCCGCTGGTTTCAGCGAAATCGTCGTTTTCATATGTTTGCACCCAATAAACTTACGTGCGGGCTTATCGGGATTTGGTGGCTTTAAGTCAAGGGGTTTAGTATGTGGTATTATAATACCGCGAAATTTGATGAAACGATTCGGCAAGGCTTTCCTGGGGTTTCCAGCCCAGTTGGCGCGCGGCGGCGGGGTTGGCGATGAAATTTCCGGCCAGGCTTTGCCATGTGGCGCGCCGGCCCAACAGGGTGGCACTCAGTGCGAGCAGCTGGGGCGGGCAGGGGAATAATTTATCCGCTACGCCCAGGCCCCCGGCCAGCGCGCGGATGAGAGCGGGCGTGCTGATGGCATCGGGGTGGGCGGCCAGCACGCTCTCGGGCAGGGTGGTGCTGCCTAGCACCGCCAGCACGATGCGGGCCAAGTCGTCGCAGTGGATGAAGCTGCGCTGATTCTCGATGGCGGCGAAAGGAAGTGGAACACCGCGTGCGAGCAGATTGAGCAGTTGCGCGATGTTGCCGGGGCAGCCAGGGCCGATGACCGCCACCGGGCGGATGATGCTCAGGCCGGGGCCGAAGGCGGCGGCGGCCTCGTGTTCGGCCTGGAGCTTGCTTTCGGTGTAAGCGTCCTGCGGGTTGGGGGAGGTGGTATCGGTTACCGGGCGGCCGTGCGTACGGCCGTGAATATACGCGGTGGAGATGAGGATGAAGCGCGTGGCCCCGGCGGCGCGGGCGGCGCGGGCGAGGTTCACGGTGGCGCTGACATTCGCGCGGTGCCAGACCTTGGCGCTGACCCGGCGCTTATGGCCTAGCCCGGCGGCGTGGATCACGGTTTCCACCGGCGGAAGGCGCAGGCCGGGCAGCGATAAATCCCCGGTGATGAAGGGTATGATGCCGGGCGGCAGCGTGGCTGTGGTGCGCAGGCCGCCAATCGCGGCGATTCCCCCGGCCGCCAGCGCGCGCAAAAGGGCGCCGCCGATATAGCCGTTGGCGCCCGAGCAGAACACCTTATGGGCGGTGGCGCTCAATCCAGCCGCGGCTCGGTCCGGCGGAAGGGTTTTGGCGCCGGCGCGGGTGCTGGCGTTGGTGTGGGGCTGAGGCGCTCGCGCGCGGAGAACGGGGGAACGGCGCGCGGGATGGGTTGCACCGGCGTTGGCGGTTGCACCGGGCGTGGGGCGGGTTGCGCCGGGCGCGGGGCGGGTTGCACCGGGCGCGGTGGCGGCAGGATTGGCTCCTCATGAACCACCGGCGCCTTTTTGATGCGGCTGAAGGCCGGCACTTCGTCATAGGGAGAGTCATAGGGGGAGAAGTTTGGCGGCGCCGGCGGCAGCCCGCCCGCGGCGCGCAGATTCATTGTGCGCATATCCTCGTGCAGCGAGTCGATCTGCTCCTCCAGCACTTCCAGCCTCGCTTTCAGGCCGAACACGCTGAAGGGCATGAGCAGGAAGGCCAGAGCCCAGAGCAGCACGGGCAGGGCCAGCAGCAAAAAGAGCCAAGCCGGCATCCAGCCCGGCAGGGTGAAGGGAAGGTTGAGCAACATGGTGTGATTATACCCCGTTAATGCCGGAAATGCCGCATATTTGTGAACACCATGGCGATGCCGGCGGCATTGGCGGCTGCGATCACCTCAGCGTCGCGGATGGATCCGCCGGGCTGGATGACCGCCTTGGCGCCCGCGGAGATCGCGGCTTCCAGCCCGTCAGCGAAGGGGAAGAAGGCATCGGAGGCGACCACGCAGTCGGTGAAATCCAGCCCCGCCGCCGCGCCGCGCCAGGCGGCGATGCGCGCGGAGTCCACGCGGTTCATCTGCCCGGCGCCGACGCCCAGCGTGGCCTGGTTCTTGGCGTAGACGATGGCGTTGGATTTGACATGCTTGCAGACGCGGAAGGCGAAGATCAGATCCTCGATCTCGGCCGGAGTGGGCGCGCGCTTGGTGACGATTTTGAGCTCATGCGGAGTGATGCGCCCGGCGTCGCGGCTTTGCAGCAGGAAGCCGCCGGCTAGCGATTTGAAGGTGATACCGGCTTCGGCCGGGTCTGGCAAGCCGCCGGTGAGCAGCAGGCGCAGGTTTTTCTTCGCGGCCAGAAGGTCCATGGCGCCCTGGGTGGCCTCGGGAGCAATGATGACTTCGGTGAAAATACTGGAGATTTTGGCGGCGATGGCTTCGTCCAGCGGGCGGTTGAGGGCGACGATGCCGCCGAAGGCGGAGACCGGGTCGCAGGCAAGCGCCGCGTCCCAGGCGTCGGCCACGCAGGCGGCGGTGGCGATGCCGCAGGGGTTGGCGTGTTTGAGGATCACCACCGTCGGCTCTGCGAATTCGGCAACGCATTCATAGGCGGCGTCGGTATCGTTGAAATTATTGTAGGAGAGTTCCTTGCCCTGCACCTGGGTGGCGGTGGCGACGCCGTAGCGGGCCGGCGCGGCGGTATAGAAGGCGGCGGATTGGTGCGGGTTTTCGCCATAACGCAGGGTTTGCTTGAGCTGCCCGGCGATGGCGAAGGTGGCCGGGTATTCCACCCCGTTTTGCGCGGTGAACCAGGTGGAGATCGCGGCGTCATACGCGGCGGTGCGGCCATAGGCAGCGGCGGCCAGGGCGCGGCGGGTGGCCAGCCGGGTGCCGCCGAGTTCGTTCAGCTCGGCGATGATTGTGGCGAAATGCTCGGGTGCTGTGAGCACGGCGACCGAGGCGTGATTTTTGGCCGCCGAGCGGATCATTGCCGGGCCGCCGATGTCAATGTTCTCGATGCAATCCTCAAACGCCGCGCCACGCGCCACGGTGGCCTCGAAAGGGTAGAGATTGACGGCCACGAGGTCGATGGGGGCGATGTTGTGTGATTCCATCTGGGCCAGATGCTCGGGCAGGTCGCGGCGGCCGAGGATGCCGCCATGGACCTGCGGGACCAGGGTTTTCACCCGGCCGTCGAGGATTTCGGGGAAGCCTGTATGGTCGGAGACCTCGCGCACCGGCACGCCGGCATCGCGCAGGGCCTTGGCCGAGCCGCCGGTGGAGAGAATTTCCACGCCGTGGGTTTCCAGCGCGCGGGCGAATTCCACCAGCCCGGTTTTGTCGGAAACGGAGATGAGGGCGCGGCGGATACGGACGATGTCAGACATTTAACTTCCTTAGTTGGAGGCGGGAACGGCGGAGAGCGCGTTGGCCGGGGAGCCGTGGATGATTTTGGTGCTGATGAGGACGTAGACCAGGGTGTTGTCCTGGGTGTCCACCATGCGGGTGATGATGAAATGCTTGAACAGGAAGGAGGCGGAGATGGCGCCCATTTCCTCTTTTTGCGGCAAATCGGCGGGGATGTGCACGGGGCCGTGCGCGACGCAGCTAAGGGCGAATTCGCTGGGGTCGGTGGCGACGCCGAACCCCCCGGCCACGCCGCCGGTCTGGGCGAAGGAAGCATAGCAGGAGACATTGGCGACCTTCGGGTCGTCGAAGCGCTCCACCATCACTTTGTCATTGGGGCCGAGCAGGCGGAAATTGGTGCTCACGCTGCCGATGGTCTGCTCGGCATGCGCGGCGGTACCGGCGAGGCACAGCAGCAGGGCGGCGAAAAGACGTTTCATGGCGGAGCTCCTGATATGAGTGCCTCATACACTAAAAGCGTTTGCGTACAGATGCGCGGCTCGGAAAATTTCTCAGCCGCCCGGGCGCGCGCGGCGGCGCCCATGCGGGCGCGCAAGGCGGGGGAGGCGATGAGTTTTGCCAGCGCGGCGGCCAGGGCCGGGGCATCGCCGGGAGGGATGAGAATGCCGGTTTGCCCATCCACCACCGCTTCGCGCAGGCCGGGGATGTTGCTGGCGGCCAGCGGCCTGCCCGCCGCCATGGCTTCCAGCGCGGATTTTGGCAGGCCCTCGCCGTAGGTGGAGGGCTGGCAGGCGATATGCGCGCCGCCCAGCAGGGCCGCGATGTCAGATCGCGGGCCGAGCCAGGTGAGGATACCCTCATCCGCCCAGGCGCGCAGCTCGGCCGCGGGGATGGAGTCCGGGTTACCGGGGTCCGGTGCGCCAACCAGGATGAACGCGGCCTGGCCGCGCAGCAGACGCGCGGCCTCGCAGAATGTGGCGATGCCCTTGGCGCGGATCATGCGGGCGATGAGGATGACGCGGATGGCCCCGGGCGGCTCCGGTGCGGGGGAGAATTCATCCAGATTCACCCCGGCGCCGGGGATGAGTACGGCGGCGCCGGGGCGGAGCATGCGCGCGGCGGTGAGATAGTCCAGATCGTCCGGGTTCTCGAAGATCACCCTTGCGCCCTTGGGCGAGAGGGTGAGGCGCAGGCCGAGGGTGACGCAGGGGCGGAGGATTTTCGCCAAAGGTTTGTTGGAGGAGAAGACAAAGCCCAGCCCCGTGGGGGCGTTAACGATGGCGCGCACCCTGGCCAACCTGGCCGCCACCCCGCCGACGACGATGGGTTTCAGCGCAATGTGATGCACCACATCGGGCTTTAGCCGGCGGTAGAGCCGTGCGAGTTGCAGCGCGAGGCGGAGTTCGGCCAAGGGGTTCAACCGGCGGCGGGAGAAATCAACCGCGATGACCTCGATGCCGCAGGCGCGGATGCGCGCGGTGGCCTCGCTTTCGCCCGCGATGAGGATGACCCGCCAGCCCGCCGCCTGCGCGGCCTGCGCGCGGGCCAGAAAATGCGAGGCGAAGAACCAGTCCTCCGTGAGCAGGAAGAGAAGCGTGCGCGGTGGCGCTGGATGGTTCAAATATCGTTGAGCCCGGCCCGTTTGGCCTGCCACGCCCAGGAATCCCGGCACATGTCGTTCACGTCCAGCGCCGCCTGCCAGCCGAACACGCGCGCGGCCATCTCCGGGTTGGCGTAGTAGCTCGCGACATCGCCGGGGCGGCGCGGCGCGATGTTGAGGGGGATGGCGCGGCCGGTGGCGCGCTCGAAGGCGCGCACGAGGTCCAGCACCGAAATGCCGGTGCCGGTGCCGAGGTTGACGGTGAGTGAGACATCGTTCGCGCAGATGTGCTCAAGCGCCAGGGCGTGGGCGCGGGCGAGGTCAACCACATGGATGTAGTCGCGCACGCCGGTGCCGTCGGGCGTGTCGTAATCATTGCCGAAGACGTTGAGATGCGGGCGCTCGCCGGTGGCGACCTGCGTCACATAGGGCATCAAATTATTGGGCACGCCGCGTGGGGTTTCGCCGATCATGGCCGAGGGATGCGCGCCGGCGGGGTTGAAATAGCGCAGATTGGCGGCGGCCTGGAGCTTGCCGGTGCGGGAGAGGTCGCTGATGAGATTTTCCATGACAAGTTTTGTGCGGCCGTAAATGTTCTGCACGCGGGTGGGCGCGTCCTCGGGTATGGGCGAGGAGTCCGGCTGGCCGTAGACCGTGGCGGAGGATGAGAACACGATCCGGCGCACGTTTTGCGCCTGCATCGCCTGCAAAAGCCGGATCGTGCCGATGATGTTCATGTCGTAATACAGCAGCGGGTCGGCCTCCGATTCACCCACCGCCTTCAGCGCCGCGAAATGGATGACCGCCTCCACCGGATGCGCCGCCAGGGCCGCGCTCACTGCCTCGGTGTCGCGGATGTCGGCCTCGATGACGGGGATGTGCGCACATCCGGTCAGGCGTTCCAGCCGGGCGGGGACATCGCGCTGCGCATTGGCGAAATTGTCCAGGATGACGACCTCGTGCCCGCGCTCGATGAGCGCCACGGCGGTGTGCGAGCCGATGTATCCGGCACCGCCGGTCAGGAGAACGTGGGTCATTGGTTTAAACTTTCGTAATGGACCATTTGACGTGTTGCGGCCCGTCCTGATGCCCGGTGAGCACCACCTGTTCGGCGCGGCGGGGCTCGGCCTGGCCGAAATAGACGCTTTCCTCGACGCTGATCGGCGCGCCCTCCGCCCGCAGCCGGAAGCCAAGCCCGCCCGGCGTGCGCAGCAGCACGGCCTCGTTATCCTGCTGGATCATCGCGGTGACATTGGGGTGCAGGTGGAAGCGGATGGTGAAGGGCTGCGGCTGTTCGGCCTCGATCAAGTCTTCGCCCAGCAGTTCCTCGCCATTGTCGGCCAGGCCGATGCGGCGGTGGTGGATGGCGCCGAAAAGCTTGGCCCAGCCGTTATGGCTGGCCTCGATCCATTGCCCGCCGGCGATGTCCTGGCGTTCGGCATGCACCTCGGCGGGTCTGCGGCCGAGGCCCTGCTCAAGCACTTCCGCCGAGGACACATCGGCGATGGTCAGCGTGGAATGCGCCGCCGTGCTGCGCAGGGCCGTGCCCCAACCGCCGGCGTTGGCCGGGGCCGCGCCGCAATTGGTGATCAGCCGTTCCTTGCCCCAGGAGAATTCAAACCCTAGCGTGCCGGCATGGGCGAAACGGTCCAACCCGGCGGGGGCGGGCAAGCCGGCGTCCATCAAAACCAGGGTTTTGGCGGCGATCATCCGGTACAGCCCGCTGGATTTGAGCGGCGAGACGAGGCCGCGCGCCCGCCCGGCCTGGGCCAGCACCAGGTCTATCAGGCTGGGCAGTTCTTCCTTGGCGCCGTTGAACAGCGCCAGCCCACCATCGCCATGGCGCAGGGCGCGCAGGGCGGCGGCGGCTTTCTCGATCGCGCTCAGCAGTTCGACCGGCGGCTCGGCGCCGTGGGCCTGCAGCAGCGCGCGGATTTCGGTAAGGTCCTGCACCGCGGCCAGATGCGCCGCCGGGCTGCGCTCAATATGGCAACCGTCAGGGAAAAACTGGCGTTCAAGCTCAGGCGGGAGGAATTTGAGCACGCGCGGCAGGTTGCCGACATGTTCGGGCATGGCGACGGAGGCGGCGGCGAGGCCTTTGAGCGCGGTGAGGGCGCGGCCGTCGCGGACTTCGACAGGCAGAATGGCGGAGAGGCTGCGTGCGTCCATCACCAGCCGGCTCATCAGGCGCTGGCGGAAGTCGTCATCGGCGGAGGCCGCGAAAAAATCGTAATGGCCAAGCCAGGCTGCGAGGCGCGCGCCGGTGACATCGGGGGTCAGCCCGAGGGGGTCCAGTGTCTCGGTATCCATGAACGCCGAGACAAGGGTGCGTGCACGGGTGCGCGCGGCGTCGGTGCCAAGGGCGCGCAGGTCTCGCAGCCAGGTGAAGCCGTGCAGATGCGCGCGCAGAACCGCCGTGGCGCCGATGGGCTGGAACACGCCCGCCGGCATGGGCAGTACCGCGCCGGCAAACTCCAGCTCCGCCTTGACCAGCCGGGCGCCTCGCCCGGGGTCGCCCGGCCAGGGGTCGCGCAGGCTCAGGGCCGGGGCGTCGGGCGCGTTATGGCTGCGCAGGTTTTGCAGCCGCGCCAGGAGCGTGCGCGCGTTGCGGCTGAATTGACCGGGCTGATTCATCCGCCGCTGGCCGCGAGTTCAGCCTGCGGGCGGGGCCGCGCGGCGCGCAGAGCGCTGATCGCCTGGGTATAATCGGGCGCGCCGAACACCGCGGTTCCGGCGATCAGGCAATCGGCGCCCGCTTGCAGCACCTTGGTCGCGGTGGCGGGGGTGATGCCGCCGTCGATCTGTAAGATGATGTCGCGGCCGGTCTCGCCGATCATCTGGCGCAGCGTGGCGATTTTGCTGAGCTGCGAGACGATGAACGCCTGCCCGCCGAAGCCGGGGTTCACGGTCATAACCATGATGACATCCAGCAGGTCCATGACATGGGCCACAGCGCTGACCGGGGTGGCCGGGTTGAGCACGACGCCGGCCTTTTTGCCCAGGGAGCGGATGAGTTGCAGCGTGCGGTGCAGATGCGGGCCGGATTCGGGGTGGACGCTGATGATGTCCGCGCCCGCCTCGGCAAAGGCGGCGATATACGGATCGGCGGGGGCGATCATCAGATGCACGTCCAGCGGCATGGCGGTGTGCTTGCGCAGGGCTTTTACCACCAGCGGGCCAAAGGTGATGTTGGGCACGAAATGCCCGTCCATGATGTCCAGGTGTAGCCAGTCCGCGCCGGCGGCTTCAACCGCCCTGGTTTCCTCGCCCAGGCGGGCAAAATCGGCGGCGAGCAGGCTGGGGGCGATGAGGAGTCGAGTCGGGGGGGTGTTCATGGCTTAGGCTTGTACCCAAGCCTGGGCATTCTTAACAAGCACCCACATGCCGCACGCGGGACCATCGTCTCATTGGCCGAGAAGCCCTTTCAGCGTTCCGCCCACATTGCCGGGCAGCGCGCCGCCGGCCGCCGCCTTCACCTGCTGGGTCAGCGCCGCGGCGCCTGTTTTTGCCGCTTGGCTGGTGATGGCGCTGATAATCTGGCTGGCGATCTGCGCCGGGGTGGCGCCGCCGCCGGCCCGGCCGATGTTGGTGAGATGCATGGGGGGCAGCGGCACGGTGATCTTTTGGCCGTGCAATACCGTGGTGGCGATGAGGTTGATCTTCCCCCCGGTCACATACAGATCGTTGATGATTTCCTTGCGCGCGGGCGCACCGCCCTGCGGTGGCGCGGCGGCCACGCGCCCGGCGTAGTTTTTCACGTTGTTCTGGATGATCTGCAGATTGCTGGCGGTGCTGACCCCGGTGAGGCTGACGCCCCCGGTGACCTCGTAATTTATCTGCGGCTGGGCGATGTTAATGGTTTTGAGCACGATCGGCCCGTTGCCGGGCAGGGAGGCGGTGTCCAGCTGAACCGAGATGGCGCTCACGCCCAGGGCCCGGGGCGTGGCAAACCCGGAAGGGTTGCCGATGCTGAGGCCGGAGATGGTGCCCGACCCTGAGGTGAGCGAGAGTTTGACGCTATCGGCGGTTACGGCGGTCTGGGTCGCGGCGGCGCCGTATTTTTCAATCGCGGCTTTGACGAGCGAATCCAGATTGGAGACCAGATACCAGAGCCCGCCCGCCGCAACGGCGAGCAGCACGGCCAAGCCAAGACCAATTTTTTTCCACATCGCAGTGTAGCTCCTGAACCAATGATAATTGGCACCCCCCGCGGGAGGCTCTCTTTCAGCCTCTTGGACTGATAAATAGCAAATCAGGCCAGGTTTTGGAATTTTTTTTCTGATCGGGCAGCACTGGCGCTCATCCCCCGAGCCGTGCGCCAGCTGGGCCTAAATGGGTCGGGTTTTGGTCTAATACCAGCCCGCCAAGAGTTTGACTCTCTGGGTTTGGTGGCGGGCTGGTATAAGCTATTGATTTTGCGCGCGGCCGCCCCACCAGCCCCGCGCGTATACCAGTCAGCCTTAAGGCTGACTGGTATAACGCAACATGCCGAGGCTGGGTATTCGCAGGCGTATCCCGATCAACCCCAGCAGCGCCAGGAGCGTGAAGAGCGCGCCCGCGAGAAAGGTCGCCTGCGGGCCGAGCCACTGCCAGAGCGCGCCGGCCATTACGCTCGCGGCCAGCAGGGCCAGGCCGGAGGAGAGGTTGAACACGCCGTAGGCGGTGCCGCGCAGCTCCGGCGCCGCGGTGTCGGCGACCAGCGTGTCCAGCAGGCCCTCGGTGAAACCCAGGTGCAACCCCCATAAAACGATGCCGAGCCCCACGCCGCCGAGGCCGCCCGTGAACGCCAGAACAAGATCCGCCGCGATGAGCATGGCGAAGCCGAAGATCAGCACGGTGAGGCGGTTGACGCGGTCGGAGAGAATACCCACCGGCAGCGCCGCCAGCGCGGAGACGATGTTCATCACAACCAGCACCAGGGGGATCAGCACCAGGGGCAGGCCCTCGGCCTTCGCGCGCAGGATGAGAAACGCGGTGCTGAACTGCGCCAGGGTGAACACCGTGGCGGCGCTGACGACCAGCCAGTAGTTTTGCTGGAGGCGGGCAAGCTCGGAGGGAGTGAGGGGGAAGCTGGGTTTGCGCGTTTGGACCGTGCGCGGCGGCTCGCGCACCACGAATGTGATGAGGCCGAAGGAGAGAAACGCCGGGATCACCGCCACCCAGAAAACCGCCCGGAAATGGTTGGACATCAGCCACATGAAGAGGATTGCCAGCAACGGCCCGGCGAAGGAGCCTGTCAGGTCCAGCGATTTGCGCAGCCCGAACGCCGCGCCGCGGATATGCGCGGGCGCCAGATCGGCCAGGAGCGCATCACGCGGGGCGCCGCGAATACCCTTGCCGATGCGGTCTATGAAGCGGGCGGCCACCACCCATCCCAACGAGGAGGCAAGGGGAAATAACGGCTTGGTGAGGGCCGCGAGGCCATAGCCGGCCGCCACGATCAGCTTGCGCTTGCCCAGCCAGTCAGACAGCGCGCCGGAGAATATTTTGACGATGGAAGCCGTGGCCTCGGCGATGCCCTCGATGGTGCCGAGCATCTCCATGGAGGCGCCCATGACGGTGACGAGGTACACGGGCAGCAGCGCGTGGATCATCTCCGAGGAGATGTCCATGAGCAGGGAGACAAAGCCGAGCGCCCAAATGCCGGAGGGGATGGAGGCTTTCGCGGGCGCCGCGTTTTTCATGTGGGGTTTTATCCGCCCCCGCCTGAGAACGCCGGTCCCAGCTCGCCCAGCATGCAGGGCGGGGAGCTGCATTCCACGATGTCATCGTCCCGCGTGCCGCTGGCGGTGGCATGGACCAGCCGGGCAATGAAAAACCCGTCCAGTCCGCCGTGTTGCGGCCACATGCCCGGATGCGTGCGCACATCACCCCGCGGCGTGAGGGCCTCGGGCAGCTCGGGCATGCTAAAGGGGGCGCGGCGCAGGCCGAGGCGGGCGCAGGCGGCGTCGATCCGCGCTTCGCCCTCCTCGGGTTGCAGTGAGCATACGGCATGGATGAGCCGCCCGCCGGGGGCGAGCATTTGCGCCGCCGCGTCCAGCAATGTGTCTTGCGCTTGGGTGAGGGATTGTACGTCGCGCGGTTTGCGCAGGTGCAACAGGTCCGGGTGGCGGCGGATGGTGCCGGTGGCGCTGCAGGGGGCGTCCAGCAGGATGGCGCTGAATTTTTGCGCCGGGCGCCAGGTGGCGGCGTCGGCCAGTATGCATTCAACATCAAGGCCGAGGCGGGCGAGGTTGCCCTTGAGCGTGCCCATGCGGGCGGGGTCGCGTTCCACGGCGGTGACCAGCGCGCCGGCCGCGGCCAGTTGCGCGGTTTTGCCGCCGGGGGCGGCGCAGAGGTCGAGCACGCGCTCACCCGGCAGGGGGGCGAGCAGGCGCGCGGGCAGGGTGGCGGCGGCGTCCTGCACCCAGATATCGCCGGTGGAAAACCCGGGCAGCTCCACCACGCTGGTGCCGGGGGGAAAGCGCATCGAGCCGGTGGGCAGCGGCGTGCCGCCTTCCAGCGTAAAGCCGGGCTTGGCGGAAACATCCAGCGGCGCCTCGGCCGCGTGTGCGGTGGCGATGGCCCGCGCGTTTTGCCCCCAGCTGGCCCAGGCCCAGGCGGGCGTGTCCAGGCGGGGCATGTCCAGCCCTTCCAGGGCCGCTGGCCCGGCGGCTACCACCTTGCGCAGTACCGCGTTCACCAGCCCGGCGAAGGGCGCCAATTTTTTGGTGCGCGCCAGGTCAACCGCCGTGCCGACCGCCGCGTGCGCCGGCGCGCCGAGCAGCAGGAAAGCGGCGGCGCCGAGCAGCAGGATATGGCGCACAGGAACCGGCGGCTGGCGGAGCAGGAAGGGCTCCAGCACCGCGTCCAGCGTGCCGGAATGGCGCAGCACGCAGGCGGCCAGGCGGTGGGCGGCGGCGCGGTCGCGCGAGTCCAGCGGCGGTAGCGCGTCCAGCGCCGCGTCCAGCGAGGTGTTTTTGGTCAGCACCGCCTGCAACAGGGCAAAGGCCGATTCTCTGGTGGGATCGCTCATTAAGCTCGTGCCTCCCGATGATGGAGCGCGGCGGCGCGTAATCTGAATCGGGCGGCGAGGAAAACTCGTGCCTCCCGATGATGGAGCGCGGCGGCGCGTAATCTGAATCGGGCGGCTAAGGTTGGGTTCATGGTGGAGCTGTGGGGAATCGAACCCCAGACCTCGTCATTGCGAACGACGCGCTCTACCAACTGAGCTACAGCCCCGCGACCATAAATGTGAACCGGGTCCATCCGGGGGCGGCATCGCGCATTCGGGCGTGCAAGTCAACTGCCTATCATCATTGCCAGCACTGCCGCGCGCCGTTACTCATGAGCGCATATAAACATTGGGGACTAAAAATGTTGTTCGCGATCTTCTGGCTGGCTGGCGAGCTGATCCATCTGATGATTTTGGCCGTCATCGCGGCGGCGGTCATGAGTATATTGTTGTCTTTTGGCGTGGTTAACCACCGCAGTCAGTTCGTGAACGCCGTGGCGGATTTCCTCGACCGTGTGACCACGCCGGTGCTCAACCCCATCCGGCGCCATATACCGGTTTTCGGCAATGTCGATATTTCACCGCTGATCGCCATTTTGCTGCTGCAGGCACTGCAATTCGTGCTCTCGGATATCTATGGCCGGCTGGTCATTGCTGGGCTGGGGTTCTAGACGGCGGCGGATTTTAAAGGAGCAGGCAGTGCGCCCGATTGTCGTGATTGTAAGCGCCGCGCGGCGGCGGGCCTGGTTTACCATCGTGGCTTGTGTACTGCTGGCCGTGGCCGGCCTGACCTATGCCGCGCAGCATCTGCGCATCGATACCGACACCGACAACCTGTTTGCCCGTTCGCTGCCCTGGCGGCAGGCGGCGATTCGCGAGAGCCGGAATTTCCCGCAGTTTGACAGGCTGATCGTCGCCGTGGTGCGCGCGGCCACGCCCGAGGAGGCGCAGGAGACCGCCGCCGCGCTGAATGCCGCGCTGGCCGCGGACAAGAAAGATTTCATCGACTCCAGTTATCCGGCGGGGGATGAGTTCTACAGCCACGAGGGGCTGCTGCTGCTGCCGCCGGACCGGCTGGCGAAGCTGCTCACTAGCATTGTCGCGGCGCAACCCTTTCTGGGCCAGCTGGCGGCCGACCCCTCGGCGCGCGGGTTGCTGAACGGGCTGGCGCTGATCGCCCAGGGGGTGCAGGCAGGGGCGAATCTGACCCCCTATGATGGCGCGCTCAAGAGCGTGCAGAGCAATTTGCAGGCGGCGGCGGCGGGAAGGCCGGTGCCGCTCTCGTGGCAGTCGCTCATCGGCGGCAATATCGGCGGCGGTGGTGACGAATTCGTGCTGGCGCATCCGGTGCTCAACCAGGGCACGCTCCAGCCAGGCGGGGTGGCCACGGCGGCGCTGATGCACATAGCCGCGACCCTGCCGGATGTGCGTGCGGGCCGCGCCACGGTGGACTATACCGGGCAGATCCCGCTTTCGGACGAGCAGTTCGCCTCGCTGACCCATGGGATGGTCACCGGCGGCATTATCAGCCTGTTGCTGATTGCGCTCTGGCTTTATCTGGCGGTGCGCTCGTGGCGGCTGATCGTGCCGATATTGCTGACGCTGGTGCTGGGGCTGGCGCTGACCGTCAGCTTCGCGGCAATTTTTATCGGTGTGCTGAATCTCATCTCCGTGGCGTTCGCCATATTGTTCATCGGCCTGGCGGTGGATTTCGCGATTCAGTTCTGTGTGCGGCTGCGCGATGTGCATCTTGTCTCGGACGAACTCTCCGATGCGATTCCGCGCACCGCGCGCGAGGCCGGCGGGCAGATCGCCCTTGCCGCCGTGGCCACCTCCTGCGGATTTTTCGCCTTTGCCCCCACCTCGTTCATCGGCGTGGCGGAGCTTGGGATCATCGCAGGGGCTGGGATGCTGATCGCCCTGTCCTGCACCATCACGTTTTTGCCGGCGCTGCTGCGGGTGTTCTCGCCGCGCACGAACAAGGCGCCGCTTGGCCTGCCTTATGGCGAGCGGATGGACAGGTTTTTGCAAAAGCGCCGCCGCGGCGTGCTGGTGGTGTTCGCCGTGTTGGGGCTGGCCGGAGCCGGAGCCGCCGCAACCATCAGGTTTGACGCCAACCCGTTGAACACGAAGGATCCGAATACCGAGAGCATGCGCACGCTGAGCAAGCTGCTCACCAACCCGGCGACCAACCCGTTCTATGCCGATACGCTGGCCCCCAATCTGGCCGCCGCGCGAACATTGGGTGCAAGGTTTGCGGCGTTGCCGCAGGTCTCCGGCGTGCTCTCGGGCGCTACCTTCGTGCCCGAGGACCAGGCGCAGAAACTGGCCATGCTGGCGCAGGCGCGCAATATTCTGGCGCCCACGCTGTTGGCCGCCGCCACGCCGCCCGCCACGCCGGTGAGCGCGGCGGACATCCGCGTCGCGCTGGTGAAGACGCAACAGGCGATTGCCGATGTGGCCCCCCAACTGCCGAAGGATTCGCCGCTGCTGGCCCTGGCGGCGACGCTGGTGAAGCTGGAGGGCTGCGACGATGCGCAGCTGATGGCGATGAACGCGGCGCTCACGCGCTTTCTGCCCGGAGAACTCTCCCGTCTGGCCGCCAGCCTGAACGCGGCGCCGGTTACAGTGCAGAATTTGCCTGAATCAATCGCGGCGGACTGGTTCCTGCCCGACGGGCAGGTGCGCGTGGAGGCGCTGCCCGCCGCTGCCGCGCAAACAACGGCCGGGCTGCGCCAGTTTGCCAAGGCCGTGCTGGCGATTGCGCCCGATGCCGGTGGCCCGGCAATTTCCACCATCGCCACCGCGCAGACGATCCTGAACTCCTTCCGCGAGGCGGCGCTGCTCGCTTTCCTCGCCATCACCGCCATATTGCTGCTGGTGTTCCGCAATCTACGCGGCCCGGTGCTGGTGCTGGCGACGCTGGGAATGTCAGTTCTGCTGACGGCGCTGTTTGCGAAAATTATCGGCCTGTCGATCAACTATGCCAACATCATCGCGCTGCCGCTGCTGCTTGGCGTCGGTGTGTCGTTCAACGTGTATTTCGTGATGAATTTCCGCATGGGCATACGCAAATTTCTCTCCTCGGCGACGGCCCATGCCGTGTTGTTCTCGGCGCTGACCACCGGGACCGCGTTTGGCACCCTGGCCGCCTCGCATGACCGGGGCACGGCGAGCATGGGTGTGTTGCTGCTCATCAGTCTGTTGGCGGTGTTGATCGCGACTTCGTTCTTTCTGCCGGCGCTGTTGTATACCGTGGTAAATGCCCTGGAAAATGCTCGAAAAAAGAAGTCTTAGCCTCTCAGGCCACCGCACCAGCATCGCGCTGGAGCCGGAGTTCTGGGCGGCGCTGACGGCGCTGGCGGCGGCGGAAAACCTGACGCTGGCGGCATTGGTGACGCGCACTGACGCGGTGCGCCCGCCCGAGCGGCCGTTGGCCTCGGCTCTGCGGGTGTATGCGTTGCGGCACAGCGGGGGTTAACCCCGCAGCACCCCGCCGGTTTTTTTGCCCACCTCGGCGACGATTTTCGCTGAAATCGCGTCCAGCTCGGTCTCCGAGAAACTCTTCTCCACCGGCTGGATGGTCACCGCGATGGCTAGCGAGACCTGGCCCTCCGGCACGCCCTTGCCCTGGTAGCGGTCAAACAGCGCCACCTGGGTGATAAGGTTGCGCTCAGCCCCCTTGGCGGCGCGCAGCAGCGTCTCGGCCGGGGTTCCGGCGCTGACCAAAAAGGCGAAGTCGCGGCGGATGGGCTGGAAGGCCGGCAGCACCGGCGCGGCTTTTTTGCGGCGCTTGGGCTCGGCGATGGCGTCGAGGAAGATCTCGAACGCGACGGCGCCCAGCGGCAGGTCCAGCCTGGCGCATAAGGCCGGGTGCAGCGTGCCGAAGGCGGCGAGGATGGTTTTAGGCCCCTGGCGCAGCGTGCCGCACTGGCCGGGGTGATAGAAGCTGGCGCCGCCGGGGGTGGTGGTCACCCCCTCCATTGGCACGCCGAGCGCGCCCAGCACCGCGATGGCGTCGGCCTTGGCGTCCAGCGCATCGAATTTGCGCGCGGGCGCGAGGGCGGAGAGCGGGGTTTCGCCCAGCCGCAGGCCGGCGGCGGCCAGCGCCTGGGAGGTGTCGGCGGCATAGGCCGGGCCGATCTCGAACAGGCCGAGATCGCCAAAGCCGCGCGCCACATTGCGCGCGGCGGCCAGGGAGAGGGTGGCCAGCGCGGTCGGGCGCATCTGGTCAAGGTCGGCGGCGATGGGGTTGGCGAGGCGCAGGCTCTCGGGCGCGTCGCCGAACAGCGCGGCGGTCTCATGGTCGAGGAAGCTGAAGGTCACCGCCTCCAGTAGGCCGCGCGCTGCCAGCACGCGGCGGGCCAAAGCGGTGCGGGCCTGTTTGGGGGTATAGATTGGCGCCTGGATGAGCCCTTCGACCGGCAGCGAGACGGGGGGGATGGCGTCCATGCCCTTCAGGCGCAACACTTCCTCGATGAGATCCACCTCCGGCTCGATCTCGGCGGCGCCGATGGCGGCCTGCGCCGCGCCGGGAACGTCGGCCTGGTCCAGCGCGGGGGGCTGCGCCACATCGTTGCGCCAACTTGGCACGGCGAGGGTGACGCTGGCCGCATCGCGCGCGCGCACGCCAAAGCCGAGGCGCTCCAGCGAGGCGACGGCTTCATCGGGCCCGATGTCCGAGCCGCCGAAGCTGCGGATACGCGCGAAGCGCAGTTTGGCCGTGCGTGACCAGTCCGGCCGGGCGCCGGCTTCGGAAATTTCACTGGCCTCGCCGCCGCAGAGTTCGATCACCATGGCGGTTGCGGCATCCAACGCCTGGGGCATGAGTTGAGAGTCGATCCCGCGCTCGAAGCGCTGGCGCGCGTCGGAGACGATGCCGGTGCGCTGGCCGGTCTGGGTGATCCTCACGCGGTCAAACAAGGCGCATTCGATGAACACGCTGGTGGTGGCCTCATCGCAGCCGGTGGCCTCGCCGCCGACGATGCCCGCCAGCGACTGCGCGCCCGCCGCATCGGCGATGATGCAATCCTCGGCACCGGCTTGCACCTCCTTGCCATGCAGGCCGGTGAAGCTTTCGCCATTGCCGCGGCGCAGCTCCAGGAACCCGCCTGCGATTTTATCAGCGTCAAACACATGCAGCGGTCGGCCGAGGTCGTGCGTGAAGAAATTGGTGATGTCGGCCAGCGTGTTGATCGGGCGCAGGCCAACCGATTCCAGGCGTTGCTTTAACCAGTCCGGGCTTTCGGTGTTTTTCACATGGCGCACGGTGCGGCCCAGCACCCAGGGGCAGGCCTCGGGGAAGCTGTTGTGCCACACAACGGCGCTGGCACCGGACCCGGCGATGGGCGCGGGGGCGAAGGGCTTGAGCATGCCCAGCCCGGCGGCGGCGAGGTCGCGCGCCACGCCGCGCACGCTCAGCGCGTCGCCACGGTTGGGGGTGACGGCGATTTCGATTGCCGGCTCATCCAGCCCGGCCCATTTGGCGTAGCGCGCGCCGACCGGCGCATCGGCTGGCAGCTCGATGATGCCTTCGCCATCGCCCTCTAGCCCCAGCTCGCTGAAGCTGGTGAGCATGCCCTCGGATTTCACGCCGCGGATCTCACCGATTTTCAGCGTGATGCCCGAGCCGGGGACGAACGCGCCCGGCGGGGCGAACACCACGCGTAGCCCGGTGCGCGCGTTTGGCGCGCCGCACACCACGGAGCGCTCCACGCCATCGCCCACATCCACGCGGCAGGCGCGCAGACGGTCGGCGTTGGGGTGGGGCAGGGCCTCAATTACTTGTGCGATAACGAAAGGGGCGAGTGTATCGGCCCGGTTTTCAACACCCTCCACCTCCAGGCCGATGGCCGAGAGGGTGGTGAGGATGTCCTCCAGTGAGGCATCGGTCTCGAGCCAGGTTTTCAACCATGACAGCGTGAATTTCATGGCTCAGATTCCTTCGTGCAGCATGGCGGGGCTCAGCGCGGCAAAACCGTAATGGCGCAGCCAGCGCACATCGCTTTCATAGAACAGGCGCAGATCGGCGATGCCGTGTTTGAGCATGGTCAGACGCTCGATGCCGACACCAAAGGCGAAGCCCTGAAATTCACGGGGGTCGATGCCGCAATTGGCCAGCACGTTGGGGTGAACCATGCCTGAGCCGCCGATCTCCAGCCAGTCAGTGCCGCCGCCGAGCTCGCCGGTCTTGCGGTTCCAGCCGATATCGACCTCCATGGAAGGCTCGGTGAAGGGGAAGTAGCTGGCGCGCAGGCGCACCGGCAAGGCGGGAATGTCAAAAAAGGCGCGTAGGAAGTCGATCAGGCAGCCTTTCAGGTGGCCGAGCGTGATGCCGCGCCCGATGACCAGGCCTTCGGTCTGGTGGAACATCGGGGAGTGAGTGGCGTCATGGTCGGCACGGAAGGTGCGGCCGGGAACGATGATGCGAATCGGCTGTGCGTCAGCCTGGGTGGAATGGTTCTTCGCCCAATCGAGCATGGTGCGAATTTGCACGGGGGAGGTATGCGTGCGCAGCACCTCGCCGCCTTGCAGGTAGAAGGTGTCCATCATCGCGCGGGCGGGGTGGTGGGCGGCGATGTTGAGCGCGCTGAAATTGTTCCAGTCGTTTTCGATGTCCGGGCCCTCCTTGATGGAAAAACCCATGGCGCTGAAGATCGCGGCAATCTCCTCGGTGGTGCGGCTGATCGGGTGAATGGCCCCCGCGGCTTCGGGGCGGACGGGCGCTGTCACGTCAATCCGCTCGGCCGCGAGGCGGGCTTCCAGCGCTGCCGCGTCCAGCACAGCGCGCCGCGTCGCCAACGCCTGGGTGAGCGCTGATTTTACAAGGTTCAGCTCTGCGCCTCGGGCTTTTCGTTCCTCTGGGGGCATTGCGCCGAGTGCCTTCAGCGCGGCGGTGAGGGTGCCGCTCTTGCCGAGCAGCGCCACGCGCAATTCCTCCAGGGCATCGCTGTCAGCCACGGCGATGCGTGATTCAGCCTGGGTCTGTAATATGCTAAGGTCGTTTTCCGGCATTTGGTCCACCTGATCCATCCGGCCGCAGGGCAGACATTTTTGCCGCCCAAAAGTCAAGCGCCAACGCGGCGCCGGGGCAGGCCGGCGGGTAGGTGGTGTCACAAATTCTCCACAGGGACAAAATAAACTATCTCTATCTATCTAATCGGGCCACAGACGCGCAAAATGCATAACTATAGAGCTTGACCCTTCACCGCTGGGCAGAGTATGGCGCGTTAGGATGCGTAATCATAGTGATGTCGCAACCAAGTGTAATCTCGCTCACCAATCACGGACAGGGATCGGTTTTTTAATATGAAATTCAAAGCATTGGGCGCTTTCGCCGGCCTTGCCCTGCTGGCAGCCTGCTCTTCTAACCCCACCGCCTCCAACACCGGCACTGGCGCCGGCACGGCTTCCACGGGCGCCGTTCCGGGCAGCGAACAGGACCTGGTTGCCAACGTTGGTGATCGCGTGTTCTTCGCGTTCGACAAGTCGAACCTGAGCAGTGATTCCGACGCCACTCTCGGCCGTCAGGCCTCCTGGCTTGCCAAGTACCCGAGCGTCAACGTTCTGGTCGCCGGCAATGCTGACGAGCGCGGCACCGAGACGTACAACCTGGCGCTGGCTCAGCGCCGTGCGAACACCGCGCGTGACTACCTGGTTGCCCAGGGCGTTGCCGCTACGCGCATCACCACCATCTCCTATGGCAAGGATTGCCCGGTTGCCGCTGGCAATGACGAAGCTGCCTACCAGCAGAACCGTAACGCCATCACTTCGGTTCAGGGCTTCAACCCGCAGAACTGCAAGTAATTTAAGGTTCCGTCCAACCCTGGTTGGACGTGGCTGATAATAATTGACCGGCGGTGCCTCTTTTTTGAGGGACCGCCGGTTTTGTGTTTGGGCGGTTTCGTTTTTGAGCCGGTAGGGCTATATCGGACCAGATAAACCCCACAGTTCAGGATTATTCGCGGATATGCGCCAAAATCTCCTCGCCCTCGCTGTATTTGCCTCCCTGCTGCCAATCGGCGCCGCGCAAGGCCAGCCGCTGGTGCAAAGCCAGGAGGGCATCGCGCTGGAAAATCAGATTCTGCAATTGCAGAGCCAGGTGCAGCAGTTGCAGGCGGGCGGCGGGGGAAATGGCGGTTCCGTGCTGGGCGGCAATGCCGCGCCGCCGCCGCCAACCTCTGGCGGTGCGGCGCCGGGCGGCGGCATCGTTGCAACGCTGCTTAACCAGGTGAACGATCTGCAAACACAGGTGCAGCAGCTCAGCGGCAGGGTGGATACGCTGCAAAACCAGGTGGATACGCAGCACGCCGCAACCGAGAAAGAAATTGGCGATCTGAAGTTCCAGATGACCAACGGCGCCACCCCTGGCGCGCCGGGCGTCTCCGGGGCCCCAGCGGGTGCTCCGGCGGCGCAGACCAGCGCCCCGCCGCCGGCCCCGGCCCCGGCGGTTTCCGGTTCGCCCGAGACCATGTTGCATGACGGCCTGGCCGCTTACGCCCGGCATGATTACGCGGCGGCGGAAGCGGCCGCGAAGGCCATTCTCTCCACGGCCAAGGGCAGCCCGCAGGCCTACCGGGCGCAATATCTGCTGGGACAGTCGCTTTCCGCCGAGGGCAAGCCGCAAGCCGCCGCTATTGCCTATGACAACGCCTATAACCTCAACCGCATGGGAAGCTGGGCGCCGCAATCGTTGTACGGGCTGGCCAGCTCGCTGGCTGACATCAACCAGGACCAAGCCGCTTGCGACACTCTCTCATCCCTCAACAGCCAGTTCCCGACGCCCCCTGCTGGTATGAAGAGCAAGATCGACGCGCTGAGCCACAGGGCGCATTGCTCCTAGCCACGGTTGACGGCGCCAGCGCCGGGCTGGCGCGTCATTTTTCCGCCGCGATGGCCCGCCTCGGCCCTTTTGGCACGCCGCCGCATCTGGCCGCCGCGGTTTCCGGCGGGGCGGACAGTACCGCCCTGGCCTTGCTGACCCGCGATTGGGCGGCACGAAACCAGGGGAGCCTGCTGGCGCTGATCGTCGATCACGGTCTGCGCCCCGAATCCGGTGCTGAAGCCGCGCTGACGGCCACTCGCCTGGCGGCGCGGGGGATTGATTGTAAAATCATAAACTTGTCTGGTCTTGCGGGTCCTGGAGTTCAGGCAAAAGCCCGTGCCGCGCGCTATGCGGCGCTGGCGCAGGCCGCGCTGGCGCAGGGGCGGCTGCACCTGTTGCTGGGGCACCATCAGGCTGATCAGGCTGAAACCGTGGCCATGCGTGCGCGGCGTGGTCCCGGCGGGGCGGAGGGCATTGCCGCCTGGGCGGCGCGCGGCAATGTGCTGCTGCTACGCCCGTTGTTGGATGTGCCCCCCGCCGCGCTGCGCGCCTATCTTGCGGCGCAGAGCATGGAATGGGTGGAGGACCCTTCTAACCAGAACCTCAGGTTTGAGCGCGTGCGGATACGCTTTGAGGGGACAGGCGTGCAACCCGCCAGCGCCGCCGCCCGCCAGGAGCGCGAGCAGGAGGCGGCGCGTTTCCTCGCCCGCCATGCTGCGCTGCGACCCGAGGGGTTTGCGCTGTTGGACGCGCCCGTGGCCCCAGCGGCGGCGCTGGCGGCGCTGCTGCGCGTGATCGGCGGCAACGTCTACGCGCCAGACCAGCCCGCCACCGCGGCCCTGGCCGCAAGGCTGCGCCCGGCGACTTTGGCCGGGGTGCGTATTTTGGCGGCCGGGCGGCTTGGCCCCGGCTGGCTGCTGGCGCGCGAGCCAGCCGCTCTGGCGCCGCCGGTTGCGGCGCGGCGCGGCGTTCTCTGGGACGGGCGGTTCACTCTGGAGGCTGAGCCCCCGCCGGGGCAGAGTTTGGGCGCGCTCAGCGATGAGGTAAAAAACCACAAAAAATACAATAACTTGCCATCGGTTGTTCTGCGCACGATGGCGGCCCTGCGCGCGGCTGACGGCACGCTCAGCTTCCCCGCCCCGGTTTTGTTCACCCCGCCGTCGCCTGCCGCGCCGCATCCCTTCTTCAGCGCCGGGCAATAAATTTGTGCAATGCTACAAAATCGGTGCAGAATACCCATCTGAGATGGCGTTGTGCCACCGTGGCGGAGCGGCGTTGGGTTTTAATGAGAGAATTGGATAAGGCTAGATGAACAATCTTGGTCGAAATATAGCACTCTGGGTGGTCGTCGCTCTGTTTCTGGTGGTACTTTTTAACGTATTTCAGCCGTCCAGCACGTCCAGCACGTCCAGCAACCCGGTGAGCCAGATCGCCTACTCCAGCTTTCTGGATCAGGTGAATAACAATCAGGTGCAGGATGTCACCATCGCGGGACATGACATCACCGGCACGACCAAGGATGGCAAGGCGTTTGAGACCTACGCGCCGGCCGACCCTTCGCTGCTCGATAAGCTGATCGCGGCCAATGTGCATGTGGATGCCAAGCCCGAAGGCGACACCATGAACCCGATTCTCAAGGTGCTGATCTCCTGGGCGCCGATGCTGCTTTTGATCGGGGTATGGATCTTCTTCATGCGCCAGATGCAGTCAGGCGGCGGCCGCGCCATGGGCTTTGGCAAATCGCGCGCCCGGCTGCTGACCGAAAAGCAGGGCCGCGTGACCTTTGAGGACGTGGCCGGCATCGATGAGGCCAAAGGCGAGTTGCAGGAAATCGTGGAATTCTTGCGTGACCCGCAGAAGTTCCAGCGGCTTGGTGGCAAAATCCCTAAGGGATGCCTGCTTGTCGGCCCGCCGGGCACGGGTAAAACCCTGCTGGCGCGCGCCATCGCGGGGGAAGCCAATGTGCCGTTCTTCACCATCTCCGGCTCGGATTTCGTGGAGATGTTTGTGGGGGTTGGCGCCTCGCGGGTGCGTGACATGTTCGAGCAGGGCAAGAAGAATGCCCCCTGCATCATCTTCATTGACGAAATCGACGCCGTCGGCCGCCATCGCGGCGCGGGGCTGGGCGGCGGCAATGATGAGCGCGAGCAGACGTTGAACCAGATGCTGGTCGAGATGGATGGATTTGAGAGCAATGAGGGCGTCATCCTCATCGCCGCCACCAACCGGCCGGATGTTCTGGACCCGGCGCTGCTGCGCCCCGGCCGGTTTGACAGGCAAGTCGTGGTGCCAAACCCGGATGTGTTGGGCCGCGAGAAGATCCTCAAAGTGCATATGCGCAAGGTGCCGCTGGCCTCCGATGTGGACCCCAAGACCATTGCGCGCGGCACGCCCGGCTTCTCGGGCGCGGATCTCGCCAATCTGGTGAACGAGGCCGCTCTGCTGGCCGCGCGAATCGGCAAGCGGGTGGTTGCCATGGCGGAGTTCGAGCACGCCAAGGATAAGGTGATGATGGGCGCGGAACGGCGTTCGCTCGTGATGTCCGACGATGAGAAGCGTATGACCGCGTATCATGAGGGCGGGCATGCGATCTGTTCCATCACCCTGCCGGAGTGCGACCCGGTGCATAAGGCCACCATCATCCCGCGCGGCCGCGCGCTTGGCATGGTGATGTCGCTTCCCGAAGGGGACCGTTACTCCACCAGCAAGCTCAAACTGTTGCAGCAGCTCATCATGGCCATGGGCGGGCGCGCCGCCGAGGAGCTGGTGTTCGGGCCGGATAAGGTCTCCAACGGCGCCTCCGGCGACATTAAAATGGCGACGGACATGACGCGGCGGATGGTCACTGAATGGGGCATGTCCGAGAAGCTGGGCATGATCTCATACGGCGATAACGGGCAGGAGGTGTTCCTCGGCCACTCCGTGACGCAGAACAAGAACGTCTCGGAAGCCACCGCCCGCGAGATCGACACCGAGATCAAGGCGATCATCGACCATGCCTATGCTGAGGCGCGGCGCATTCTCACCGAGCGCCGGGCGGATCTGGAGTCGCTGGCGCAAGGGCTGCTTGAATACGAGACGCTTTCGGGCGACGAGATCGAGGCGGTGATCCGTGGCGAGAAGATCGTGCGCAAGGTGGTGGACGAGCCGATGCCCGACCAGCGCCGCTCCTCAGTGCCCACCGCGGCGCCGCCGCGGCCGGACGTTCCGGGGATTCTCCCGGCAGCGGGCTGAAGTGTAAGGCGGCACGGGGAGTTCCCGTGCCGTTTGCGCTCTTGCCGGAGTGTGCTGGCTTGTTTATCCGCAACGCATGGCAAAACATTATTTTACAGTTACCTGGGACCAGCTGCACCGCGACGCGAAGGCGCTGGCATGGCGGTTGCACTCACTTGGGCCCTGGAAGGGCATTGTCGCGATCACGCGCGGCGGGCTGATCCCGGCGGCGATTATCGCGCGCGAGCTGGAGTGCCGGTTGATCGAGACGGTCTCCGTTGTCACCTATGACGAGGAAAACCCCGGCGAGCCGGTGGTGACCAAGCCGCCTGCCGCGGCGGGCGACGGAGCCGGCTGGCTGATTGTTGATGATCTGGTGGATTCAGGCGCCACCGCCCGGCTGGTGCGCGGGCTGCTGCCCAAGGCGCATCTGGCCACGGTTTATGCCAAGGAGGCCGGCAAGCCGATGGCAGATACTTTCATCACCGAGGTCAGCCAGGACACCTGGATTCTCTTTCCGTGGGATACCGAGCCGCAGTTTGTCGCGCCATTGGCGCGCCGGCCTGCATAACGCCATTGGCGCGCCGGCCTGCGTAACCAGCTTGGGTGTTCAAGTCCTCCTAGCCTTGGGGGCGAAACTCCGGTAAGAGCAGCGCACACGCCATGGGGCGTGTTCATGTGTGGGGCATTTGGCCCCGCTCATGTTGTTGAGACTAGCGGCAGAACGGGGTTTTAGGGAACCAACCGGATGATCCGCGCCGCCGCCGGTTTTTTTGCCCGCGGCGTTTCCGGCCACATGGTCCGTGGCTGTGACGAGTTTATGCTCCCCTCACAGCCAGACCCATGCCGCCCGAGGCGCCGCTTAACCACCGGTTGAACGCGCAGTCATTCGATGCTTCCTCCCCCGGCTTGCCGTGTTTGTGGAGTTGTTGAGATGTTTGATAAATATTTTCGTAAAGAGCTGGACTGGGCCGGCAAGACGCTGACCCTGGAGACCGGCAAGGTCGCCCGTCAGGCTGATGGCGCCGTGGTTGCCACCTATGGCGATACAGTGGTGCTGGCCACCGTTGTTGGCGCGAAATCGCCCAAGCCGGGGATCGATTTTTTCCCGCTGACCGTGAACTACCAGGAAAAATTCTTTGCCGCCGGGCGCATCCCGGGCGGGTTCTTCAAGCGTGAGGGCCGCCCGACCGAGAAGGAGACGCTGGTCTCGCGCCTGATCGACCGCCCGATCCGTCCGCTGTTCCCGCAGGGGTTCAAGAACGAGGTTCAGGTTATCGTCACCGTGCTGAGCCACGACCTTGAGAACGATCCGGACATCGTGGCGCTGGTCGCTGCCTCCGCGGCGCTCACCATTTCGGGCATTCCCTTCTTTGGCCCGGTTGGGGCGGCGCGCGTCGGCTATATTGATGGCCAGTATGTGCTCAACCCCACCACCCCCGAGAAGGAAGAGAGCAAGCTCGACCTCGTGCTGGCCGGTACGGTCGAGGGCGTGCTGATGGTGGAATCGGAAGCCTCCGAGCTTTCCGAGGAGATCATGCTCGGTGCCGTGACCTTTGGCCATGCCGCGTTCCAGCCGGTGATCCGGGCGATCATCGAGCTGGCTGAACATTCCGCCAAGGACCCTTGGGCGCTGCCGGAAGTCTCGGACGAGACCAAGGTGCTGGCCGCGCGCGTTGACGCGCTGACCCGCGAGCCTCTGCGCGCCGCTTATACCGAGACGGTGAAGCAGGTCCGCCAGGAGAAGATTTCCACCGCCAAAAAGGCCGCCGCTGTGCTGCTGACCGAGGAAGGCCTGGACGCTGAGAAGGCCAAGAGCCTGTTCAAGGATCTGGAAGCCGACATCGTGCGCAACAACATCCTGGACACCGGCCTACGCATTGACGGCCGCGACACCAAGACCGTTCGCCCGATCATGGCTGAGGTGGGCGTGCTGCCGCGCACCCATGGTTCGGCGCTGTTCACCCGCGGCGAGACCCAGGCACTGGTGATCGCCACGCTGGGCACCGCGCAGGATGAACAGGTGGTCGACGCCGTGGAAGGCGAGTTCCGCGAGCATTTCATGCTGCATTACAACTTCCCTCCGTTCTCGGTCGGTGAGACCGGGCGCATGGGCTCGCCCGGCCGCCGCGAAATCGGCCACGGCAAGCTGGCCTGGCGCGCGGTGCATCCGCTGCTGCCCGGCAAGGACAAGTTCCCCTACACGCTGCGCGTGGTCTCCGAGATCACCGAGTCCAACGGCTCCTCCTCGATGGCAACCGTCTGCGGCACTTCGCTGGCGCTGATGGATGCCGGCGTGCCGCTGGCCCGTCCGGTGGCGGGCATCGCCATGGGGCTGATCAAGGAAGATCGTGGTTTTGCTGTGCTGTCTGACATTCTGGGCGATGAGGATCACCTTGGCGACATGGATTTCAAAGTGGCCGGAACCGAAGCGGGTGTGACCTCGCTACAGATGGACATCAAGATCACCTCCATCACGCCTGAGATCATGAAAATCGCGCTGGAGCAGGCCAAGGGCGGGCGTTTGCACATCCTGGGCGAAATGGCCAAGGCGTTGACCTCCGGCCGGGAGGGCGTGTCCTCCAACGCGCCGAAGATCACCGTGATCCAGGTGCCCAAGGACAAGATTCGCGACATCATCGGCACCGGCGGCAAGGTGATCCGCGAGATCGTCGAGCAGACCGGCGCGAAGATCGACATCGATGACGACGGCACGGTGAAGATCGCGGCCAGCGACGACAAGAAGGCGCAAGCGGCGATCGACAAGATCCGCGGCATCATCGCTGAGCCGGAAGTCGGCGTGATTTATAACGGCAAGGTTGTGAAGACCGCCGATTTCGGCGCCTTCGTGAACTTCCTGGGGGCGAAGGATGGGCTGGTGCACATCTCTGAACTCGCCGCCACCCGCGTTGCCAAGACCACCGATATCGTCAAGCAGGGCGATAGCGTGAAGGTGAAAGTCATCGGCTTTGATGACCGTGGCAAGGTCAAGCTCTCGATGAAGCAGGTTGACCAGGCGACGGGCGAGGACATCTCCAAGCGCGAAACCGCCGAGTAATCGGCAACTGGCCGCCGGTTGGCTGGCCG
>NZ_JAQTZC010000013.1:27729-41544 GCF_028687955.1 Acidocella sp.
GCGCGCAGCGCGGGGATGAGCACGGCGGCTCCCTCCAGCCGGCCGGCGCGCAGATCGTCCAGCGCCTGGTTGGCCTGGCGCAGCGGGTAGAGGGTGGTGTGCGTGATGATGCCGATTTCCGGCGCCAGACGCAGAAACTCGACCCCATCCTGGCGGGTGAGATTGGCCACCGAGACAAGCTGCCGCTCTTCCCAGAGCAGCCGGTAGGGGAAGCCTGGGATGCCGCTCATGTGGATGCCCGCGCACACCACGCGCCCGCCCTTGCGCACGGCCTGCAGCGCCAGCGGCACAAGCTCACCGGCGGGGGCGAAAATGATCGCCGCGTCCAGCGGTTCGGGCGGCGGCGCGTCCGAGCCGCCGGCCCAGACCGCGCCCAGGTGTCGGGCGAATGCCTGTGAGGCGTCATCTCCCGGCCGGGTGAAGGCATACACCGCGCGGCCCTGCCAGCGGGCGATCTGCGCCACGATATGCGCGGCGGCGCCAAACCCGTACAGGCCCAGGGTTTTGCCCTTCCCCGCGATGCCAAGCGCGCGCCAGCCGATCAGCCCCGCGCAGAGCAGCGGTGCCAGCGAGGCATCGCTACCCTCTTCGCCCAGAGGAAAGGCATATTGCGCGTCGGCGATGCAGGCGGTGGCGTAGCCGCCGTCGCGCGTGTAGCCGGTGAACAGCGGGGCATCGCACAAATTCTCGCGCCCGCCGGTGCAATAGGGGCAGACGCCGCAGGTATGCCCAAGCCATGGCACACCCACCCGCTCGCCCAGCCGCAGCCCCTCCACGCCTTCGCCCAGCGCGTCGATCCGTCCGACGATCTCATGCCCCGGAATGACCGGCAGCTTCGGATGCGTTAATTCGCCGTCGACCACATGCAGATCCGTCCGGCAGACGCCGCAGGCGCCGATTTTCAGCCGTATTTCGCCGTAGCCGGGCAGGCGGTCCGGTAGTTCGGTCCATTCAAGCGCGGTGCCGGGCTGCCTCAGGAGCATGGCATGCATTTGCGGCCTCTATCGTTGCAGAATGTATTGTCCGGGTGCGGGTTCCAGGCATTTGTACCCGGCTTTCGCATTGCCCATGGGCGGCGGCGGCACTGGGGCGGAGGAATGCGTGTCGAGCCAGGCAGTCCAGGCGGGCCACCAGGAGCCTTCGGTGAGGGAGGCAAGCTGTAGCCACTCATCAGGCGCGTGGTAATGGCTTTCGGGCAGGTGGCGCAGGCTGCGGTAATGGCGGCGCGGGTGGCCCGGCTCGCTGACGATGCCGGCATTGTGCCCGCCCGAGGTGAGGACGAAGGTGATATCCCCCGGGTTAAGCAAATGCAGCTTATGTACTGAACGCCAGGGCGCGATGTGGTCGCTCTCCGTGCCGACGGCAAAGATCGGCGCTGAAATATCATGAACCGAGACCGGCTTGCCGCCGGCGGGGAAGCGCCCTTCTGCCAGGTTGTTGTTCTGGAACAGGTGCCAGAGATACTCCGAATGCATGCGGTAAGGCATGCGCGTCGCATCCATGTTCCAGGACATCATATCGTTGGGTGCGTCTTCCTCGCCCAGGTAATACCGGCGGATGAGCCGCGACCATATCAGATCGTTGGAACGCAGCATCTGGAAGGCCCCGGCCATCTGCGTCGAGTCCAGATAACCTTGCTTCCACATCAGGTCATCAAGAAACGCCAGTTGCGCCTCGTTGATGAAAAGCTGCAACTCCCCGGCCTCGGTGAAATCGGTCTGCGCGGCGAGCAGGGAGATGCTCGCCAGCCGCTCGTCGTTATCGCGGGCCATGGCGGCGGCGGCGATGGTGAGCAGCGTGCCGCCAAGGCAATAGCCGGTGGCATGGATTTTATCGGACCCGCTGATCGCCTGCACGGCGTCGATCGCAGCCATCACGCCCTTGGTCCGGTAGTCATCAAGGCCGAGCTCCCGCTGCGCCGCGGAGGGGTTTAGCCAGGAAATGCAAAACACCGTATAGCCCTGTTCAACCAGGTAACGAATCATCGAATTTCCGGGTGAAAGATCAAGAATGTAATATTTCATGATCCAGGCGGGCACGATCAGGATCGGCTCCGGCCGGACGGTTTTTGTGCGCGGCGTGTATTGCAGCAGCTCGATCAACTCGTTGCGCAGCACCACCTGGCCGGGCGTGGTGGCGACATCGCGCCCCGGCTGCATGGGCAGCGCCGCAGGGGCGGCGCGCGCCGCCATGGCCATGTCGTCGAGGAAATTGCGCAACCCCTGCTGCAGGTTTTGGCCGCCGCTCTGCATGGTGGCGCTGAGCACTTCGGGGTTCAGGAACGGAATGTTCGAAGGCGATGCCATGTCCAGAATCTGGCGGGTCATGAAGTTGACAATGTGCTCATGGCTGCGCGCGACGCCGGTAACACCTGTCGTCGCCAGGTTCCACCAGCGCTCATTCAGCAAAAAACCCTGCTCGATCATGGAGAAAGGGAAATTTGCCCAGGCGGGGTGGTTGAACCGCCGGTCGCCGGGGGCGGGCGAGACCGTTGGGGCGGCGTTGCAGGTTAATCTCCAGAGCGCCGCCATGTCCTGCAGGGCCTGGTTTGCCATCGCGGCGCGGCGGCCGGGCTGGTCGGCCATATGGGCGGCCCAGTCCATGATCGCGCCGATCAACGCCGAGGGCGCAAGCCCACCTGTGAGCCGCGCTTCCGCCGCATGCAGATTGCGGTCGAACACGCGCATTTCGTTCAGGGCAACCGGTACGGATGCTGGGGTTTTTGGATCTTCAGGCAAGTGCTACCTCCATGAATTCATAACCGGAATTTCAGGCATCAATGATGCCAGCGCCGCCCATAATAGCGCCCATAATAGAAGGTGAACGAGGGATAGAGATAGCCGTAGGCCGGGTAATAGGCATAGGGCGGCGGGTAAGGGTAATAGCCGGGTGCCGGCGCCACATAGGTTTCCTCAGGCGGCAGGTTTGGCACGTTGTTGCCCTTGGCGGCCATGCATTGCAGATACGTTGTATCATACTGGCGCTGCAAGCCATAGGCCGAAGCCTGGGCGTTGCTCGCTCCCGAGGCGCTACCCACCAGCAGGCCCGCACCCGCGCCGATGGCAGCCCCCGCGCCCGCGTTGCCCGAGGCCGCGCCAAGCGCCGCCCCTGCCACGGCGCCAATGGCGGTGCCCACCACGGCGCTGCCCACGGCCGCCTGGTTGGCGGCCTCGGCGGGCGAGGCATAGCCGACGCTTTGCGCCGCGGCATCGCGGCAAGTGGCATCATCGGCCTGAAACTCTGAATAACTGACCCCCTGGCCGGGGAGCACCACCACGCTCGGCCCGGTGGGCGGCGCCACGGCACAGCCGCCAAGCCCGGCCAGCAATAACATGCCCAGAGCAGGCCTGATTACTTTCAAATTATTCATAATCTTTCCTTCCAGCATATAAGTTTTCAGGATGAAGACGCCCGCGAGCCATATGCAGCCGCTATTAGGCCAAAGCACGCGCTGTGTCCTTGATTTCCATCAAGAAGCGGCGCGATTGATCCTGATCAAGGCAGATTGCCGGGCAATGGCATAGCAAGGTACCGTGCGGTTGGTTCCGCCTGTCACGAACGGCATCGGATTTGTCATGGAGTCAGTTGCAGCGGGGGGGAGGGTTGTTTCGGTTCGCGGCGTTGTCGTGGATGTCAGTTTCGCTGACGGTATTTTGCCTGATATTAACACCGCGCTGGTGGTGGAATGGGACCGCCCCGAACCGCTGATCCTTGAGGTGCATTCCCATGCCGATGCCGCCACCGTGCGCGCGATCGCCCTGCAGACCACCGCGGGTCTGGCGCGCAACACCGCTGTCCGCGCCACCGGCGGGCCGGTGCGCGTGCCGGTGGGCGAGGCGGTTTTGGGGCGGCTGCTCGATGTCACCGGCAATATTGGCGACCGCGGCCCGGCGCTGCCCGCGGGCACGCCCCGCCGCCCGATCCACAATCCGCCCCCCGCGCTGGGCGAGGTGGTCGCCACGCATGTGATGTTCGAGACCGGGATCAAGGTGATCGACCTGCTCGCCCCCATGGCCCAGGGCGGCAAGGCGGCGATGTTCGGCGGCGCGGGGGTCGGCAAGACCGTGCTGGTGATGGAGCTGATCCACGCCATGGTGGAGAAATACCAGGGGATTTCAGTGTTCGCAGGCGTCGGGGAGCGCTCGCGCGAGGGGCATGAGCTGCTCAATGACATGCGCCATTCCGGTGTGCTGGCGCGCACGGTGCTGGTCTATGGCCAGATGAACGAGCCGCCTGGCGCGCGCTGGCGCGTGCCGCTCACCGCGCTTACCATCGCCGAGCATTTCCGCGACGCCAGGCACCAGAACGTGCTGCTGCTGATGGATAACGTGTTCCGCTTCGTGCAGGCGGGGGCGGAGGTCTCCAGCCTGCTCGGGCGGCTGCCCTCGCGCGTTGGCTACCAGCCCACCTTGGCGAGCGAGGTGGCCGCTCTGGAGGAGCGTATCGCCTCCGTCGCCGGGGCGGCAGTCACCTCCATCCAGGCCGTGTATGTTCCGGCCGATGACTTCACCGACCCGGCGGTGACGGCGATTTCCAGCCATATGGACAGCATCGTCATGCTATCGCGCCAGTTGGCGGCGGAGGCGTTCTACCCGGCGGTGGACCCGTTGGCATCCTCCTCGATATTGCTCGACCCCCTGGTGGTCGGCGCGGCGCATTACCGCGTGGCGGAGCGTGTGCGCGAGGCGCTGGCGCGGTTGAAGGATTTGCAGGACATCATCACCCTGCTGGGCATGGAGGAACTGGGCGCCGCGGACCGCCTGATCGTGAAACGCGCGCGGCGCCTGCAACGTTTTTTGAGCCAGCCTTTCAGCGTGACCGAGGCGTTCACCGGCACGCCTGGGCGCTCCGTGAGCTGCGCCGACACCGTGGCCGGGTGCGCGGCAATACTGGACGGCGAGGCGGATGATTGGGCGGAGGCCTCGCTCTACATGGTGGGCACGCTGGAGGAGGCGCGGGCGAAGGAAGCCGCCGCGCTGAAACCGGCATGAGGCTGCAAATCATCACCCCGCTGAGCGTGGCGGTTGACGTGCCGGACATTCGCTCCCTGCGCGCCGAGGACGCGAGCGGGCATTTCGGCATATGCCCCGGCCATGCGGAATTTCTCTCCAGCCTCGTCATCTCCGTGGTGGGCTGGACCGGCGGTGACGGCACCGCCCATTACTGCGCGGTGCGCGGCGGCATGATCTCGGTCACCGGTGGGCAGGAGATCACCATCACCACGCGCGAGGCGGTGCCGGGCGATGACCTGGCCATGTTGGAAGCCGATGTGCTGGCCCGCTTCCACGCCGCGCTGGAGGTGGAGAAAACCGAGCGGGTGGCGAGCACCCGGTTGCAGCTGAACGCCATCAGGATGATCATGCGCCATCTGCGGCCGGATACGCGCGGCGTGGGAGAGTTTTCATGAGCGAGCCGGAGGAGACAGACCCGCTGGTGAAGGGCGTGCGTCTGCGCGGCGAGCGCCATAAGCGCTGGCTGCGTGAGGGCGAGGCCTCCACCGCGCGGCGCCTGGCGCAAATCGGCGTGCTGGGCTGGATCATCGTGGTGCCGATGCTGATCGGCGTGTTCATCGGCCATTGGCTCGACCGCAGGTTCAACACCGGTATTTTCTGGACCGCGCCGTTGCTGTTCCTGGGGCTGGGGCTAGGCTGCTGGTCAGGGTGGAAATGGATGCAGGGCGCATGAGCGCGGCGTTGTATCCGCTGGCCGGTTTTTGCGCCGGGCTGGGGTATTTTTATGCCGTGTGGCGCAGCGCGCTTGCATTCACGCGGGGCGGCGCGGCGGCGGCCGTGGGGCTTGCGCTGGCGCGGCTCACCCTGCTGGGCGGGCTGCTGGCGCTTGCCGGCCGGCACGGGGCGCTGGCGCTGCTGCTCACGGCGCTCGGGGTTCTGGCCGCCCGCCCGCTGGTGCTGCGCCGCTACCAGGTGGCGGCATGATCTCGCCGCTCAGCAATCCGCCGCTGTTTCATCTCGGCCCGCTGCCGGTAACGCAACCGGTTGTGGCTACCTGGGGCATCATGCTGCTGCTGGCGGGCGGCGGCGCCATGCTCACTCGCAGGCTCCAGCTCATCCCCGGCCGCACGCAGGCGGCGCTGGAGCTGATCGTGGATACCGTGGACAGCCAGATACGCGGCACCATGCGTGTGGAGCCGGGGCCTTACCGCGCCTTCATCGGCACTCTGTTCGTTTTCATTTTTGTCGCCAACTGGTCTTCGCTGCTGCCCGGCGTGGAGCCGCCCACCGCGCATCTGGAGACCGACGCGGCGTTAGCGTTTCTGGTGTTTCTCGCGGTCATCTGGTTTGGCGTGCGCGCCGGGGGTGTGCGCGGGTATCTGGCCAGTTTCGCCTTTCCCAGCCCCACCATGATCCCGCTTAACTTCATCGAGACCCTGACGCGCACCTTCTCGCTGCTGGTGCGCTTGTTCGGCAATGTCATGAGCGGGGTGTTCGTCATCGGCATCGTGCTTTCGCTCGCCGGGCTGCTGATCCCGATTCCCCTGATGGCGCTCGACCTGCTGACCGGCGCCGTGCAGGCCTATATTTTTGCCGTGCTGGCGATGGTGTTCATCGCCGGGGCGGTTGCCGAGGCCAAACCCGAAACCCCCAGCACAAAGGCTTCCCCATGAACTGGTTGGCGTTTGCTAGCATTATTTCCGCCGCGCTCGCGGTCTCCTTTGGCGCCATCGGCCCGGCGCTGGGTGAGGGCAGGGCGGTGGCCGCCGCGATGGACGCCATCGCCCGCCAGCCCGAGGCGGCGAACACCATTTCGCGCACGCTCTTTGTTGGTCTCGCGATGATCGAGACCATGGCGATCTACTGCTTGGTCATCGCGCTGCTGCTGCTGTTCGCGAACCCGCTGCTGAAATGACGCCATGAGCATCGACTGGGCGACACTGGGGCTTCAGGCCCTCAACGTCCTGATCCTTGTCTGGCTGCTGGCGCGCTTTTTTTGGCGCCCTGTGGCGGACATGATCGAACAGCGCCGCGCCGCCGCCCAAGCCCTGCTGGCGGATGCCGGCGCTAAAGACGAGGCGGCGAAGGCGGCTTTGGCGGAAATCACCCAGACGCGCGCGGGGTTCGCCCAGGAGCGCGAGGCGCTTCTCGTGCAGGCGCAGGCGCAAGCCGCCGCCGCCCGCACCGCCTTGCTGGCCGCGGCGGCGCAAGAGGCCGAGGCGCTGCGGCGGGAAGCCCGCGCGGCCATGCAAACCGAGCAGGCCGCCGCCGCCCAGGCGTGGCGCGCGCGCGCCGGCCGCCTGGCGGTGGATATTGCCGCGCGCCTCGCCGCCCGGCTGCGGGGTGAGGCGGTGCAGGCGGCGTTTCTGGAATTTCTGTTGCACGAGATACAGGCATTGCCACCGGCCGCCCGCCAGGTGGCGGCGCTGGAGGTTGCCAGCGCTACGGAAATTTCCGCCGCCGCGCAGTCCGATATCACCGCGCGCATCAGCGCCGCTTTAGGCGCCACGCCGCGCATTACCTTCATAATCGAGCCCGCGCTGATCGCCGGGCTGGAACTGCGCGGCCCGCATCTGCGCATCAGCAACAGTTGGCGCGCCGATCTTGACCGCATTGAGCAAGACCTCACCCATGACGGATAAATTCCCCCTCCCGGATGCCTGGCTCGCCGCGGCGGATGCGAAGCTGGGCGCCGCGCAGCTTGGCGCGCGGGCTGACCAGATAGGCCGTGTCGAGGAGGTGGGCGACGGCGTTGCCCTCATCTCCGGCCTGCCCGATGTCCGGCTGGACGAGTTGCTGCAATTCGAATCTGGCCCGTTCGGCTTCGCCCAGGTGCTGGAGCGCACGCGCATCGGCTGCGTGCTGTTCGACGATGCCGATACCATCCAGGCCGGGGAAGCCGTGCGTGGCACCGGCGATGTGGTGCGTGTGCCCGTTGGCCCGCAACTTCTGGGCCGCGTGGTGGACCCCTTGGGCCGCCCGTTGGACGGCAAAGGCCCGATCAATGCGGAACAATCCATGCCCATCGAGCGTCCGGCCCCCGCGATCATCGACCGCGAATTGGTCACTCAGCCGGTGCAGACCGGGGTTTTGGTGGTGGACACGCTGTTTGCCCTGGGGCGCGGCCAGCGCGAGCTCATCATCGGCGACCGCGCCAGCGGCAAATCCGCCATCGCGATCGACACCATCATCAGCCAGCGCGACAGCGACATGATCTGCATCTACATCGCCGTCGGCCAAAAAACCTCGGCGGTGCGCCGCGCCATCGACGCCATCCACAGCCGGGGCGCGCCCGCGCGCAGTCTCATCGTGGTGGCGGAGGCGGCCAGCGCGCCGGGGTTGCAATGGGTGGCGCCCTTCGCCGGGGTCACCATGGGAGAATATTTCCGCGACCAAGGCCAGCATGTGCTCGTGGTGATCGACGACCTCACCAAGCATGCCGCCAGCCACCGCGAAATCGCGCTGCTCACCCGTCAGCCGCCGGGGCGCGAGGCGTACCCGGGTGATGTGTTTTACGTGCACGCCCGCCTGCTGGAGCGCGCGGCGAAACTCAACGCGCGGATGGGTGGCGGCTCGCTCACGGCGCTGCCCATCGCGGAGACGGATGCAGGCAATCTCTCCGCCTATATCCCGACCAATCTGATCTCTATCACCGATGGCCAGATCGTGCTGAGCAGCAAATTGTTCCATGAAGGCCATAAGCCCGCGGTCGATGCGGCCACCAGTGTCAGCCGCGTCGGCGGCAAGACCCAGGCGCCCGCCCTGCGCGAGACGGCGGAGACGCTGCGGCTGGATTATGCGCAGTTCCTGGAGCTGGAGATGTTCTCGCGCTTCGGCGGCGTGCCGGATGCGCGGGTGCGCGGCCAGCTTACGCGCGGCGCGCGAATCCGCGCCATTTTGCGCCAGCCGCAACACGCCCCCCTGTGCCTGGCCGAGGAGGTGGCGCTGGTGGCGGCCGTGCAGTCTGGCCTGCTCGATGCGTTGGAGCTGCCCGCCATCGAGGCGTTCCGCGCGGGACTGCGCGCCATGCTGGACCGCGAGGCGCCGCAGCTCGTGCGGGAGCTCCAGCAAACCGGCGCGCTGAACAACGGCGGCAAGGCAGCCTTGCGCGCCGCGCTGTCGGCTTACGCGCAGAGTTTCGCGGCCAGACCATGACGGAGCGTCTGGCGGGCATCAGCGCGCGGATCGAGGGCATAAGCCAGCTTGGCGCGGTGATGAACGCGATGCGCGGCATCGCCGGGGCGCGGGCGCAGCTGGCGCGCGGCCAGCTTGGCGCCGTGGAGCGCTACGCCGCGGGGATAACCGGGGCCATTGGCCGCGTGCTCAGCCTGACACCGGCCGGTGCAGGCGGCGGCACTGGCCCGCCCCGCCCGGCGCTGGTGCTCTTTTGCGCCGAACAAGGCTTTGCCGGGGCTTTTAGCGAGCATGTGCTGGATGCCGCCGGGCCAGGGCTGCATAGCTCCAGCCTTTTCCTCATCGGTACGCGCGGCTACGCGGCGGCGCGCGAGCGCGGCCTCACCCCGGGCTGGAGCAGCCCGTTGCCCGCCCATTCCGCCGGCATCCCCCGCCTCGCCGACGGCATCGCCCAGGCGCTGTACCAGGGCATCGCCGCCGCCGGGCTCAATCAGATCGACGCTTTGTTCAGCCGCTCCCGCCCCGGCCAGGATATCACCGTGGAGCGCCAGCGGCTGCTGCCGTTTGATCTCACGTCCATTCCCCGCGCGCCGCCCGGCGGGCTGCCCATGTTCAACCTTGCGCCCGAGGCGCTGTTGCGCGGGCTGATGGCCGATTACCTCCACGCCCAGCTTTGCAGCGCCGCGTTGCACGGCTTCGCGGCGGAGAACCAGGCCCGCATGGAGGCCATGGCCATGGCGCGCCAGCAGGTGGAGCGCCAGCTTGATATTTTGCGCTCGGCGCAGCGCATGGTCCGCCAGGAGGAGATCACCGCGGAAATCATCGAGCTTTCAGCAGGTGAAATGGCGAGCCGGGGAATTATATAGGCGCAACCGGGCGGTTTTTTTGATGTGCATCATGGCGCCGCGGGCCGCGATGTGCTCTGCTTGTCTGTTGAAAAGGAGGAAACATGGAGGCCAGACTGGCACCATCGTATTCGCTTCCGTGGGCCGATGAGGTTTTCCTCGGCCGCGTCATCGCCCGCAATGTGCCCTGCGGCGCGCGGGACTGCCCGGTAGACGAGAGCATACTGTTGGAGACGCCATTCTTCTCTCTGCGCCGTTTCAGCTATGCGCGCCCCGCCGCCGCGCCGCGGCTGCTGATGGTGGCGCCGCTCTCGGGCACCCGCGCCCTGGTGCTGCATGACATGCTGAGCAGCCTGCTGCCGGAATTTGATCTGCATGGGTTGTTCTGGGCGGACCCGGTGAACATCCCGGCGGCCGAGGGTCCTTTCGGCCTTGCGGACAACATCGCCAGCGTGCTGGCGGCGCTGCGCTGCCTTGGCGCCGGCACGCATCTGCTCGGGCTTTGCCAGTCCGCGCTGCCCGCGCTGGCCGCCACCGCGCTGCTGGCGGCTGAGGGCGGGCCGGCGCACCCCGCCTCCCTAATGCTGCTTGGCGGCAAGCTCGACACCGGCCTCAACCCCGCCCGCGTTGATATTCTGATGCGCCGCTACTCACGGGAGACATTCATCAGCCAGGTTCTGAGCCGCGTGCCCGCCTCCGAGCCGGGACATGGCCGGCTGGTCTATCCGGCGCATCTACAGGAGATGATGATGCTGGCCTACATCAGTCGGCAAATGCTGAGCGGCGGCGAGGTTTTCCGGAAATTACTGCATGACGACGGCGGCGACATCGCCGGGCACCCGTTCATCCGCCTGCTGCTCTCCGCGATGGACATTCCCGGCGAGTTTTTCCTCGATACCCAGGCTCAGGTGTTTTGCGACAACGCCCTGGCCAGAGGGCGAATGACATGGCACGGCAGGGCGGTGAACCCGGGCGCGATCACTCGCACCGCGCTGTTGACCATCGAAGCGGCGCAGGACGATATCGCCGGGCGTGGCCAGACCCAAGCCGCCCACACGCTATGCCGCGCGTTGCCGGAGGTGTTGCGCGCGCATCATGTGCAGGAAGAAATCGGCCATTTCGGCCTTTTCCATGGCGCGGTGTGGCGCGGCGCCATATTGCCGCGCCTCTGCGCCTTCACGAAGAATCACCCTGGCTTGTAAGCCGCGCCCAGTCATCGCCGGCTTTGGCGCAGGGTCTGGCCTGGGCATCCGCTTTTGATTGAAATCAATGTGCAATTTTATCGTCAGTGTAACACTGCGCGGTGTAGAGAGATTATGTTGGGCTTCTAGAGTCTGATCGTTTGAGGTTGACGCGCGCCAGCGTGGCAACCGAAAGCGTGAATCAGCCTCTTATCGAAGAGTTAGATCGCGTTCGGAGGGCGCTCTTGCGTCAACCCAAACCTATCGCGATCTAACAAGGTCTGTCTGGCTCTGGACTTATCCGGCGCGGGCCCGCCGCATGGAGGGGATGTTTATGTCCGAAAAATCTGTTGCCCCGGCCTTGATGACCGCGGCTGAAATCATGACCGGCAAGGTGGTCAGCGTGCATCCATCGGATGCTGTATCCGTGGTGGCGGGGCAGCTTGCCCGGCACGGCATCAGTGCCGCCCCGGTGGTGGATGCGCAAGGCAAGCTGCTGGGCATGGTGAGCGAGGGCGATATCATGCGCCCGTTCGGCGCCAAGAACCAGATGCGCCGCGCCTGGTGGCTGGAAATGCTGGCCGAGGGCGAGGATTTGGCGCCGGATTTTCTGGAGTACATCAAGCAGGACAACCGCAAGGCCGCGGATCTGATGACGCGCGAGGTGATCAGCGTGGGAGAGACGGCCCTGCTGGGCGAAATCGCGGATTTGCTGGCCGAGCATCACATCAAGCGGGTGCCGGTGCTCAAGGATGGGCGTGTCGTGGGCATTGTCAGCCGTGCGGACATTGTGCGCGCCCTGGCGCATTTGCCGCGCGCTGGCCGGGCTTGAACAACCAAGACAAGAAAGGATTAGGAAAATGCCACATTATTTGCGGCTTCTCGTTGTCATCGCCGATGGCGAGCACGCCCGCTTTGTCCGCCCGAAAGAGGATAACGCGCTCTACACCGAGGTCGCCCTGAGTTCGAGCGAAGCGCATAAGCGCTCGGCGGATCTCGGCTCGGACCATCCCGGCGCCTCATTTCATTCAGGCTCGTCGGCGCATCACGCAATCGCGCCGGAACATGATCTGCACGACCTAGCCAAAGAAAAATTCGCGCGTCATGTCGCGCATCAGATCAATGGCGCGGCAAAGGCGGAGACGTTCGACGAATTGGTCATCGCCGCCCCCGCCCATACCCTCCAGGCGATCCGCGCTGCGCTGGATTCCGCGGCGTCCGGCCGGATCATCGGCACGCTGGGGAAGGATTTGCTGAAAACCCCGGACCATGAGCTGGCGCCGCATCTCAGCGAATGGGTGCGCCCGGTGGACCGCAGCGGGCACTGATCGAACAAAGGGGCTGACACCGCTGATTCCCAGGAATCCCGCGCTCAGCCCCTTTTGCATGCGCCCCGTGGTTTCGCGCCGAGGCTCAGGGCGTGCCGCTGTTGCCGGCGCCCGAGATCGTGGGTTTGGTGATGGTTATTTTCGGCGTCGGGCCGGACTTGCTCTTGGGAGTTCCAGCGACCCCTGGGGTCATGGTCGAGTTGCCGGCGCCGTTGGTCATGGAGGCCCCCGGTGACTGCTGGCGCGGCGTGCCGTTGGCGTTGATGCCGTTCACCACGTTGATATTTGGGCCATACATCGCGTGTGAATCGGAGTTGAGCCCCGAATTTACATTTGAACCGGTTTGCGCCAGGGCGGCGCCGGAAAATGCCAGACTAAGCGCTGTGCCGAGTAACCAACGAGACATCGAACCACCCCTTGTAAAATCTGTTACCTGTTATTCGTACTAAACAACTTTGCCGCCACCGGCCTTGATCGACATCAAGCGCGTAATCCGCGCTGGGTTTGCCGGAGGCAATTTGGTTTGAGTCAGGCCATCATAGCCAGATCGTTCATTTGTTCATAGTAGCGCGCTTCGGCCCCGGCGGGTGTGATATTGCCGACCGGTTCGAGGCGCCGCCGGTTGTTGAACCGGTCGACCCATTCGATGGTGGCGAATTCCACGGCTTCGGCGTTGCGCCAGGGCCCGCGTCGGTGGATCACCTCCGCTTTGAACAGGCCGTTGATCGTCTCGGCGAGGGCATTGTCGCCGGAGTCGCCGACGCTGCCGACGCTGCCGACGCTGCCGACTGAAGGTTTAATGCCGGCCACGGCCAGGCGCTCGGTGTAGCGGATCGAGACATATTGGACATGGCTCAGACCGGAGGGATACCTTCATGGAGGCGCATCACAACTTCCAAAGAAAAACCTGGGGCAACGACAAAAAAACACCCCAGGCTCACGCAGCTTGCCGCGCGCAGGCGGCCCGGCCTCGCCTTACGTCTGAGCTTGCGGCAGGACCACACAATCCAGCCGGTAGGTGCCATCTGGCGCTTTGCACGCGCCGTGGATATCGGTCTCAAAGCCGGGAAACTGCTGGTCCCAGGATTCAGCAAAGCGCAGATACGCGATGATGGCCGGCAGGGTGACACGCTCGCCCGGGAAAATGAGCGGAATTCCCGGCGGGTAGGGCACCACCATGCGCGCCAGGATCCGCCCTTCCAAATCGTCCAGGCCAACCTGCTCAATGCGATTGCCAACCAGAGCGGCATGGGCCATCTGCGGCGTCATCGCGGGTTCCGGCAGATCCGCGAACATTGCACTCTGCAAAGCCAGAACATCGCTTTTTTGATAAGCCTCATGCTGGGCGGCACAGAGTTCAGCCAGCCCCATGCGC
>NZ_JAQTZC010000076.1 GCF_028687955.1 Acidocella sp.
CGCATCCAGCAAGCCCAGCACCGCCTCCACCGCATCGCGCTCGGCGCCGGTGGTGGCGGGGGAGAGTTCGCCCCGGCGCTCCCAGGCGCTGGCGATGATCTGTTGCAGCTGGTCGTGCGATGCGGCGCTCATGTCGTATCCTTGGCTGAAGTCTAAACCTGCGGCGGACCATCGTGGCGCGCCGCCGCGATGTCAACGCGCCGCCGGTTTATTAACCCTCCGTTCAACCTCGCCCGGCTATTCATGCGCGCATGACACCTCCGCAAAATTCCGGTGCAGCCCCCCTCGTGCTGGCCTCGGGGCCTGGCACTGGCTGGCTCGCCATCGCCGGCATGCTGGCCGACCTGGCCTTCGAGACCGACCCGCTCGGCCGCTTCACCGCCTTTGCCCCCGGCAAGGCTCTGGGTCAGCCGGCGGCGCAACTGCTGGGCACGGAAATGGCCAGCCTGCTCACTGGCCCGCCCGGCGAGGAAGGTCGCAGCGCCGCGCAATTCCGCGCCATCGTCACCACCATCTGCACGGAATGCGTCGCCTGGCATGGCCGGGTGCAGCTCACCCGGCCGGATGGTTACACCAGCATCTTCCGCCTCTCACTCGCCCCGCGCATCGCAGGCGATAGCATCAGCGGCACCTATGGCGTCCTGTTTGATCTGGAGGCCCCCGAGATGACCTTGCCCGATAGCCACGCGGGCCGCACCGGCGACCCGGTGCTCCGGCGCAACTCCCTGCTGGACGCAGAAACCGGCCTCTGGTCGCACCGCACCTTCGCCGAGGAAATGTCGCGCCGGTTTGACCGTCTCGATGTCGAGGGTCAGCCCGGCACATTGCTCTATCTCGGCTTTTCGCGCGCCCCGGCGCCGCTGCAAGGCGCCATCGCCATGCGCATGGCCGAGGAACTGCGCGACATCATCCGCCCCACGGATCTTCTCGGCCGGATTGACGCCACCACCATCGCCCTGTGGTGCGACAACATGGACCACCTGACCGGCGGCGAACGCGCGGCCAAATTCTGCACGCAATTGCCGCCGCTGCTGCCCGGCAACGCGCAGGTCACCGTCGGCGTCGCGCCGCGCTGGGCGGGCAGCGGCGAGGACACCTCCACGGTCATCGCGCACGCCATCGCGGCGCTGCGGCTGGCGGATATTGTCGCGCAGCGCGCCACCGGCGTACCCGCCAGCGGCGCCTGGAAGGTCTGGCAGCGTGATTGAAGTCTTGTTTCCGCGCCCTGTATCGCCTAATTCCAGGCCATGACCGAGCATCAAGAAACAGCCCCCGCCACAGATCCCGCAACCCCCGCCGCCGAGGCTTCCGCCGCGCAGGACCCTGCAACCCGCATCGCCGAGCTTGAAGCCGCGCTGCAGGAAATGAAGGACAAATGGCTGCGCTCCGAGGCTGAGATGGCCAATCTGCGCGCCCGCACCAAGCGCGAGGTTGAGGATGCCCGCCTCTACGCGGTGCAGAAATTCGCCAAGGACGTTGTGGAAGCCGCCGAAAACCTGAAACGCGGCATTGACAGCCTGCCCAAGCGCCAGGAAGGCGAGGCCGAAATCGTCACCAAAATGCGCGAAGGCTTCGAGGGCATCGAGCGTTCCTTCCTCGCCCTGCTGGAGCGCAACGGCATCACCCGGCACGACCCCACCGGCTCCACCTTTGATGCCAACATGCACCAGGCGATGGCCGAGCAGGAAACCACCGAGCATCCGCCCGGCACCATTTTGCAGGCGTGGACCCAGACCTGGCAGCTCCATGGCCGGCTATTGCGCCCAGGCATGGTCGTGGTCGGCAAGCTCCCCGCACCATCCGGCCCCGCCGTGAAGATCGACGAAACCGCCTGAACCGGGATTCGGCCTGAACCGGAATTCGAGTGCGATGACCTCAGATTGACCTGCATTGCGGGCCAATCTGAGGTCTCGGTCCGGCTCTAATCTCCGGCCTGGCCGCCTAGTCCAAAAATCCCGCGTAAAAATCCTGGCGTCAGCGCCGAGAGCGGGTTCAACTCCACCTGCGGCGCATTCATCGTCCCGGTGATCTTCATCCGCGCCGCGATCAATCCGCCGCCCTTCTCCGCCGTGAACAACCTGCCGACCACCGGAATTTTCCCCAGCAGCGCATTGATCTCATAAGCCGGGATGACCGTGGTATCGACATCCAGGCTTTCGCCCTCCAGGCCGATCTTCCCGGAAGCCGTGAACCCCAGCGAGGCCGAAAACGCCCTTGCCCCCTGCAAGGTCAGCGTCTGCCCGGCGATGCTGAAAGGCACCACCGCCCTGGCAAAGGAAAGCCCCGGCCCCGAAGCCGCCGCCGGCACGCCGTAAACTGTCAGCGCCTGCATGATCTTGGTGAACGCCGGCGCCTTCAGCATGCGGAAATCCGTCATCACGGCTTTGCCCGCCAGCGGCGTGCCGCCGCCGTAATCGGCATTCAGCGTCAGCGCACCGCCTTGCAAGCTTTTATACATATTCATCGCGCGCAACAGCAGCCCGGCGTCGAGCGCGCTCACCTTGGCATGCCAGCGCCGCACGCTCACAGGCGCAACGCTGAAAGCCGCCCCGTCCGCGCTGCCCTGGCCTTGCTGCAATGTGCCGCCCTGCCCGCTGCCGCTAAAGCTGAACCCGTCGAGCGCTGGCGCCGGGGCCGGAGCCAGGGCCAGCCGCTCAAAATTCAGCTGCGCGCGCCACAACGGGCCGCTGGCGGCTGTGTTTGCGCTCAATGCGCTGGCGGCGCTGCCTTGCGCCGCCGCCTTGCCGCCTTGCATGCGTAAATCCAGCGCCGGGCCGGAAAAACTGGCGGCCCAGGCGGCATCCACGGCGGTGGGCGGGCGCAACACGCCGGTTGCCAGTGTCCGGCCGATGTTCACCGTGGAAAAATCCATCTGCCCGTTCTGCTCCTGGCCCTGGATTTTCAGCCCCGGCGCGGTGGCGTCGATGCTGTTCAGGGCTGCGAACTGGCCGTTGCGCAGGGTGCCGGTCAGGTCTAGCCGCCCCGCCGCCCCGGCCGGCTTGCTCCAGCCCAGATGCGGCACCTGCAACGCCGCTGGAGTCAGATCCGCCTGCAGGTGCATAGCCTGCGCCCCGGTGGCCGCGCCGGTGATGTGCAAGCTATAGGGCACCGCGCCTCCGGCCACGTCCGCGCTGGCGTCCAGCCCCAGGCGGCGCAGCAGCTCAGGCCCGGCCAAACTGCTCAGGGTTATGTCCTCGCTGCCGCCCTTGCCGGCAAACCCAACCTGCACATCGAGCTTTGCCGGTTGCCCGGCAAATTGCAGCGCCGCCTTCGCGCTCAGCCCCCGTGCCGTGGCCACCAGCTGCCCGCTGCCCTGGGAAAACGCCAGCCCCGGCACGCCGGAGCCAAACGCCGTCTGGCTCAATTCAGCGATAACCAGCAGCCCGGTATCCTCCAGCCGCAGGTTTTTAATCAAGGGGATCCGCGCCGTAACCACCACATCCGCATTCCCCGTCGCCAGCACCAGCGGCGGCGGGGCCTGGAGCAGCAGGCTGAGCGGCGGCGCGTTGAGCACGGCAATGGCGTCCGCCACGCTCCCCGTAAGACTCACATTCACCTGCCCCGTCGTCGGCGCGGGCACGCTCATGTTCGAGAGCGCCATTTGCCCATGGGTGACCACCATGCCCCCCAACCGCGCCGAATCAACTGTAACCAGCGCATTGTTCAAATCCTGGAACACCATGCGCCCGTTCAGGGCGGTGAGCGGCGTTACCCCGTCGAGCCAGCGCAGCGTCAAATCCTGGGCTTCGAAACTGCCGGCCACGCCCGTCAGCCGCAGCCGCCCCAGATCAGGCGGCGCCGCCAGGGTGAACACAAAACTGGCATCGCGCGCCGTTCCGGCCGTGATGTTGCGGATCACCCATTTGCGCGTCAGCGGAAGCAACGCCGGCGGCCAGTAGGTTGCGATATCCCCCGCCTGCACCGCATCAGTGCCGGCGGAAAGGCTGATATTCCACAGGCTGCCCAGGCTTGCCGCGCCGCTGAAGCTCATACGCGGCTTGCTGGCGCCGCTACGGCTCAGGTCCAGATAACCGCCGGAGAGTTCGGCAGCCCCCGGGGTGATTTTCAGGCTGAAGCCGCCGGAATCAATGGGCAGGCTGTTCACCCCGGCGCCCAGTTGCCCCGGCCCCAGCGTGACGCCGACCTGCGCGCGGGCAAAATTGAAATCAGCCCCCGGCCAGACCGCCGCCCGCAGCGAGACCGGCACGCTCGACCCCGTGAACCGCGCCTGCGCCGCCTCCACCAGTAGCGGCGCCTTCGCCTGCGTCAACGCCGAGGGGATCAGCTCCAGCCGCGCGGTGGGGATGCTCACCAGCAAATCCCCCAACCCGTTGCGCACGGCGATATTGCCCAGGCGCAGATAAAACGGCACCTCGCCGCCTTGCCGGTACCCCGCCCAGGTCAGTTCCGCCTGTGCCATCTCCACGTTGATGCCATGGCCCGAGGCCGCCGTGGCCAGGCGTGAGGCCAGTTCCGGCAGCAGAATCGGCCCTTGCGAGAGCCGGAACCCGACCAGCAGAACACTCACCAGCACCAGCGTCGCCGCAAGCATGGCGATACGACCGAGCTGATGCACCGCCTTCCCCACAATCCGCCCTGCTTGACCTGCGCGCCATTTCATCTTGTGCTGCTTGCCAGATGCACGCCCTACCCCACAACCCGCAATTTCCTGGCCCGGCTGATCGCGCCGCCGCCGCCCGGCTGCACGAGGATTTCGCTGCCCTTGGCCCTGCCCAGCGCCGCTTCGCGGCCAGCCCCGCCGGGCGCGAGGTGCTCAACTGCCTGGGCGGCAACGCCCCCTATCTGGCGGATATGGCCTGCCGCGAGTCGGACTGCCTGATCCGCACGCTCAAATCCGGGCCGGATGCCGCCCTGGCCCACGCCCTGGAAAACCTCCGCGCCCTGCCGCTGGTCGCCAGCCGCCGCCAGCTCGCGGCCCAGCTGCGCGAGGCCAAGCGCCAAGCCGCCCTCGCCATCGCCATCGCTGACATCGGCGGCCTCTGGCGTCTCCCCAGAATCACCGCCGCGCTCTCCGAATTCGCCGAAGCCGCCTGCCACGCCGCCACCCGCCACCTGCTGCTCAGCCTGCACGAGGCCGGGCAGATTACCCTGCCGCATCCGCAAGACCCCGAGCGCGACTCCGGCTTCACCATGCTGGCGCTTGGCAAACTCGGCGCGCGCGAGCTCAACTATTCGTCCGACATTGACCTGGTGCTTTTCTTCGACCCGCAATCGCCGGTCTATGATGAAGACGCCCCCCCCCTCATGGCCCGCCTCGCGCGCGACTTCACCAGCCTGCTCGCCACCCGCGATGCTGACGGCTACGTCTTCCGGGTGGACCTTCGCCTGCGCCCAGACCCTTCGGCCACCCCGCCAGTCATGGCCCTGCCGGCCGCACTTGCCTATTACGAGAGCCAGGGCCGCACCTGGGAGCGCGCCGCCTTCTCCAAGGCCCGCCCCATCGCGGGCGACATCGCCATGGGCGAGGCTTTCCTCGCCGCCATCCGCCCCTTCATCTGGCGCAAGAACCTGGACTTCGCGGCCATCTCCGACATCCACGACATGAAGCGCCAGATCGACGCCGGGCATAACAGGCCCGGCATCCTGGGGCGTGATGTCAAACGCGGCCAGGGCGGCATCCGCGAAATCGAGTTCATCGTGCAGACCCTCAGCCTGGTCTGGGGCGGGCAGGACAAGCAACTGCGCATTCTGGCCACGCTCGATGCCCTCCCGGCGCTGGTGAAGGCCGGCCACCTGCCCGCCACCGTGGCGCGCACCCTGGCCGCTGACTACCGCGTGCTGCGCCGCGTTGAACACCGGCTGCAAATGGTCGCAGACCGCCAGACCCACACCCTGCCCGCTACCGAAGACGCACTGAGCGCCTTCATCACCTTCCTTGGCGCGCCTGACTTCCGCACCAGCTTTCCCCGCCTCCTGGCCCGGGTACACCGCCACTTCCTGGCTTTTTTCGATGCCGGTGAAGATGCCTCGCCGCACAGCCGCATAGACCCGGGAGCCGAAGGCCCGCCGCCCGCCGCCTTCACCGCGCGCGTACACGGCCTTGGTTTCAACGACGATCAACACATCGCCGAGCGCCTGCGCGCCTGGTCCGGCGGCCAGGTCCCGGCCCTGCGCTCGGAGCGCGCGCGCGACCTGCTGGATAATATCCTGCCCCCGCTACTCGCCGTGCTGGGCGAACAACCCGAGCCGGACAAGGTATTCGCATATTTTGACACTTTGCTCTCCCGCCAGCGCGCCGGGGTGCAACTGCTCTCCCTCTTCCAGCGCAACCCGGCGGTGCTGCGGCGCATGGCCGCCGTGCTGGGCGCCGCCCCGGCCCTGGCCGAGCATCTGGCCGAAGACCCGCACGCGCTGGAGGCGCTGCTCTCTCCCACGGCCCGCTTCGCCGCCCCCAAGCCCGTGCTGCGCCACCTGCTGCGCGACGCTGATGATCTGGAGGACGCGGTGGCTCTTACCCGCCACTTCGTCCGGCGCGAGGAGTTTCATCTCTCGGTCGCCACGCTGGAGGGCCGTCTGGACGCCGACTCCTCCGGCCGCCTGCGCAGCAACCTCGCCGCCGCCGCCCTTGGCGCCCTGCTGCCGCGCGTGCTGGCCCAGCATCAGGTCCGCTACGGCAAGGTGCCGCGCGGCGCCTTCGCCGTGGTCGCCATGGGCAAGGCCGGCAGCAGCGAGATGCTCGCGGGGTCTGACCTCGACCTGATGCTGATCTACGATCACGCCCCGATGGAAACCGCGCCCACCCCCTATTTCGTGCGCCTGGCCAACGCGCTCACAACCGCGCTCACCGCCCGCGGGCCGGAGGGGCCGCTCTACCATGTGGACATGCGCCTGCGCCCTTCTGGCAACCACGGCCCGGTTGCCGTCTCGCTCGCCTCCTTTCGCCGCTATCAGGCGAACGACGCCTGGACCTGGGAGCGCCTGGCCCTCACCCGCGCGCGCGTACTCGCCGCCACGCCGGGCTTTGCCGCCAAAGTCACGGCCGGGATCACCACCGCCCTCTCGCGCCCCGATTCCCCGGCCAAAATCCGCGCCGACACCGTTTCCATGCGCGATCGCATCACCGCCGAGCTTGCGCCCCGCGGCCCGTTCGACATCAAAACAATCCCTGGCGGCATGCTGGAGCTGCACTTCATCGCCGCCGCGCTACAACTCATCCACGGTCCGCACGCGCCCGCGTTGTTCCATCCCAACACCGCCGCCGCCCTGCGCGCCCTGGCCGCGGCCGGGCATCTGCCGCAAGCACACGCGCAAGACCTCCTCGCCGCTGATCATCTCTGGCGCAGCGTGCAGGGCATCAACCGCATCACCGGCCTGTCGGACCGCGCGCAGAGCGTCCCCCCCGCGCTGCAAATCCCGCTGCTGCACGCCACCCGCGCGCCCAGTTGGGAGGCCCTGCGGGAGGCCATGACGCAGGCAGCCCAAAATGTGACAAATTATTTCGAAACCTACATAACCAAGGGAGTTTCCACATGAGCCTCAGCATCGGCGCCGCCGCGCCCAATTTCACCCTCCCCACCTCGGGCGGGCGCACGGTCAGCCTAGCTGGCCTCAAGGGCAAGCCCTTCGTGCTGTATTTCTACCCCCGCGCTGACACCCCCGGCTGCACCAAGGAGGCCTGCGCCTTCCAGGAGGCGTTGCCCCAGCTTGGCAAAACCGGCGTCACCGTCATCGGTGTCTCCAAGGACAGCATGAAGGCAATCGAAAAGTTCGCTGAAAAATTCAACCTCACTTTCCCGCTGGCTTCAGATCCCGAAGCCACCGTGATCGCCGCCTATGGGGCATGGCAGGAGAAATCCATGTATGGCAAAAAATACATGGGAATCGAGCGTTCGACTGTGCTGGTCAACGCTGAAGGAAAAATCGCGCACATCTGGCCAAAGGTAAAAGTTACAGGCCACGCTGACGAAGTTTTGAAAGCCGTGCAAGCCCTCAAATAATGCGCTGGTATTTCGCCATCGATGAAGCGGGCGGCCTGGGTGAAACCGGCGCCCTCGCGCGCCTGATGGTCTTAAGCGCGCGCGCCATCGGCGGGCTGGAACCTGTTCTGCTTTATCATGGTTCCCCTACGAGTTTTACCGAATGGATGCAGCGCCACGGTGTGCGCGTAATCCCCGTCAGGCCGCGCTTTCTGGATATGTTCACCCAGGCGCAGGCCGCCGGCACCTTTGGGCCATATTCCATTGGCCATTGGCTGCGCCTGGAAATTCCCGATATCGAGCGCGAGCACGATTTTGTTCTCTACACCGATTGCGACATCATCTTCCTGCGCCGGTTTGATCTCTCGATGCTGCGCCCAAAGGTTTTCGCCGCCGCGCCGGAAATGCTGCCCTAAAACTGGAATTATTTCAACTCCGGCGTCATGCTGCTGAATGTCCCCGCCATGCGCGCGACCTATCCGGCATTGGAGGAGCAGATAAAACAACGCATCTTCTCAGGTGATATGCTCCGCTATGACGATCAGTTCGCCCTGAACGAAGCCTATCACGGATTATGGGATCATCTTGATCCGCTCTTCAATTATAAGCCTTATTGGCCATTTACCAACCATGCGGCGATTCTGCATTTGCACGGCCCAAAGCCGGGAAATCTCGAAGCCATGACCAGCGGGCAATGGCATGGCGAAGACCATACTTCGATATTTTTCGGTAAAATGTTGAACGCCAGTTCGCGTCATTATCTCGATTGGTGCGTCTGGCTCGGTGATTTTTTGCAAACCATGGATTTTTCGGAGGCCATACGCTTCGCCCGGCTAGCCTCCGCCCTCACCCGCTACCGGCGCGAGGTGCCCGCGAACGCTGACCGCAATTTTATGAATATCAAAATTTTCACCGAAGCTCCCTGAACGCGCGGCCCTGGTTGCATTAAGATTAACAACGGCCGCCACGCATTTTCATATTTTCTTAATCATTACGAACCTAACATCGGCCTATCCAACGGAAAGGTTTAGTGCCGTGAATGAAATTTTAGCCTTACGCCGTCCCGGAGCCGCCATTGCGCCATTCAGCGCCCCCGTTCTGGACGATGATGAATCCATCCGCTT
>NZ_JAQTZC010000077.1 GCF_028687955.1 Acidocella sp.
CCTTGTGTTCCAGCACCATCCGCACCGCACGCTCGCGAACCTCAGGTGAAAATTTGTTGCTCGTTCTGTTCGTCATGACCCCATCCTCTCAAGAGTTGGAGCCTCCGGCAAACGCGGGGCGGTTCATCTGCAAGCTGGTTCAGTAGATTTTCGTACGCCTTGATAAATGCAGCCTGTTTCTCGGGATCGAGCTTGCGCGATATCGCGCGCGGCTTGCGATGCTCCATGCCGAGCCGGTGCAGGAGCGCGATCAAGCCGGAGCGGCTCTGGTATTCAATGCCGCATTCCGCCGCGATCCAGGCGCCAATCGCGCGCGTCGAACGCGGCAGGGTCTCGGTGATCCAGGTGATCAGCCGGGCTTGCTGCTCGTCGTCCAGGCGGCAGGCGCTACCTTCATAGCCAAAGCTGACCAGACCATCGATGCCATCTTCCTCGTACAACAACCGCCAAGCACGTATCGTATCCTCGTCCAGCAGCAGGACCTTGGCCACCGCCGCGAAATTCATGCCGGTATCGAGCAGCACCAAAGCATTCGCACGGCGTGCCAACCGATGCGCCGCCGACCCATCCCGAGCCAACTCGATCAGGTCGCGTCGCGATTCATCGTCGAGAAAACCTTGCCGCCTCATCCCACCACTAGAATCGTTCTCGGGCCGTTTGGCAAGTTCCATACGGATTCTCACAGAGTCGGGGTATATTTTGAAAGATAGAAGATTATAATTGATTAAATTTAAGGTTATTCAGGCTCATAACCTGAAGGCCGCACGTTCAAATCGTGCCCCCGCAACCACTTTTACGAATAAAATCAATAAAATAGCACGGCGCTAAGCCGCCGAAACAGTCAAAACCCGCTAGCACAGTGTTAACACATAGTCACCCGCCGGTAAAAACCTGACAACCTACGCGGTTGTAAAGATTTTGCTCAGTGCAACCGAGGCTGTGTGCCGGGCGCCTTAATTTGAATATCCGGTCTCCGCGGCCCCTTATGTTGAGGGTGTTCGATGGATAATCATCTGACGCTGCTGGGTGGCAAGCTGCAGCTCTACCGGCGCGGCAATAGCCGGTTCTGGCAATGCTCGGCCTCCGTCGGGGCCAAGCAATGGCGGGCCACCACCAAACAAGAAAACGTCAATCTCGCAACCAAAGTGGCGCAGGATTGGTATCTGGGACTCTGCGGGAAAGAAGCCGCCGGCACGCTGGTCACAGAAAAGACCGTACAGGATGCGGCCGAGAAATTTACCCGCGAATATGAGGTGATCACCGAAGGCGAGCGCTCTCCGAAATGGGTGCAAGGGCACCAGATCAGGCTGCGCCTACATTTGCTACCCTTCTTTGGCAAAATGGGCTTGTCCGAGGTAACACCCGGGACCGTGCAGGATTACCGGGTGCACCGGATTGAGACCGCCACGAAGGCCAAGGCCAAACCGCCGGCGCGCAGCACCTTGCATGATGAGGTCGTCACGCTGCGGCTGGTGTTGAAGGCGGCGATCCGCCATGGGTGGTTGACGCATCTGCCGGATTTGTCGCCGCCGTATAAGACCCAGGGCAAAATCGTGCACCGGCCCTGGTTCAGCCCGGAGGAATATAAGCAGCTTTATACGGCATCGCGGGACTGGGCGCGCAATCCGCCGCAGCCGCAATATCGGTGGAATGCCGAGCAGATGCACGACTATATTTTGTTCATGGGCAATACCGGGCTGCGGCCTGATGAGGTCGGGAATCTCCAGCACCGGGATGTGTCGATCGTGACCGACCATGCCACGGGGCAGACGATTCTGGAGATCGAGGTGCGCGGCAAGCGCGGGGTTGGGTTCTGTAAAAGCACGCCGGGTGCGGTGCGGCCGTATGAGCGGTTGTTGAACCGGCCGAAGCCGACGCGCGGTAAGCAAAAGCGCAGCCGGAGTGTGAAAAACCCGAACCAGCCTCTGCCGGTGGAGTTGCCGGAGCCGACTGACAAGGTGTTCCCGCAAGGCGGGCAGTTAAAATTGTTCAACAGGATATTGGCCAAAGCCAAGCTGAAGGCCGACCGGGATGGCAAGCCGCGCACAGCGTACAGTTTGCGGCATACATACATCTGCCTGCGGCTGATGGAGGGGGCGGATATTTATCAGATCGCCAAGAATTGCCGGACCTCGGTCGAGATGATCGAGAAACATTATGCCGCGCACATCAAAAATACGCTGGATGCGGCCGCCATCAACGTGATGCGTCCGAAAGCCGCGAAGGCGGCGGAAAAGATTGCGAAATCGCTGGGCAATGGGAACGGCAAAGCAAAGGCTGGCGGTAAGCCCAAGGATGCAGAGAAATCCCCGCGTCGGCACGCTGCAGGGGAGGCCGGTCTGCACGGCGCGGATGCCGATTGGGCGCCGGGAAGTTTAACGGCGGAAAGCAACGGCTAAATGGGCGCGGTCTGCGCCACATATGTTTTTGGGAGGCCGCAGTGCCGACCAGGCAGCGATCCGCTTGGCGGATCGCCCAGAAGCGCACCCCTTGCGGGTGCGCAACTTGGCCGCAGGGCCTGATATATGCTCAAAACTATTGAAGACTGCACATGATCGGCAGTCAAAGCCGCGCCCGCCGCAGGCGTAAGGCGTTGCTGACGACTGACACCGAGCTGAACGACATTGCCAGAGCGGACACGACCGGGGTGAGCAAAATGCCGAACCAGGGATAGAGCAGACCAGCGGCGACCGGGACGCCAACAGCGTTATAGATGAAGGCAAAGAACAGGTTCTGGCGGATATTGCGCATCACGGCGCGGCTCAGGCGCCTGGCCCGGACGATCCCATCCAGATCTCCCTTTACCAGTGTCACGCCCGCACTTTGCATTGCCACCTCCGTGCCTGTGCCCATGGCGATGCCGATATCGGCTTCCGCCAGAGCAGGGGCGTCGTTCACGCCATCGCCGGCCATCGCAACCACACGCCCTTCTGCGCGCAGTTTGCGGATAACCGCGTGTTTCTGGTCCGGCAGCACATCGGCTTCGATTTCGGTAATACCGAGCTGGTGCGCCACCGCCTCGGCGGTGCGGCGATTATCGCCCGTGAGCATGACGATGCGCACCCCTTCCGCCCGTAATGCATTGAGCGCCGCGCCGGCGGATGCCTTCACCGGATCCGCGACGGCGATGAGGCCTGCGGCTTTGTCATCCACCGCGACGAAGAGCACCGTGGCGCCCGTCGCACGGAGCGCCTCGGCTGAGGCGGTGAGTTCATCCAGCGTAATGTTTTGCGTCTGCATCAGCCGGGCATTGCCCGCCAGCACATGCCGTTCGTTGACCATGCCACTCACGCCCTGGCCGGTGACCGATGTGAAGCCGCTGATCCTGGCGAGGGGTAATTGCCGCCGGCTTGCTTCCTGGACGATGGCGGTGGCGAGGGGATGCTCGCTTGATTGTTCCAGGCTGGCCGCCAGCCGCACTATGTCCGCCGCCAAATAGCCGGTGGCCGGGGTGATGGCGGTGACACGCGGTTTGCCCTCGGTCAGGGTGCCGGTTTTGTCGATGACGAGCGTGTCGGCTTTTTCCATCCGCTCAAGCGCTTCGGCCGACTTGATCAGCACACCCGCACGCGCGCCCTTGCCGACGCCGACCTGGATGGACATTGGCGTGGCAAGGCCGAGCGCGCAGGGGCAGGCGATGATGAGCACGGATACAGCCGCCAGCAGCCCATAGCTGAGTGCCGGTGCCGGACCCAGAATCGTCCACAGGACGAAGGCGAGAAGTGCGATGGCAATGACCGCTGGCACGAAATACCCGGCGGCAAGATCGGCCAGGCGCTGGATGGGCGCGCGCGAGCGCTGGGCTTCGGCCACCATGGTAACGATCCGCGCCAGCATCGTCTCCGCCCCGATCTTCTCGGCGCGCATCACCAGCGCGCCGGTGCCGTTCACCGTGCCGCCGGTCACCGCATCGCCCGGCATTTTGGTCACGGGCATGGATTCGCCCGTGACCATCGATTCATCGACCTGACTCTTTCCCTCGAGAACAACGCCGTCGACGGGCACGGCATCGCCGGGGCGGATACGCAGGTGGTCTCCGGCGACAACGAGATCGAGCGGGATTTCGACATCAGGGCCATTGGTTTGGATGCGGCGGGTGGTTTTTGGCGCCAGATTGAGCAGGGCGCGGATCGCCCCGCCGGTTTGCGCGCGGGCACGCAGCTCCAGAACCTGGCCAAGCAGCACCAGAACCGTGATCACCGCCGCCGCCTCGAAATATGTGTCCACGCCGCCATTGGCATTGCGGAACCCCGCCGGAAACAGGTCTGGCCCTAACGTGGCTGTGAGGCTGTAGACATAGGCCGTGCCGGTGCCCAGTGCGATCAGCGTGAACATGTTGAGGCTGCGGCGGCGCAGGGATTGCCAGCCACGCACGAAGAACACCGACCCGGCCCACAGAACGGTAGGCGTTGCCAGCAGAAGCTGAAGCCAGACCGATACGGGCGGTGGAACCAGACGGTCGAGGGCGGGACCGAGACCGGGCACGAAACCGCCCATGGCCAGCAGAACAATAGGCGCTGTGAGCGCGGTGGCCACCCAGAAGCGCCTTTGCATGCTGTGCAGCTCGGTGTTTTCCGGGGCTTCCGTGGAGGGGGTGAGCGGCTCCAGCGTCATGCCGCAGATCGGGCAGGTGCCGGGGTGGTCTTGCCTGACCTGCGGATGCATCGGGCAGGTGAAAATTGTGCCGGGCGCGGCTGCCGCGCTGGGTGGTGCCGCTGACAGGTAGCGGGCCGGAGCGGCCAGAAATTTCTCGCGGCAGCCATTGGAGCAGAAATAGAAAACCTGCCCGCCATGGGTGGCTTGGTGCGGTGATGTGGCGGGATCAACCGCCATGCCGCAGACTGGATCATGAACCTGTGCCGGATGAGCGGCGTGATGGTGCGCGTGGTGAGCAGATTCGTCCATGATGGCCACCTGTATGGATTTTGATGAGGCTTGGCTTGGGGGCGGCAGGCGCCGCTTGCAGGCTGGAGATGAAGGGTGTATATACCCGCATAGGGTATAGTATCAAGTGGCAACCACCGATGCATGACGCGACACGGCAGAAAGTGACCCAGAGGCTGCGGCGGATTGAGGGCCAGGTGGGCGGCTTGCTGCGCATGGTCGATGAAAACCGCTATTGCATCGACCTTCTCACGCAAATCGCCGCCGTGCGGGCTGCCTTGCACAAGGCGGAGGAGGAAATCTTGCGCGATCATCTGAGCCATTGCGTCGCGGACGCTTTTGCCGCCGGTGATGTGAATGACCAGCGCCATAAGGTGGATGAACTGGTCCGTACCTTGGCGCGGATGACACGGTAATGGCGCGCGGGCGGATGCAGCATCGGCGTGGCGGGCTCGGGCTGATGCCCTGGTTTATCAGGTTTTTCTGCGTCATGGCTCTTCTGTTTGCATCCGTGCCCGGTACGGTCCTGCCCGCCCATGCGGCCATGCCGATCGCAGGCGGTGTGGTGGAGGTGAGCGATTCTCATCCCTGCCAGCCCGAAACCACGGCGTTCATGCCCCAGCCCGCGCCTTCATCGCCCATGGCGGCGGATGGCTGCTGCCAAGGGCCTTTTGCCTGTTCGCCTTGCGCGGCGGCTGTGCCTGGTTTGTTGCCGCCGCTGGCTACGCTTTTGCCCTCCTCTGTGCGGGCGGGCAGGGGGTTTGGCGTGGGGATTGAGGATAAATTGCCAGGCCAGGTCATTCCTCCCGCCGCGCCGCCGCCGCGCCCCTTGGCGTGATCTGAGCTTGCGCGGGGCAGTGCGTCCCGATTCCGATTTCTCCACGAATTCCGGCTTATGCCAGGAAAGGTACAGATTATGAACAAGGTTTTTTCACGCCGGCAGGTGATGCTGGCGGGTGCGGCCACGGCTGCGTTCTCCACCCTGCCAGCCGGCCGCGCCAGCGCCGCCCCGGCGCGGGTGCTCACCGTTGGCAAGCGCAGCATCGAGGTCAACGGCAAGGCGGCTTCTGTATTTGCCATCCAGGGCGCGGATGGCAGGCCGGGTGCTGTGCTGGCGCCAGGCGAGCGCTTTGCCACCTCGCTCGTGAACCAGTGCGGTGAACCCACGATCATCCATTGGCACGGCCAGACGCCGCCAGTGCGGCAGGATGGCGTGACCGAGACCGGCTATGAAACGCTGATCGCTGATGGCGCGGCCCAAGGCTATGATTTCGCGCCGCGCCCCGGTACGCATTGGATGCATTCGCATCAAGGTTTGCAGGAACAGCAATTAATGGCGGCACCGCTGATCGTGCGCACGGCGGCGGAGATGCAGGAGGACCGGCAGGAAATTATTGTGCTGCTGCATGATTTTACCTTCAAAAGCCCGGCGGAGATTCTGGCCGGGCTGACCGGCGGTGGCGGCATGGGGGGCAGTGCTGGCGGCGGGATGATGGGCAATATGGGCGGCATGATGAGCGGCAAGTCCGACCTCAACGATGTCGATTTCGATGCCTATCTGGCGAATGGCCGCACGCTCGCCGATCCTGAAGTTTTCCAGGTTGAGGCGGGCGGGCGCATCCGGCTGAGGCTCATCAATGGCGCGGCGGCAACCGCGTTCTGGATCGATACCGGGGCGCTGCCGGGGCGGATCATCGCCGTCGATGGCGATGCGGTGCAGCCCCTTGCCGTTGGCCCGTTTCCCCTGGCGGCTGCCCAGCGCGTGGATATAGTGCTGGACTTGCCGCCGGGGGAGGGCGCCTATCCCATTCTCGCTCAGCGTGAGGGGGACGTGGCGCGCGCCGGCGTTATTCTGGCGGCATCCAAGGCGCGTATCGCCAGGTTGGAGAGCTTGGCGAACATCGCTGCGGGACCATGCGGGGTGGAGCTGGAAGTTCTGCTGCGCGGCGCGCAGCCTTTGCTCAATCGTCCGTTCGACCGCGTGACGCAGGTGCATCTGACCGGCGGCATGATGGGTTATGATTGGGGCATTGATGGCCGGCAATGGCAGAACCACCAGCCGATACTGGTGAAACAGGGCGAGCGTGTCGGCCTGGACATCATCAATGACGGCATGATGGCGCATCCAATGCATCTGCACGGGCATCATTTCCAGGTGGTGGCGATCAATGGAAGCGCCTTGCCGGGGGCGATGCGCGATACCGTGCTGGTGCCGCCCATGGGCAGCGTGCGCATCGCGTTCGATGCCGATAACCCGGGGCGCTGGCTGTTCCACTGCCATAATCTTTATCACATGGCCGCCGGGATGATGACCGAGCTGCGTTACGTGTAATGGCTGTTTCCGCGTTTTGAGCAGGATCAAGGCGCGGGAATTTCTTCAGGTGTAATTCAGTGAAATTAATAATTTTGACCCGAAAAGGACAAATATCATGAACAAATTTATGCGCAATGCAGGTTTCGCGGTGTTGTGGGCGACGTTTGGCGCGCAGCCATTATGGGCACAGTCCGCAGCCGGTACCGTGGCGGCGAATGGTGGCGGCGTAAGCGGCCCAGGTCCGGTATGGAGTGGTTATGGCCCTGGCCCCTGGATGATGGGTGGCTGGGGCGGACCAGGAATGATGGGTTATGGCGGCTGGAATAATGGAGGCTGGATGATGATGCTTCTGGGCATGTTGATCTTTGTAGCGCTGCTGGTGTTTTTCTTCAGGGCTGTGTCCTGGAATGGATGCGCGCATCGTGGCGCTTATCAGCCTCATCCGCCGCAGCCGGGCCGCATGTCCAGCGGCCTGCACGCGTTGGATGAACGTTATGCGCGCGGTGAAATCAACCGGGAGGAATATCTGCAAAAGAAGCAGGATATACTGGGTGATTCCACCTCGTTTCCGAACAGGGGCTGATAATGGCCTATCTTGGACAAAACGGGCTTTTTATCATTTTGGCGATTGCGGCCATGTTCCTGATGATGCGCATGGGAGGCTGCGGCATGGGCCGCAGGCACCGATCTTCGCCGGGGTCTGGTATTCATGATCCTAAAAATTCACAGGCATGGCCTGTGGATGGGCAAAATAATTTAGCCGTCGATCCAGTGAGCGGGCAGGCTGTTTCAGCAACGCAGGCGCCTGCATCGGCAATCCATGGGGGGAGGGTTTTCTTTTTCGAAAATCGTATCAACCGGGACCTATTTGAGGCGAATCCAGAACAATATGTCTCGAATGCTGGTGGCGCGGGTATTCCGGTTGCGCCGTTTGAGGGACAAGGTCAGAAGCACAGGCATCGCGGTTGTTAAAAATTGCGGATTGGTTGGAGCTGGTTGGTATAACGAGGTCCAAGAGTGAGAGTTGGGCCGGGCGCTTCATGACTGGTTTTAATCCGGAGGAGAGGCTTCCGGGGCCTGTCATGGAGAAGTGCCATGGATATCAATGCGTCTGCCGCGGTGGCGGTTGTGGGGGCGAGCGCGGGCCGGACTGGGTCGGAGGGTTTTAAGGTCGATGTCAGCCGGGGTGAGCGGCTGGGGCGGGTGTCGTCGGAATGGTTCTCGCGGCCCGACGATGAGCGGTTCTTGTCGTTGCCGGAATTGTATGGCGCGGTCCGCGCCCGAGCGGATCGGGCTGAGGCGCGAACGGTGGAGAGCCGGGCGATCCGGGTTGAAGCCCGGCGCGACGATGGCGAACGGCTGGCGCTGATTGTGCCCGGACAGGAGCGGCCGGTGGCGCCGACGCATTGGAGTTTTGGGCAGCTTTGCGGGCTGGTGGCGGCGCCGGCGGGGTATTTGCGTGAGTTGCCAGCACCTCTGGCGGGGATCAATCTGCAGCACGGACTACTCAATCATCGCACCGAGTTGGTGAAGACGCTGGAGACTAATGATGGGCGGGTGGAGCTGCGCGCCGTCACCGGGCCGGATTATGGCCGTTATCTGAACAGTCAAGCTGTCTCACCAGCTTTTAATTGATTCTTTTCCATTGATGTTGAGCCAGACACTACCCGCAAGTGGTGGTGATCCGTTGCGCTCGCATCGT
>NZ_JAQTZC010000078.1 GCF_028687955.1 Acidocella sp.
GCGGTGCCGTTTCGCGAATTTGTGATGTATGTAGCGGACGTGTCACGAAAATTTAGTTCATTTTTACTTGCCATCGCTGCACTGCAACGGTAATGGAAACGAGCGGCGATTAAATCAGGGGTAGTATGATGTCAGCAGTGGTTTCTACGGTAGGCTTAACGGTCGGTGGCTCTCCGAATTTGGCAACTGGTATTGTTACCATTCCTTCGGCATTCACCTCCGTGGGGGGTGGGTCTGCTGTTAATGGTCTGTTGCAAGCCTATCTGAATGGTATCAGCAGTTCGATTTCCGCCTCCGTTGCCGGTGCTACGCCTGCGGGTGGTCTGATCAATAATGATCTCGCAACCGGTTCGGTCTATACTGTTGCCGGCTCCACCGGTAATGTCTTTGAAGAATTCACGAACACCGACTCTGTCGGTGGCGTATCGACCCTGAGCGCGGCTCCTTATACGGGTCTCACAGTCGCCGCTAACGCAACGAACCTGGTTGTTGAGGTTCCCGGCAAGTCGGTCATTACCGGCAACGGAAAAACATCCCTGGCTCTGTTCGGCGCCAACAGCAACGTTGTGTACACTGACACGAACGGTGGCACGACCGGTGCCGTGGACTCGATCTATGCCGCCGGCGGCAAAGATGTCATCAGCGCCTACGGCACCCCCAGCAATCCGAACTCGTCCTACGACATCGTGCTTTCGGGCGCGGGTAGTTCGGTAGCGGGCGCGGGTAAGGATACTGTTAACGTCGGTGCGGCTTTTGATACCGTGAGCGCCAACGGCAATTCGACGGCATCCGTTTTTGTGTATGGCGGCGCCACGACCGTTAATGCGAACGACTCCTCCTCTGTTGCGGTGCAGTTTGCCCAACAAGCCGGCGGCACGCTGGACTTCATTAACAACAGCAGCAATGCGGCAACCATTTTCTCCGCTAACTACGGCGGTAGCAATGGCGCGCCTAACTCCGTGACGGCTTTTGGCGGTGCGGGCGGCGGTTACTACGTCGGCGGTCTCGCGGGCAACAACTCGCTGGTTGGCGGTTCCGGCGCAGTCACTCTGCAGGGCGCTGGCGCGGGTGACACCCTTGTGGGCAATTCCTCGGTTGGCAACTTCCTGTTCGCCGGCACGGGTAATGAGACCTTGCTTGCATCCGCGACATCCGCGCAGAATAATTTCCAGCTTGGCCTGGCATATACCGGGCATACTGGCGCGATCATCTCCAACGCTGTTGTTTCCACAGCGGGTAGCGGGCAGCAGGCGTTTATCCTGGGCAGCTCGTCGAGCAGCACGCTGACCGGCTCGAATTCAACCGTTGCCGGTACGCAAAACCTGTACATCTTCGTGAGCAACGCCGCGACCGCTGCTAACGGCCAGAGCAACTACTTGATCACCGACTTCAACTCGGTCAACAGCTCGATCTACCTGAACGATAGCCTTTTCGGGTCGACCAACACTCTGAGCATTTTCTCGGAAGCGAACTCAACAGCGCCTGGCTTCAGCGGTGCTGTCATCACCCTGTCCGATGGCTCGACCATCAAGCTCGCCGGTGTGAATGCCAACTCCCTCACCTCAGTGCCAGGTGCAGGCGGCAGTATCGTGATCAGCTGATACAAAGCTTACCAGCTAAAGAAAAACCTGCGCGGCTTACGCCACGCAGGTTTTTTATTGCCTCCCGGAAGGTGCAACCATTCATCCTTCCGGCGTGAAATTCATCGCAACCCCGTTAATGCAGTAGCGCAACCCAGTCGGCGCGGGGCCATCCTCGAACACATGGCCAAGATGCCCGCCGCAACGGCTGCAATGCGCCTCAATCCGTATCATACCATGGCTGCGGTCCACCGATGTTCCCACCGCGCCGGCAACCGGGTCGTTGAAGCTGGGCCAACCGGTGCGGCTCTCAAACTTCGTGCTTGCAACGAACAGATCCTGCCCGCATCCGGCGCAGGAAAACCGCCCCGCCCGCTTTTCATGGTTCAGGGCGCAAGTGCCGGGCCGTTCTGTGCCATGTCCACGCAAAACCTCATATTGTTCAGGGGTCAGAATTTTGCGCCACTCGGCTTCTGTATGATTGACGGGAAAATTGGGCTCAGCTGGCAGGCTCATGCATGTCTCCTTTTTTATCGCCCGGGCAGTACGGAATTATCCGCATTTTGCGAGCGCCAGACACTATATAAGAGCCAAGCGCCCAGACCCAAGACAAAGCAGGTTTCCATGCCAGGATCACGAACACGCCGCAATCCTTGGCTGTGTCTCACCGCCGCGCATGTAGTCCCGGCACCCATTGCCGTTCGCCCGCCCCCTGCGGGCGCCTTTTATCAGGCCGAAACCTACCATCAGGATTTTCTGGTTCGTCCCCCGGACTCCCCCTATATCGTCATCAACGAAATTCCGAAGGTACGAGTGCTCCAGACTTTGTTCCCAACGCTTTATCACGCCACGCCGGTCACGGTGCTGCCGTTGAATTAGGGGGTGGGATCAGGCCGCCTTGATCTCGATTTTCGCCGCGTCGATTGCCGGAATGCTCATCCGGCGCCAGCGCTCAAGCGTTGCTTCCATCGCCGGTTTGCCGTTGCTCAACGAAGCGGCGATCAACCTGTCAATCACGGCATGGCGCAGATCGGCTTCGGTCTTCAGCATATTCACGGGCATTTTCACTCTCCGTCGTCAGAATCGTGGATCAATCATCCATGTGTGTAATATCGCCTGGGACCAAGGCGCGAATAAGGCAGCGGGCTGATTTGATTATGGCGGGAAAATCGGCTGGGTGAAAAAAACTAAGCCGAAATGCCCGGAAATATCCTGTTAAAGTATGGGGGTTTTGTTATAGGTATTCAGGCTTCAGCTTCTGGGACATGCATGGCGCAGCGGATCAGACTTCGACTCTTTGGCGCGCTGTACGGCGCTGTACTGCTGACTGGTTGCGCGGACATGCCGGCGCAAACCGCCCAGACCGTGGGAGCTGTTCCCGTGCTTGGCGCCGGTAATCTCGTTGGGGCTACCCCCGCCACTCTAGATGCCGCCTTCGGCCATCCGGCGCTGCTGCGCGTTGATGGCTCAGCCCAGGTCTGGCTCTACCATTCGCCGGTCTGCGGCCTTAACCTCATCCTCTACCCTGATGCGTCAGGGGTTCCGCATGTGGCCACCGCCGTGCCGGACAACGGCGATGCCGCGCGCTGTACCCTCAGCCTGGAACACCCCACCACAGCCGCGGCACTGGAGCAGCGCGCCGCCTCCTGATACGCTGTTCTCAACAGAGAATTGAGGATCACATGGCCGGCCTGAAAATTGCAGTGCAGATGGACCCGATGCACAGCATCGACATCACGGGCGACTCCACCTTTGCCCTGATGCTGGAAGCGCAAAGCCGCGGCCATGCGCTCTGGCATTATGAGGTCCACCACATGTGGCTGAACGGCGCCACCCTTCAGGCCCGCGTGCGGCCCGTCACGGTCCAAAACGTCCCCGGCGAGCACTATGAATTCGGCCCGGAAAAAACCGTCAATCTGGCGGAGATGGACGTGGTGCTGATGCGCCAGGACCCGCCGTTTGACATGGCCTATATCACCGCCACGCATCTGCTGGAGCACATCCACCCCAAAACCCTGGTGGTGAACAACCCCGCCGCCGTGCGCAACGCGCCCGAGAAGCTGTTGGTGACCCATTTCCCCGAGCTGATGCCCCCCACGCTCATCGCCTGGGACCGCGGCGCGATCAGGGATTTCCGCAAGCTGCATGGCGACATCATTGTCAAACCGTTGTTTGGCAATGGTGGCATCGGCGTTTTCCGTATCAAGCCTGACGATGAAAATCTCGGCTCCCTGCTGGACATGTTTTTCGCAGCCTCCCGTGAGCCGTTGATGGTCCAGCGCTACGAGCCGGCCGTCCGCCAGGGGGACAAGCGCATCATCCTCATCGACGGTGAACCCCTGGGCGCGCTCAACCGCGTCCCCGCCGAGGGGGATAGCCGCTCCAACATGCATGCCGGCGGCCGTCCCGAGCGGACCAGCCTGACCCCCCGCGAACTTGAGATCTGCGCCCGCATCGGGCCCACGCTGAAGCGCGAAGGTCTGCTCTTCACGGGCATCGATGTCATCGGCGGCTATCTCACCGAGATCAATGTCACCTCGCCCACCGGGCTGCAGCAGATTGCCCGCTTTGATGGCGTAAATCTTGCCGCCGCCATCTGGGACAAAATCGAGGCGAAGCGGGCCTGAGGCTGTCACGCAATTGTAGCAGACGGGGTGTATGCTGGTTTGCTAAACGGGCCAGAGATTCTGAGAGGTTGCCAGATGTTGCTTTCCCGCCGGCGGTTTATTTCCACTTCTCTCGCCCTGGGCGCGGGTGGGGCGTTTGGCGCGTTTCCGGCGCTGGCGGACCCGGCAGCGCTCAACTGTGTGTTGATCGGCGACTGGGGCCGCAATGGCCATGACGATCAGCGCGCCGTCGCGGTGCAGATGGGCAAAACCGCGGCTGCCATGGGCGCGCGCTTCACGGTCTCGGTCGGCGATAATTTCTATGAGGATGGCGTCACCGGCGTTGAAGACCCGCAGTGGGAGAGCTCTTTCGAGAAGATCTACACCGCTCAATCCCTCCAGAGCCCCTGGAAGGTGATTCTCGGCAACCATGACTACCGCGGCAATGTGCAGCCGCAGCTTGACTACAGCGCCAGGAGCCACCGCTGGCAGCTACCCGCGCGTTATTATACCGAGACGCAGGCGCTGCCCGATGGCGCTCGCGCGGATTTCTTCTACCTGGACACTTCGCCCTTCATTAAAAAATATCTCGGCTCCAAGGTGAGAATTGAAGGCCAGGATTCGCAGGCTCAGCTTGACTGGCTGGACAAGGCCCTGGCTGCCTCCACCGCGCAGTGGAAAATCGTTATCGGCCACCACCCCATTTACACGGCGCTTGACGATGCCGACGGCGAAGACCACGACCAGCCGGACCTCATCGCGCGGCTCAACCCCGTGCTGGTGAAGCATGATGTGCCGCTCTATATTTGCGGGCACGACCATTGCCTGCAATCGGTGTCGATGAACGGCACCACCTATGTGGTCACCGGCGCCGGTTCGCAGACCTACACCCCGCGCCCGGCAATCCGCGGCGGCTTTGCCTCGGGCGCGCATGGGTTCATGACGCTGCACATAACCGGCGGCAAGCTGCAATACGGGCTTATGGATATGAGCGGCAAAACCATCTATGCCGGGTCCATAATCCCGGCCTGAGCGCACAAACTGCGTAAAGCTAATCCGCGTCGATGCTGACAGCCGCCAGGCGGAAGTCCACCGCCACGGTTATCTGATAGGTGCGTCCGGTGAAGCCGGACGGCGGGGCAGGATAGTGCGCGATCCGCGCATCCCGGAGCGCCGCCGCATCCAGCAGCGGAAACCCGCTCGAGCGCGTCAGCGCGATGTTGGAGACCACGCCGTTCAGATATGTGAATGTAAGCTGCGGCGAGCCCACCTCATGCGCCATCTGCGCGGACTGTGGGTAGACCTCGTTTGCATGCGCCTGGAGCGCTGCTTTGATCGCCGCGCTGAATACGTCCACCGCGCCGGCGCTCGGCGCGGGCGGCACCACGGGCTGCGGCGGCACCGGCACCGGTGGCGGCTTAACGGCTTGCGGCGGCGTGGGCAACGGCTTGGGCACCGGCTTGGGCACCGGAACATGCCGCACCACATGATGCGCCGCGGGCTTTGGCGGCGGCGGCAATGGTTTGGCCACCGGCTGCACCACCGGCTGAGCCACGGGCTTGGGCGGCACGGGTGCCGGTGGCGCTGGTTTGGGGGCGGGCGGGGTGATAACCGAAAGTTTCACCACCGCCGGGGTTAGCGCAGGCATCTCCTTATGCGCCATTATCGGCACCAGCAGGCCAAGCGCCGCCAGCTCGAGCAGCAGCCCCACGCCCATCGCGGCGGCAAAGCGGAGGTTTCCGGGATCCTGTGTGAGCCAGGAGGAGTTCATTGTCTCAGACATTTGTACCAAATCGATCGTTTTCAATATGACCTTCTAACGCATCAAGGCCCGGCTTACGCCGGGCCTTGAGCTGTTGCCGCCGGGTTTCTCTAAACTGTCATAAAGTTCAGAAGTTGATGGGTACGGAGATGGTCACGAAAGCCGACACGCCCGGCAGCACCCAGTAGAGCAGGTCTCCAGCACCATTGGTGCCATTGTCGGAGATGATCTGGCGTTGGTTGGTGATGTTATCCACGTTCAACTTCAGATTGATCTGGTCGAGGTGCGGATTGAGGTGGTTAAAGGTATAACCAGCGGCCAGGTTGACCACGTTGTAGGGGTTGTACCAGCCACCGGGGTTCTTGCCGCTGGCACCGCTGCCTTCCGCGGCACCGGTTACGACGTTGACGCCGGTATTGCCGGTGTAGGAACCGCCTGTCGTCTGGTCGATGATCGAGCCGTAGATGCCGTCCTTGTCGTAGATCACGCCAATGTTGGAGGTGAACTGCGGCGCGTTGAGGACGTAGATGTTGGTCGAGGTCTGGTACGCCTGGTTATAACCGGCATTGCCGAACAGGCTGATGCCGTTGTCGAAGCTGTAGGTTACATCGCCTTCGACGCCGCGATAGATCACGCCGCCCTGGTTAAAGAACACTTTTTGGCGGATGCCGCCGATGGTTTCGTTCTGGCTGTTGATGAAGTTCTGGAAGTGGATGTGATAGACATCCGCGCCCAGGGCCAGATGCTCACCCTGATAGGCCATGCCGGCCTGGAAGTTGATCGTGGTTTCAGGCTGCACGCTGCTGATTTTTGTGCCGGTTGTATAATAGGTGTTCAGGTTGGGAGCGAGGAAGCCCTCAGCCGCCTGCGCATAAACCGAGAGGTTCGGGTTGATGCTGTACTTGGCTTCAAAGGAGGGCAGCAGCTTGTCGTAGTTATGCGAGTAGTACAGCGGCAGTTCGGTCTTCTGGTCCACCGGCGCGCTCAGCGTGCGGCGGAAGAAGGCGTATTTCACGCCGCCGGTCAGGGTCAACCCGTCGATCGGCTTCCAATCAACCTGGCCATAGGGCTGGAAGGTGTAAAGCTGATCGCGCATCTGGCGCTCAATGGAGCCGTCTGCATTGGTTGGTGTGATGAGGCCGCCGTTGGAGTCGGCGGGGTTATAGTTGACGGCGTTGGCATTGGTCAGCGAGACGTTCTGCACGGCACGGCTGTTGATCTGGTGGTCGAACCAGAAGCCGGCCTTCAGATCGCCCCAATCGAAATCCTTCTGGGCGCGCTGGATGGTGCCGACGGACCGGTAATCCATTTTGAAGGTCTGGCCGGGAACGCCGGTGGTGATCGGCCCGCCGGGCAACAGCTGTACCTGGTTGGGCACGCCGGTTTGCAGGCCGTTGGCACCGACGTCGTTTACGTCATCGCCGTTCAGGTCGTGGTGGTAATAGGCATAGGTGTAGACTTTGCCGTCATAGAGCCAGCCATCGCCGAGGTTGGACTGCACGTCGATGTATTCCATATCGGTGACGATATGGTCATTGTTGTAACGGTTATAGTTCTGCTGGTTCGGGTCGGTGCTGTAGGCAAAGTTCCGCCCGTACTGCGCCATCTGCCCGGCGGTCGCGCCGATCGCGGGATTCTGGTAGATGTTGTTGTAATCGGCCATCAGGGTCACGGTAGTGTTGTTACCCGCCGGGATCACGATTTTGCCAAAGAAGTTCTTGCGTTCCTGGCCGGCGTTCTGCAGCGCGCCGTCGGACTGGATGTGCTCGGCATCCACCACGGCGGAAGTGCCGTTCAGGGTCTGGATGCTGCCGGTGTCGTAGCGGATACCAGCAAGGTTCGTATTGTAGCTGCCCCATTCACCATAGGGGGTGAGAGTCTGCGTCGCCGCCGGGTCGATGGTGCGCAGCGAGATGGTGCCGCCGAAGGTGGCATCGCCCACGGTTTCCGCCGTGCCAGGGCCGCGGTCCACAATGGTCTCGCCGATCTGGCTGTCGGTGAAGAACGACGTGGAGTGATGCGTAAAGTCATTGGAGTCGCCGAAGGGGATACCATCGAAGGTAATGTTGTACTGGCCATCCTGGAAGCCGCGGATGGTCGGGCCATTGGCTTCCTGCAAGCCAGGGCCGTTCGGGCTAATCGCCGAGACCGAAGGCGTGAGCTTGGCAATATCGGCGTAGCTCTGTGTGCCGATGAGCATGTTCTCGATGGTCTTTTTGCTCACCACCGAGGTCGGCTGCGTGGAGTTTAGCGGCGTCAGCGAAGGGGCTTCGTTCGGCGCGGTGCCGGGTGTGCTGGCGAGCAGCGCGGTATCGGCCGTGCCAGTGGCGAGCACGGCGCCGAGATCGAGGTTTACCGGCGCGGTGCTGGTTTGCGCATGCGCGGATGCGGTGGTCAGAACCAACCCAGCCAGGGCGAATGCCAACGCCCGGTGCGAGGAGGCCCGGCGCAAGGCGCGCCGGAACGTGTTTGCGGAATTCATTGTTTAAAGCCCCTGTTTTATGATCGCGCCCGTCCCAATGCGAGCGTCGTCGTTACACGGACAGGGCGATACTCTACCGCGAGGCGAAAAGCGGTGTCAGTTTCACGAAGAATCCGTGATCCTTTTGTTGCAGT
>NZ_JAQTZC010000079.1 GCF_028687955.1 Acidocella sp.
GAGAAGACGGTAGCCAACACCAGGTTCGGTGGCGATCAGTTTTGCCGCGCCCTCGCCTAAATGCTTCCGAAGTTGGCCGATATAGACGCGCAAATAGGCGACGTCTTCGGTATGAGCCGGCCCCCACAAAGCGGTGAGAAGCTGCCGGTGGGTAAGCACGCGGCCACGGTTGCGCGCCAGCAATAGCAGCAGCGCATGTTCGCGCTTCGTGAGCGGCAGCGCAACGCCGTTGCGAAGCGTGGCCCCGGGTGTGATGGCAAGGTCCGCAACATGCAGCGTCGCGGCAGCCGGTTCCGCGGCCCCGGCACGGCGCAGGGCGGTGCGGATGCGCGCCAGCAGCTCACCCAGGGCGAAGGGCTTTTCCACGTAATCATCGGCGCCGTCATCAAGTGCTGTGATCTTCTCTGCCTCACGGTCGCGCGCCGAGAGGATGATGACCGGCACGGCCGTGAAGGCGCGCAGGCGGCGCAACGCCTCCTGCCCATCCATGTCCGGCAGGCCGAGATCGAGCAGCACAAGGTCAGGCGCCTGGGCAGCGGCCTGGCGCAGGGCCTCCGCGGCCGTATCGGCGCGCAGCGGCGTGTAGCCGGCAGCGGTCAGTGCGGGGGAGAGAAAACGGTGGATTTGCGGCTCATCGTCCACAACCAGGATGCGGCCGGAGATCATGCGGCAGGAAGCTCCAATGTGATGACCGTGCCGGGCAGTCCATCCGCTGGCAGGTCGGACCGCGGGCTTTGCGCTGATATACGCCCATCCATGGCTTCGGTAAAAGCCTTGGCGATGGCGAGGCCAAGCCCCGTACCAGGTGCCACGCGGTCTCCCCGGCTGGCTCGGAAAAAACTGTCGAATACGGATTGCAGCTCGGTTTGCGGGATCCCCACCCCTTCATCCGCCACTTTGATGCGCACAGTATCGCCCGCGCGCTGGGCAGCGATGCTGATACGGCTGCCCAGCGGCGCGTATTTGACCGCATTGTCCAGCAGGTTGACCAAAACCTGTTCCAGCAGGGCGGGGTCGGCACGCACATGGGTGGCATCTGGCGCGATGTTGATGGCGGTATAGAGCGCGCCCGGCGTGCGGGTAATAGCGGCTTCGGCCAGGGTTTCCAACGGCACACGCGCGCGCTTTATGTCCAGCACGCCTGACTCGGCCCGCGCCATGTCCGTGATGTTGGCGAGGAATTTGCCCATACGAGACGTGTCTTCGGTGATGGCGTTGAGCAGATCGGCGCGCGTGGCGGCGTCAAGTTTTTCGCCCATGGTGACAAGCGTTTCGGCTGCGCCGCGGATGGCGGTAAGCGGAGTGCGCAAATCATGGCTGAGCGATGAAAGCAGCGCGTTGCGCAGCTTCTGGCTGTCTTCATGCGCTTGCGTGCGGGCCGTCTGCATGGAGAGCCTGGCGCGTTCCAGGGCCAGGGCGGTCTGGTCCGCCAAGGTGGCCAGGGTCTGCACCACAGGCGTCGGCGGCGCCACAGCGGTGCGGGCGCCCAGCACACCCGCCACCGTGCCATGGCTATGTAGCGGAAAAAAGCGCCAGGGAACGGAAGGCAAAGTGGCGGTGCCGGTCCCGGTTTCCATGTCGTGCGTCAAGCACCATGCGGCGGCGACCTCTGCGGCTTCGTCCAGCACCGTGCCGTCAGGACGCCACACCTCAGGCGTCAGTGTGCCGTTCTGAGCCAGCAGCACTATGCCGGCACCGGTAATGGCGGCGGCTTCCTCGGCAGCGGAGGCCATAACGTCCGACAGCGTGGCCGCGCGCGAAAGCCGCTGCCCGAACAGCGAGATGCGGCGCAGCGCCTCCATGCGCGCGGCGGCCCCCGCGGCCTCCTGCCGCACGCGGCCGGCCAGCGTGCCGGTAATGAGTCCCACCAGCAGGAAGACGAGCAGCGCCACGACATCGCGCGGATCGGTTACGGAGAGTGTGTAGAAAGGCGGCAGGAAGAAAAAATTCCACAGGAAGAAGCCGGCCACCGCCGTGAAAAGCCCAGGCGCGCGCCCGGCGCGGCTCGCCATGGCGGCGATGAGGCCGGTGAAGATCAGCCCCATCGCCTCCTGCGGCAGGAGATTGCGCATGGAAACGCCGGTGAGGGTGATCGCGGCGAGCAGGCAGGAAGCGAGGATATAGGGGCTCCAGTCGCGCTCGGGCGCGGGGAGCTTGATGCGCGGCGGCGCGGCGGCGGGCACGGGCACGAAATGCAACGTAAAGTCCTGGGCCTGGCGTGTAAGTGCCTCGGAAAAGCGCCGCCCCAGCCCGCGCCCGCGCCGGGTGCGGCCCACGACGATATGGGTGATATTCTGCGCCGCCGCGTAATCTAGCACCGCGCGCACCATATCCGGCGCCGATTGCGTGACCACGCCGCCACCAAGCTGCACGGTTAGGTCGAGCGCGGCCTGCACATTGGCATTGTCGTCCGTGCGCTCAATGTGGAAGCTGGTGAGCGGCGCGTGCAAGGCCTCGGCCAAGCGCGCGGCGTGGCGCACCACATTGGAGGCGGCGTCATCCGCGCCGATAAGAGCCAGCACTTTTTCCGCCACGGGCCAGGGACCGGGAATGGCGGAGGAGCGCATATAACGTGTCACGTCTTTATCAATACGCTGCGCTGCGCGGCGCAACGCGATTTCACGCAAAGCACCGAGATTGCCCTCTCGGAAGAACCCCTCCAGCGCGCGGGCGGCAATATCGGGGCGGTACACAAACCCTTCCTGCAGCCTGGCGCGCAATTCGGCGGGGGGCAGGTCGATCAGCTCAATCTCATCCGCCATGTCCAGCACCGTGTCTGGCACTGTTTCCGCCACGCGCACGCCGGTTATGCGGGCCACCTGGTCGTTCAGGCTTTCCAGATGTTGAACATTTACGGTGGTCCACACATCGATGCCCGATTCCAGCACATCCTGCACATCCTGCCAGCGTTTGGCATGGCGCAGGCCAGGGGCGTTGGTGTGGGCTAGCTCATCCACCAGCAGCAGGGCCGGGCGCCGCTTCAGCGCCGCTTCCAGGTCGAACTCCTCCAGCGACTGGCCGCGATAGGGCACGGCAAGGCGGGGGAGCTGCTCCAGCTCGCCAATGGCTTCCCGCGTGCCGGCGCGGCCATGGGTTTCGATAAGCCCGGCCACCACATCCACGCCTTTCTGGCGTTTGGCATGGGCGGCGGCGAGCATCTCCCAGGTTTTGCCAACGCCAGGGGCCGCGCCGAGGAAGATCTTCAAATGCCCGCGCCCACCTTGACGCAGACTGGCCAGGAGGGCGTCAGGGTCTGGGCGTGAGCCGTCCGGCGTGGAGGGTTCCATAAGGGATTATTGGGGTGGCAAATGGTCCAAGGCAAGGTTGAGACGCAGCACATTCACATGGTTCGTGCCGATAATGCCACCCAGCGCGCGGTGTCGGGCCAAGTGGTTGACCAATGCAATGACTGTGGCGGCAGGCAGGTGCCGCGCGGCGGCAACGGCGGGGGCTTGGCGCAGCGCGTTCTCCGATGAAATATCGGGATCCAACCCCGAACCAGAGGCGGTAACGGCATCGGCCGGAACCGGGCCGGGGCCGTAGGCCTTGAGATAGGCGGCTACGCGCTGCCGCACGCTGGTGAGCAGCACCTTGCTGGTGGGGCCTAGGTTAGAGGCGCCGGATGTGTCCTGCGTGTACGGGTTGGGGCTGAGCACCGAGGGACGTGGGACGAAATATTGCGCGCCCGTGAAGTTCTGGCCGATGAGCACCGAGCCGATGGCCTGGCCGTTCTGACGTATGAGCGAGCCATTGGCCTGCCAGGGCAGTACCGCCTGCATGGCGCCGGTAAAAATGCCGGGCAGGATAAGCCCTATAAGGAGGGTGAAAAGCACGACCAGGGAAAAGGCCGGGCGGAGTTCGCGGAGGATCATTTTCTGCGTCCGTTACGAGAAGATGTGGAACAGGCCGAGGGTCATATCGATGAGCTTGATGCCGGCGAAAGGCGCGATGATGCCGCCCAGCCCGTAAATAAGCAGGTTGCGCTTGAGCAAAGCAGCGGCACCGATGGCGCGGAATTTTACGCCGCGCAGTGCCAGCGGCACCAGCACCACGATGATGAGCGCGTTGAAGATGACGGCGGAGAGAATGGCGCTCTCCGGCGTGTTGAGGCGCATGATGTTGAGCGCGCCGAGCTGCGGGTAGGTGGTGATGAAGATTGCAGGCAGAATAGCGAAATATTTGGAGATGTCGTTGGCGATGGAGAAGGTGGTGAGCGCGCCGCGCGTGATAAGCAACTGCTTGCCGATTTCCACAATCTCGATCAGCTTCGTCGGGTCGCTGTCGAGGTCGACCATGTTTCCCGCCTCGCGCGCGGCCTGTGTGCCGGTTTGCATCGCCACGCCCACATCGGCTTGGGCGAGCGCGGGTGCGTCGTTGGTACCGTCGCCGCACATAGCTACAAGGCGGCCTTCGCTTTGCACCTTCCTGATATAATCAAGCTTGTTTTGCGGATTGGCCTCGGCGATATAGTCATCCACCCCGGCTTCCGCCGCGATGGTAGCGGCGGTGATACGGTTATCGCCCGTGACCATGATTGTGCGGATGCCCATGGCGCGCAGCGCCGCGAAACGCTTTTTTATGCCCGGCTTGACGATGTCTTTCAGTTCGATGGCGCCAAGCAGCTTGCCCTCCGCAATAACGGCAAGCGGCGTGGAGCCAGCGCGGGCAATGCGGGCAATACTTTCAGTAAAGGCGGGATCCGGCGCAACGCCCAGCGCGGCGAGGACCGAGTCCACCGCGCCCTTGCGGTAGGATTTTCCGCCCGTATCAACGCCCGACATACGGGTATTGGCCGAGAAGGGAATAACGGCGGCATCATCCGGCGTGGCTAGGCTGATGCCGAAACGGTCGCGCGCGAAGGACAGGATGGAGCGGCCCTCCGGCGTGTCGTCGCCCAGGCTGGCCATGACGCAGGCTTCCGCCAAAGCGCGCTCAATCACGCCCGGCACGGGGTAGAAACCCGCGGCCATGCGGTTACCGAAAGTGATGGTGCCGGTTTTATCCAGCAGCAACGCATCCACATCGCCCGCGGCCTCTACCGCGCGGCCTGAAGTGGCAACGACGTTGAAGCGCACTAGGCGGTCCATGCCCGCAATGCCGATGGCCGAGAGCAGCCCGCCAATGGTGGTGGGGATGAGGCAGACCAGTAAGGCCGCCAGCACCGGAATGGAGAAGCGCGTGCCGGAATACTGGCCGAACCCGACCAGCGTGACCACGGCGATGAGAAACACAATGGTAAGACCGGCAAGCAATATGTTCAGTGCGATCTCATTCGGCGTTTTGCGGCGCTCGGCGCCTTCCACCAGCGCGATCATGCGGTCGAGAAAAGTGGCCCCGGCATCGGCAGTAATGCGCACCACCAGCCAGTCGGACACCAGATGCGTGCCGCCGGTAACGGCGGAGCGGTCGCCACCGGCCTCGCGCACCACGGGAGCGGATTCGCCCGTTACCGCGCTCTCATTCACGCTGGCCACGCCTTCTATCACCTCACCATCCGAGGGGATGAGGTCGCCCGCTTCCACCAGCACCACATCGCCGCATCTCAGATCCGGCGCCGAGGTGGGTTTGAAAATCGCGCGATCTTGCGGATCAACTAGAAGTTTCGCCATCGTGTCGGACCGGGTGCGGCGGAGCGATTCGGCACGGGCACGGCCCCGGCCTTCCGCCACGGCCTCGGCAAAGGTGGCAAAGACGACGGTGAGCCACAGCCAGATGGCGATGGTAATGGAAAAACCTGCCGGGCGATGGGTAAGCAGCGCCTCAATACTCGTGGCGGTCACCAGGGCGGCAACGATTTCGGTTACAAAAATGACTGGATTGCGGGCCAGCGTGAACGGGTTCAGCTTTGCGAGTGACTCCAGCGCGGCGCGGCGGATAATGCCGGTATCGAACAGGGAGATAGTTTCAGCTTTTGACATTTCAGAAGCTCTTTCCAGCGTAAAGGAGAAAATGCTCGGCGATTGGACCAAGCGTGTCAGCCGGCATGAATTGCAGCCCGCCCAGAATGATGATGACGCCGATGAGCAAGAAGGTGAAAAGCGGGCCGGTGGTGGGGAAAGTACCTGTGCTTTCCGAAAGCTTTGGCTTGGCGGCGAGTGACCCGGCGATGGCGAGAACAGGCACCATGAAGGCGAAACGGCCAAACAACATGGCTGCCCCCAACCCGTAATCCAGCAGCGGCGTGTCCCCCGAGAGGCCCGCGAAGGCAGAACCGTTATTCTCGGTGGCCGATGTCCAGCCATAGAGCATTTCCGAGAGGCCCTGCGGGCCGCCATTGGCGAGCGAGGCAACACCTGAAGGCGTGACCAGCGAAAAACAGGCACCAGCCAGGATGAAGAAGGTAAGGATGAGCACACCCAGCATGGCGAGCTTGATCTCCTTGGCCTGCACCTTCTTGCCCAAATATTCCGGCGTACGCCCCACCATCAGGCCCGCGACAAACACGGAGAGCAGGGCAAAGACGATGATGGTGTAGAAGCCCGAGCCCACACCGCCGGGTGTAACCTCGCCAAGCTGCATCAGGAACATGGGGATGACGCCGCCCAAGGGCGTGTAGCTGTCCGTGGCGCTGTCCACGGCACCGGTGGAGGTGCCGGTGGCGGCAACATTGAAGGTAGTACTTGCGGGAATACCGAATCTCACCTCCTTGCCCTCCCAATTGCCGCTGGCCTGCACGCCCGCCGCGATATGCAGCGGATTGCCCGCCGCTTCCGCCGCGTAGGCGCCCACACAGCCCAGCGCCAGGATGATGGCCATGGCCGCCATCAGGGCGCGGCCCTGCGCCTTATCCTTCACCATGTGACCAAAGGCGATTGGCAGCGCAAAGCCGATGACAAGCAGCAGCCAGGTTTCCAAGAGATTGGTCCAGGCATTGGGGTTTTCAAACGGGTGTGCGGAGTTGGCATTGAAAAATCCGCCGCCATTTGTGCCGAATTCCTTGATAGCCTCTTGGAACGCCACAGGCCCAATGGCCAACGGCTGCACGCCTGATTGCAGCGTGTGCAGCGGCATGCCCTGTGCGAATGTTTGCGGCGCACCCGCCAATACCAGCAGCGTGGCGGCAATCAGCGCGCCAGGGATAAGCAAGTACAGCGTGATGCGCGTGAGGTCGGTGTAGAAATTGCCAAGGCTTTTCAACCCGCTGCCGGTAAAGGCGCGCATAACGGCCGCAGCGACTGCAATGCCGGCGGCAGCGGAGAGAAACATATGCACACAGAGACCCAGCATCTGCGCGCCATTAGAAATCTGCTGCTCCGGCACGTAAGCCTGCCAGTTTGTATTGGTGGTGAAGCTGGCCGCCGTGTTGAACGCCAGTCGTGGAGACATGCCCGTGATATGCAGCGGGTTGAAGGGTAGGTAATATTGCAGCCTTAAAATGGCGTAGAGCAGCCCGAAATGGATAACGCTAAGCAGCAATAGGGCGATGGCATAGGATTGCCAGCCCATCTGGCGCGCCTCGTTAACGCCGGCCAAGCGGTAGAAGCCCCTTTCCAGCGGGCGCAACCAGGCTACGTGGCCTTCGAAAATGGCGGCTATATAGCGGCCAAGCGGAAAGGCCGTACCCAGCACAAGCGCGAACAGCAGGGCGATATAGAGGAGACCATGTATTGTCATAGGATCAGAAATCCTCCGGCCGTAACATGGCCCAGACAAGATAAACGAGAAGAAGAGCGGAGATGACGCTACCGGCGATGAGGTCGGGCATTACACACGCCCGCAAGCAGGAACGTAGATAAACAGCAGAGCGAAAATGACAGCGCCCGCGGATATGGAAACGAGATCACCCATGACAGGCTCCTTTCATCCCGTTGGTGTGCGCCCGGCCGCATAAAATTCATATGTGGAACATCTATCCACCGTATAAAGGCGGCATAAAGTTTGGTGGCCCTACCCGTCGAATGGCCAAAAATCTTAACCGCCAGCTCATCGCCAATGTTTCCTGCCCTTAGCATTTGCCGGAATGAATGCCGCAATGAATATAACACGACCCCAGGATCATCACTGACCTTTGCGTTCAGATATCTATTCAACTGCTTTGACCATGAAGCGGCCGTCCTTTGGTCGGCACCAGGCTGAACAAGCGAGTAGCCCCTGGCCTCTTGTTTCTTCGCCCAGTCGAGCAATCCCATCCGGACTAGTACCTCATCACAGTGATTTTGACTCTTTGGCGGCGTGGGGATAGGCGCGGGCGAGTTTCACTCGCGCGCGTTCTGTGTTGAACATCCATTTGATGCGTGCGCCACTGTCATTTCGCTGTTTTTCCCACGCCTTTATTTCTTTAACGAGGCGTTTGCGCTCGCCGATCCTGCGATCCAGGCATCGGCTGCGTAGCACGCCGATTTCGATTTCCACCATATTCAGCCAGCTTGCGTGCTTCGGCGTGTAATGGAACTCCAGCCGCTGGAGTACCCGGTGCGCCTCGGGTGCCGGAAAGGTTTCATAGAGCGCGCCCGCCGTATGGGTCGACAA
>NZ_JAQTZC010000080.1 GCF_028687955.1 Acidocella sp.
CTGGTATTAGCAAAGAGTAAGAGCGCGATCGGGGTGTGCTCTTGCGTCAACCCAAACCCATCGCGCTCTAGCGTAGATACATCACCCGCAGCACCACGAACCAGTTCTCGCGGTTGTCGCTCAACTCTCCCGTGGCGTTGGTGCCCAGATGCTCCATCGTCACGGCATCATCCACATTGCCGCCGATCACGCTTAAGCGCTCCATCCCGCCCGCCACCACGATGGCGCAATGCGCGGGGAAATTTGCCGCCGTTGGCAAGTCCTGGAAGCTCATCCGGCTCGCCCCCTCGCGCGGGAAGCACACCAGATCCCCCAGGCGCGGCGCGTAGCTGGCGGGGTTTTCGGCAATCAGCAGCGGATTTTTGATATCACCTTGCGCCGCGCGGGCAGCGTAGTTGATGTATTTTGCATGGTCCGGCGCGTAGGGAAACGCCGCCCCGGCCCCCGCGATGCGCATTACATACGATATAAACGCCGCCGACCACGCATAGCGGCCATCATCGGCGGCGGGAAACACCTGGCCCCGCGCGTCATGCTTGCCGGTGTAGGCGGCGTCATGGGCGTTGGCGTTCAGGCCCTCCCACCAATACTCGCCCACACGCTCCCACAGGCCCGGCTGACGCTCCGCCATGGTGGCCGGGCTCTTGTGGTAGTCAGCCCCGCCTGAATCGTCCACACGGCTGCCCCAGAGCCGCCATTCGTCCATCGCCACGGCCACGGCATCGGTCCGCGAAAAACTCTCATAAGGCACCTGCGCGAAGCGCGGCGCGTGCGCATCCGGGGCCACGCAACCGGCCAGCCCCAGCAGCAGCGCCAGGGATTTACGCAAGATCCCTGAACATCTCGCGCAGCGCGAACTCATTCGCATCGCACAGCCCGCGTTCGGTGATCAGCCCCGAGACCAGCCGCGCCGGTGTCACATCAAACGCCGGGTTCGCCGCCGGGCTGTCCTTAGGCACCACGCGGATCGTCGCGATCGAACCATCGAGTGCGCGCCCGGTCATCGTGGTGACTTCAGATGCCGCGCGTTCCTCGATGGGAATATCGGCGAGACCATCGCTGATCGTCCAATCGATGGTGGAGGAGGGTAGCGCGACCCAGAACGGCACGCCGTTGTCGCGCGCCGCCAGCGCTTTCAGGTAGGTGCCGATCTTGTTGGCGACATCGCCCGCGCGCGTCACGCGGTCGGTGCCGACGATCACCAGGTCCACATCGCCGCGCTGCATCATATGCCCGCCCGCATTGTCGGCGATCACGGTGTGATTGACGCCATGTTTGCCAAGCTCCCAGGCGGTGAGCGAGGCGCCCTGGTTGCGCGGGCGCGTCTCCTCCACCCACACATGCACATCAATGCCCGCATCATGCGCCATATAGATCGGCGCCAGCGCCGTGCCCCAGTCCACCGTGGCGATCCACCCGGCGTTGCAATGGGTGAGCACATTCACCCGCCGCCCGCCGGCCGCGCGGGCGGCGATCAACGGCAGGCCATGCTTGCCGATGGCCTGGTTGGTCGCCGCATCCTCATCGCAAATCGCCGCCGCCTCGCCGTAGGCCGCCGCCGTGCGCGCGGCGGGGCTGAGCGGCTGCAACACCTGCTGCATGCGCGCCAGCGCCCAGCGCAGGTTAATCGCGGTCGGCCGCGTGGCGCCCAATACCGCGATGGCATTGGCCAGGTTCGCATCCGATGCATCAGCACGCATCGCCAGCGCCACGCCATAAGCCGCGGAGGCGCCGATCAGCGGCGCGCCGCGCACCAGCATGGCCTTTATCGCATGCGCGACACCTTCCAGCGTGGTCAGCCGCGCCAGGTCGATCGACCAGGGCAGCTTGGTCTGGTCGATAATGCGGACCGACCAGCGATCGGTGTCATCCACCCAGATCGAACGAAAGGGCGTGCCATCAATTTTCATCGTATCAGGTCCTAAAGTTTTTGATGCAGTGCGCAGACCAAGGTGAATAACCGCCGGGCGGTTGGAAAATCAATCACCACCTTGCCGGCGAGCCGTTCGCTCATCAGCTCCGCGCCTTCATTATGCAGGCCGCGCCGGCCCATATCGATCGCCTGGATGCGCGCCTCGCGGCCTTCGGCGATGGCGCTGGCGTAGCTGTCGAGCAGCATCTGGTAATCCTTGATCAACATTTTGAACGGCCCCATCGCCAGCACCACAGCGACCACGGGGGTATCCTGGGCATCGCGGATATCAAAAACGAGCCTGCCCTCCTGGATGGAAAGATGCAGGATGCTTTGCAGCCCGGGGTGCGCGGCGGGGTGAAACTCGTTCTCCGCCTGCAAGTCAGCGACAGCCTGCTCCCGGTCGGCTTCCTGCAAGGCCGAGATCCGGTGCAGCGGTCCGCCATCCAGGATCACGCGCGTCAAATGTCCCGTTGTTTCAGCCATTGGGAACCTCTCGCTTCATACCAAGTTTCAGCATAATCCCAATCACGGCGCCCTTCGCCATGCGCAGGGCAACCATGCATACCAGCGCCAGCATGGCCAGGAGCACGCCTGCCATCCAAATGCCCGGATGATAGTCGCCACTATAAAAAAACACGAAAAACAAGGCGAGCACATGCAGCACGATCAGCATGGCGATGTAGGGCGGCGCATCATCGGAGGGCATGTCGCCCAAAGGAGCGGCGCAGTGCAGGCAGCGTTTATGCACCTTGAGGTAACCATCGAAGATGGGCGCCGCGCCGCAATTCGGGCAACGGCCTATGATGCCGCGGCCGATGGTGGCGGGCCAGCTGTCAGTTGCCCATTCAGTTTTGGCGCGCGTCCTGGCGGGTGGCCAGCTTTCAAAATCCGGTTGGTAGTCTTGCGGTTTGTTCATGGGGTGCATTAGCCACCGCATTGCCTCCAAGTTCAAGCGCCGGGCGAACATGGCGGTTGTAACGCGCCCCGGGCGTGGTTTTCAGGCAACGGTTGCAGCATTGCGCGCGGGAAATGCCGGGCGCGAATTTCGCGGAGGCGCGCCCCCGCGGTATCTTCGTCCGGCGGTTGTGCAGGCGCTGGCGGCACGGGGTTTTGTTTTTCTTGAGCAATGTGTTCTGTCTTGCCAAACGCACGAAGCATGCGCCCGAATTCATTTCGGAGCGATTTTTTTTGCACGGACCACAAAAAAATGACCTATTCAGAGCATTTCATGACGCTTTTTATTGACAGCGTGGTGCGACGGGCAGAATAGCGATTCTTGCGTGCGTCGCGCGATTCGCGCCGCAACCGAGTCAATATCGTATCGGTCGAGAGGCCTCGCACGCGAACAGGAAAGACGGTCACAGACCGTGACAAGAGACGATCCAGTGCCGGACGCCAAAGAACTGAACTTCATTCACCCTGATCAAGGAGCCAATCCTGTGACCATCGAAGATACCACCGAAACCATGCGAGCCCAGCCGCTTGCTGTGAGGGCAACCACCAAGAAGACCGCAGCGAAGAAGCCGGCCGCTAAAAAACCGGCTGCGAAGAAGCCGGCGGCGAAAAAAGCCGCGGTAAAGAAACCGGCCGTTAAAGCCGCTAAAAAAACCGCCGCTAAAAAAACCGCCGTGAAGAAGGCCGCGCCCAAAAAAGCTGTCGCCGTGAAGAAGCCGGTTGCCAAAAAGGCCGCTGCCGTGAAGAAGGCTGCGCCGAAGAAAACTGCCGCCGTGAAGAAGCCGGTTGCCAAAAAGGCCGCCGCCGTGAAGAAGGCTGCGCCGAAGAAAACTGCCGCCGTGAAGAAGCCGGTTGCCAAGAAGGCCGCCGCCGTGAAGAAGGCCGCGCCGAAGAAAACTGCCGCCGCGAAGAAGCCGGTTGCCAAAAAAGCTGCCGCCGTGAAGAAGGCCGCGCCGAAGAAAACTGCCGCCGCGAAGAAGCCGGTTGCCAAAAAAGCTGCCGCTGTGAAGAAGGCCGCGCCGAAGAAAACTGCCGCCGCGAAGAAGCCGGTTGCCAAAAAAGCTGCCGCCGTGAAGAAGGCCGCGCCCAAAAAGCCCGCCGCCGCGAAGAAGCCGGTCGTGCGCCGGCCGCGCAAGCTGAAGGAATTGGTGGAGCCGATGTCAGCGCCGGGTGATCTGCCGCAGGACGATATGACCCAGGCGATCACGGTTGACTCGATCGAGAGTTGAGACCTGACTCTACTTAAAGAGACGGAAATGCGGGGGCGCATGCTCCCGCATTTTTTGCCGCTACTTGCCTTGCGTTAAGCCGGTCAGCTCGCGAGCCAATCCTCGATCAATCGCCGCGCGATGGAATCCTGCGGTGGAAGATTGAAGCCAAGCGCCTTGCGGTTGGCGATATCGGCGCGGCTGAACCAGCGCGCATCGCGCATTTCGGCGGCTCCCAGTACAATCTCTTCGGTCAGTGCCTCGGCATAATAGCCCAGCATCAGCGAGGCGGGGAAGGGCCACGGCTGGCTGGAATGATACGCCACCTCGCCAACCCGCACGCCGACTTCCTCGAACACCTCGCGCCGCACAGCATCCTCCAGGCTCTCGCCCGGCTCCACGAAACCGGCCAGTGTGGAGTAAAAATTGCGGTCCACGGGAAACTTATGCGACTGCCCGAGCAGAAGATAATCGCCGCGGACCACCAGCATGATCACCGCCGGGTCGCTGCGCGGAAAATTCTCAGCGCCGCATTGCGCGCATTGCAGTACCCAGCCGCCGCGCGTGGGAAGCATGGCGCCGCCGCAGGCCGGGCAGAATTTATGCGTGGCGCGCCAGTGCAGCATGCCGAGCGCGGTGGCTAGAATCGTCGCGTCATCCGTTGGCAGCAGCGCGGTGAGGTTGCGCAGATCAACAAACGCGCCTACCTCCTCCGCCAGGGCTGTGTGCGGATCTTCATGCGCGGAGAGGTCCACGGCGAATATCGGGGTATCATCCTGCAGGCCAAGGAACACCCAGGGCGCCTCGGTATCGGGGAGGCCGGTGAGCGCCGCCTGGGGTGTGGCGGCATCCGTGATGAGTGCCTTGCCGTTCCAGAACACGGTGTAGCGGCTGGCCGGGTGGTGGCGCATGGCGTGCATCCCGGCCTCGTCCGTCCGTAAATGCCCGGCGCGGTCCAGCCTGCCGCCGGTATAGGGATTGGGTCTGCCAGGGATGATTTGCCGCATGGGGCGAATTTGGCAGGACATGTTGCGCGAAGCAACCTTGCGCGCCGGCACGGAAGAGGTGATAACGGCCACGGGAGGTCGGCGGCGGACGTGAGCCTCGCCAACCCGGTCAGGGCCGGAAGGCAGCAGCCGCAACGAGTTTCCTCATGGGTCGTTGTCCGGCCTCCCACCTCCTTTTCGTAGAAGGTTATCTGCCGCGCATGGGTTTGTTCGATGATGACACAGCGGATGACGCGGCGCCCCCCGCCTTCTCAGGCCCCTCGCTGTTCGGCGATGAGCCGGAAGCTCCCGCAAAAGCCGTTGCCTACCGTGTGCTGGCGCGCAAATACCGGCCCACCACCTTTAATGATCTGATCGGCCAGGAGGCGCTGGTGCGCACCCTGCGCAACGCCTTCGCGATGAACCGCATCGCCCATGCCTTCATGCTCACCGGGGTGCGCGGGGTCGGCAAAACCACCACCGCGCGTATTCTGGCCCGCGCGCTCAACTGCACCGGGCCGGACGGTAGCGGCGGCCCCACGCCGGACCCCTGCGGATTATGCGAAAACTGCATCGCTATTTTGGCTGACCGCCACCCCGATGTGGTGGAGATGGACGCCGCCTCCAACACCGGCGTTGACGATGTGCGCGAGATCATCGAGGCGACGCGCTTCAAGCCGCTCTCGGCGCGCACTAAAGTGTTCATCATCGACGAGGTGCACATGCTCTCCAAGCAGGCGTTCAATGCGCTGCTGAAAACGCTGGAGGAGCCGCCGCCGCATATCAAGTTCGTGCTGGCCACCACAGAGATCCGCAAGGTGCCGATCACCGTGCTCTCGCGCTGCCAACGGTTTGACCTGCGACGTGTGGCGGTGAGCGAACTTTCGGCGCACTTCACCCGCATTGCGCAGAACGAATCGGTGGCGATTTCACCGGGCGCCATCGAGCATATCGCCCGTGCGGCGGATGGCTCGGTGCGCGATGGTTTATCACTGCTGGACCAGGCGATTGCGCGCGGCAGCGAGGATGAAACCGGGATCACCGCTGAAATGGTGGCCGAAATGCTGGGCCTGGCGGACCGCTCCTATGTGTTCGAGCTGATGGACGCGCTGGTGGCGGGCGATGCCGCCAAGGCGCTGGAAATCGCCGACGGCGCCTATGCGCGCGGGGCGGACCTGGGGGTGCTGCTGGCGGATCTGCTGGGGCTGACGCATTTGCTGACGCGGATGAAGTCTGTTCCCGCGCTGATGGCCAGCACCACGCTGCCGGAGGCTGAGCGCACCCGCGGGGCGGCGCTGGCGGGGGTGTTGAGTATCCCCTTCCTGGGACGGTTGTGGCAGATGCTGCTGAAAGGCGTGCAGGAGGTTGAGGCCGCGCCCGACCGCCGGGCGGCGGCGGAGATGATCCTCATCCGCCTGTGCCATGTGGCCGATATGCCGCCGCCGGGCGAGTTGCTCAAACGCATTACCGAGAGCGGCGCCACGGCGCAGGGCGGTGCCGGGCCGGGGCCATCAGGCGGCGGCAGCCGGGCGGTGGCCAATGGGGCGCCGGCGATGATGCAGGCGGCGCCGCGGGCGATCACCTTCTTGGATGTGGTGGCGCTGGCGGAAGCTAGGCGGGATGTAGCGCTGTTCGCGCATCTGCGCCAGTCGGTGCATCTGGTGCGCTTTGCGCCGCCGGTGATAGAACTGCGGCTGGAGCCGCAGGCCCCGCGCGATCTGGTGGGGAAACTGGCGGCGCTGCTGGAGGCGGAGACGCACCGGCGCTGGACCGTCGCGCTCTCCAATGCGCCGGGCGAGCCGACGATTGACCAGGCGGAGGGCAAGGCCGAGAGCGAGGTGATGCAGTTCGCCGTGGCGCATCCGCTGGTGCTGGCGATTCTGGCTGAATTCCCTGGTGCGAAGATTGAGAAGCTGCATCCCGGGGAGGCGGCGGCGGAGCCGGAGATGCCGGCGGATTGGGCGGCGCTGGCACCGCCGGATGAATTCTATGAAGGAGATGACGAATGAAGAATATTGCCGGGCTGATGAAACAGGCGCAGCAGATGCAGCAGAAAATGGCCGATATGCAAGCCAAGCTGGACGCCGCCGAGGTCGAGGGTGTGGCTGGCGCCGGGCTGGTGCGGGTGACGCTGAGCGGCAAGGGTGCGCTGAGAAAGGTGAAGGTTGACCCGAAACTCGCTGACCCGGCGGAGACGGAGATGCTGGAGGATTTGATCGTGGCCGCGCATGCCGATGCCAAGAGCAAGCTGGACGAGTTGACGGAAGCCGAGATGAAGACCGCCACGGGCGGGTTGAATCTGCCGGCGGGGCTTAAGCTACCGTTTTAATGGGGGGCCCTGAACTTGAACGGCTGATCGGGTTATTTGCGAAGCTGCCGGGGTTGGGGCCCCGCAGCGCGCGGCGGATTGTGCTGAAATTGTTACGTGAACGCGAGACGAGGTTGCTGCCGCTGGCCGAGGCGCTGGAGGGGGTGGCGGCGAGCGTGCGGGCATGTTCGGTTTGCGGGAATCTGGATTCCTGCGACCCCTGCATGATTTGTGTGGACCCGGCGCGCGAGAGGCGGATTTGCGTGGTGGAGAGTGTCGCCGACTTATGGGCGCTGGAGCGGGCGCTGATTTATCGCGGGACGTACCATGTTCTGGGCGGCTCGCTCTCGGCGCTGGCGGGGCGGGGGCCGGAGGATCTGGCGATTGCCTCGTTGCTGGCGCGCCTGGAGCGTGACCCGCCGGAGGAGATTATTTTGGCGATGCCGGCAACCGTGGATGGCGCGGCGACGGGGCATTATCTGGCGGAGCGGCTGAAGGGGTTTGGGATTCCCATCTCGCGGCTGGCGCAGGGGGTGCCGATGGGCGGCGCGCTGGAGGTGCTGGACGAGGGCACGCTGGCAACAGCGCTGCGGGCGCGCAGGCTGGCCTGAGGCGGGAATGCTCCACGGGGAGCGTTTGTGAGGATTGTTTTATAACACATTGTTAGTTCGGCTTAATTTTTTGCTTGCACCCCAATTTGTGCGAGTTTGTATCGGAAAAGGAATGAGTTTGGGGTTGCTTCCTTCCTGGGCTGGTTTCGGTTTTTGGTATGATGTTTTTTCTAGGAAAACTCAATATTTTGTAGGAATGATGGCGCGGGTATGATGACAGGTGTTGCGAGAGGGCGGCGATAAAAATAGCGGTATTTTGCTTGGGTGTAACGTGATAGGGTGGTCTGTGGGGTGGTTTGCCCCGTTTAAAAAAAATAACAGGAGGTTGGATTGCCGGAACTCGTGAAATTTCAGGTTGACCAGATGAATGACCGGCGGGAGATTTTTATTAATCCCGCGCAGGTTTTGTTTTTATCCCGGCACGGACATAACGACAACCAGACAACGATTACCTTGGTTGAAGGCAA
>NZ_JAQTZC010000014.1 GCF_028687955.1 Acidocella sp.
CGTGGAGCGGTTACGCAAAAAACCTTATAACGCGTTGTTATTTTTAGTAAAGATTTCGCTTGCACCCCAATTTGTGCGGATTTGATACGAAAAAACAATAAAAAACAATAATACCAGTCAGCCTTAAGGCTGACTGGTATGCGCGCGGGGCTGGTGGGGCGGCCGCGCGCAAACTCAAGAGCTTATACCAGCCCGCCACCAAACCCAGAGAGTCAAGCTCTTGGCGGGCTGGTATAAAAAGCCGGTCTCGCGCGTCAGAGCCTGATTGGTTTGAGTGTGATCAGGCTCTGGTTATTTTTCTGACGGCGATTCACGCTTTCGGCTCGCTCAGCTGAGCGAACCTCAAACGATCGCGCTCTAGTCCAGCCAGACAAGACGGTGATAGTCGAAATGGGACGGGGTATCGGGCTTGATGATCTCGAAAAAGGGGGAGACGTCAAAATCGCGCGGGACGAAGAGTTCCGAGCCATGAATGTGGAAAATTTCCAGGGCGCGGCGGCGGGTGGCGGGGTGGGCCAGGGCTTGTTCGGTGATTTCCGGCAGGATCGGGTAGCCGATGTTTTTAAATGCCTGGGCGATGAGGGTGGAGCAGATGGCGCGCGTGGGGTCGGCGGAGAGGAAGCCGATGGCGCGCCGCCGCCAGCGCTGCGGCACGGGGAGGGGGAAGAGGTAGCGCGCGAGGTCAACGACGTAGCGCAGATCGTACTGGGTGCCGAGTTTGCTCATCGCGAAATCAACCACGGCCTGACGGTCTTGCGTGGAGAGGCCAATGGGGCGGCAGATGCGGACATGGTAGGGTAGCAGGGCTTCCAGGTTGAAGCGGCGCACGCCGGCGATGATGTCAGCCTCGATGCAGTCCGGGCTGCCGCCGGGGGCGGCGTCGCCGGCGTAGAGCACGGCGTGCGACCAGGTGGACTGGGTGAGGTATTTGACCATCGAGCTGATACGCAGGCGGCCTTCGACGAGGATGACATCGCCCGGCTGGAGCAGGGCGCGGAACTGGCGGAGGTCAACCGGGAAGACGGGCGGCGCGTCCACCGGAACGGTGAGGAAGCGGGCGATGGCGTGGCCGATGGCCTGTTGGATGCGGCGCAAGGGTTAGGGCCCCAGGTGGCGCACCGCCGCGGCGACGCAGAGTTCGAAAATATCCAGGGAGTCGAAGGGGCGGGAGATGCCGTCCGGCGGGAGGGTGATGGGCAGGCCGCCGCCATATTCCACGCAGCCTGGGATCATGAGGTTGTCGGGCAGGTTGAATGGCTCGATGGCGAGGCCGGGGAGAGGGTCCGCCACGGCGGCGGCCTGCGCGGCGCTGCGTTCGGCGAAGGAGGCGGCGGTGTTGGAATAGCCGAACACCGGGCGGGCACGGCCGAGGAACCAGCCGATTTCCACCAGGGTGCCGGAATCGGCCGAGGCGCCGCGGAAGGGGGTGAGGTTGGCAATGACGAGGTCACTGGCTTGCATCATGGCGATGTCGTCAAGGTAGATCTGGCGCCAGAGAATGTCCGGCGGCAGGGACAGGTCCAGCTTGGGGTTGAAGGGCGCGAGCCCGGTGAGGCCGTGGCAGGCGCAGATGGCGATTTTTGCCGCCGCGTTGGCCGCGGCGCTTGGGAGAAATACATCCGGTCCGGCGAGATAGGCTGTGCGCGCCATGGCGGGTCAGGCCGGTTTGAGCTGGTGTTCGGCCAGCGCGGCCATTAGCCCGGAGAAGGCCTCATCGACGGTTTTGCCGCTGGTGTTATAGGCGGAATCCGCCTTGGCGTAGAAGGCGGCGCGGCTTTCCAGGGTGACGCGAAGGTCCTCGATGGCTTTGCGGCTGTCGGCCATTTGGCGTTGTTCGCCCTGGGCGATGACGCGGTTCATGTGGTCCTCGGGGTCGGCCTGGAGCCAGATGGTGAGGCAGTTGGTGAGCAGCAGGTCAAAGGTTGAGGGGTCTCCGACGAGGCCGCCGGCGGTGGCGATGACGCAATGGGGGTAGGTTTGCACGGCATCCTCCAGCGCCTGGCGCTGGTAGCGGCGGTAGGCGTTGGAGCCGTAGAGGGCCTGGATTTCCACCGGGCTGCAACCGGCGATGCGGGTGATCTCGGCGCGCAGCTCCACGAAGGGCCAGCCAAGCTGAGCGGCGGCCATGCGCCCCAGGGTGGATTTGCCGGCGCCGCGCAGGCCCACGAGCGCGATGTGGTTGCGCCGCTGGCCGGGGGTGATGGCGCCGAAGAGCTCGGCCAGGGCCTTGTGGGCGCGTTGCAGCTCCTCCGGCCCACGGCCGTGCAGGAGCTTGCGGATCATCAGGCCTTCGGGGGTGCTGGTGGTCTCATCGCCGAGCAGCTCGGCCAGGGAGGAGCCCAGCGCCAACGCCACCTGCTGGAGCACCAGCACGGAGACATTGCCGATGCCCGACTCGAGATTGGCGAGATGGCGCTCGGACACGCCGGCCTCCTCGGCCAGCATGCGCCGGGACATGCCGCCGCGCGCGCGCAGCAGTTTGACACGCTGGCCGAGGCCAGAGAGGAGCGGGTCTTTTTCGGAGGGACTGGCTTCCATTGCTTTGAAGGGGGATTGCGGGCTCATACGCCTGTGTATCATCGCCTTCCGGCCGCCAAAAGGGTTTTGACGAAATATATTGCAGGAGCGGAGGCTCCCTTGTCTGCACGCGGTTGAGGTGCCATTTCTGCGGGCATGACAAATCCAAATGATCCGGTCGGCTGGCATGGCACGACAATTTTATGTGTGCGGCGCGATGGCGCGGTGGCGCTGGCCGGGGATGGCCAGGTGAGCCTGGGCAATACGGTCGTGAAGGGTAATGCGCGAAAGGTGCGGCGCATCGGCAATGGGGCGGTGATCGCGGGGTTCGCCGGGGCGACGGCGGATGCTTTTACGCTGCTGGAGCGGCTGGAGGCGAAGCTGGAGCGTTTTCCCAATCAGCTGGAGCGGGCCTGCGTGGAGCTGGCCAAGGATTGGCGGATGGACCGTTATCTGCGGCGGCTGGAGGCGATGCTGATTGTCGCCGACAAGGAGCGCGGCTTTACCATTACCGGCAATGGCGATGTGCTGGAGCCATCGGATGGGATTATCGCCATTGGCTCCGGCGGGAATTATGCGCTCTCGGCGGCGCGGGCGCTGATGACGGTGCCGGACCTGGCGGCCGAGGAGATTGCCCGCCGCGCGATGAAGATTGCCGCGGATATTTGCATCTACACCAATGAAAACCTGATTGTTGAAACACTGTAATGGAAACACCCACATATTCGCCGCGTGAGATTGTTGGCGAGCTTGACCGGTTTATCATTGGGCAGAACGACGCCAAGCGCGCGGTGGCGATTGCGCTGCGCAACCGCTGGCGGCGGTTGCAACTTCCCGAGGATATGCGCGATGAGGTGGTGCCGAAGAATATTCTGATGATCGGGCCGACGGGGTGCGGCAAGACCGAGATCGCGCGGCGGCTGGCGAAGCTGGCGCAGGCGCCGTTCATCAAGGTGGAGGCGACGAAGTTTACCGAGGTTGGCTATGTGGGGCGCGATGTGGAGAGCATTGTGCGCGACCTGGTGGAGGCGAGCATCACCATGCTGCGCGAGCAGAACCGCAAGGGCGTGGAAGCCAAGGCGGAGCTGGCGGCGGAAGAGCGGTTGATCACCTCGCTGGTGGGCGAGGGGGCCAGCGCCGATACGCGGGTGAAATTTCGCCGGATGCTGCGCGCGGGTGAGCTTGAGGACAAGGAGATCGAGATTTCGCTCAGCGAGGGCGGGGGCGCGCAGATCGGCATGATCGACATGCCGCAGAATGGCGCGATCAACCTTGGGGATATGATGAAGGGGATGTTCGGGCGCCAGGCCAGCAAGCGCAAGATGCTGGTGCCTGACGCGCGCCGGGCGCTGGAGCGCGAGGAGGCTGACCGGCTGCTGGATACCGAGGCGCTGACCAAGGATGCGCTGCGCCATGCGGAGAGCAACGGCATCGTGTTTCTCGACGAGATCGACAAGATCTGCGCCAAGACCGAGGGCGGGTTCAGGGGTGGGGATGTCTCACGCGAGGGGGTGCAGCGCGATTTGCTGCCGTTGATCGAGGGGACCACGGTTTCCACCAAATACGGGCCGATCAAAACGGATTATATTCTCTTCATAGCCTCGGGGGCTTTTCATGTCGCCAAGCCGGCGGATTTGTTGCCCGAATTGCAGGGGCGGTTGCCGATACGGGTGGAGCTATCTTCGCTCTCGCGGGAGGATTTCAGGCGGATTCTCACCGAGCCGGAGCATTCGCTGCTGAAGCAGTATAGCGCGCTGCTGAACACAGAGGGCGTGAATTTGACGTTTGCCGATGATGCGGTGGATGCGCTGGCCTCGCTGGCGTTTGATATTAACGACCGGGTGGAGAATATCGGGGCGCGGCGGCTGGCCACGGTGATTGAGAAATTGCTGGAGGAGATCAGCTTTTCCGCGACTGACCGCGCGGGAGAGAGCGTGGTGGTGGATGCGGCCTATGTGAATGAGAAGGTTGCGCCGCTGGCTGCCAAGGGCGATCTCAGCCGGTTTATTCTGTGAGCATTTGATGAGATATCGTATCGCGGGCGCGTTGGCTGCCCTTGTGGCCCTGGGTGCGCTGGGGGTCGCGTATTTCGCGCAATATGTGCTGCTGCTGACACCGTGCGAACTCTGCCTGTGGGAGCGCTGGCCTTACCGTATTGTGGTGGTGCTGGGGTTGCTGGCGGTGTTGCTGCGCCGGGGCAGCGCGCGGGTGCTGCTGGGGCTGGCGGCGCTGGCGATGATCGGGGATGTGTTGATCGCCGGGCTGCATGTGGGGGTGGAGTTTGGCTGGTGGGCCTCGCCGTTGCCCGAGTGTAACGGGATTCTCACGCCCGGCGCGGCGTTGCCGATGGTGCCGGCAACGCCTTGCGACAAGCCGGTGTATTTGATCGCGCATTTGCCTGTATCCATGGCGCTGATGGATTTTTGCGGGGCGTTGCTGTTTGCCACGGCGCTGCTGGTTTATGTGCTGAAAAAGCCAAGGAAGTTTAAATGAGCGCGCAGGTGAAGCGGTTCATCCGGGTGGACCATGCCGGGGAATACGGCGCGGCGCGGATTTATGCCGGGCAGCTGGCGGTGCTGGGGCGTGGCGCGCAGGGGCCGGTGATAGAGCATATGCGGGCGCAGGAGTTGGAGCATCTGGAGCGTTTTGCTGAGATGATTCCCGCGCGCCGGGTGCGCCCGACCGCGCTGCTGCCGTTCTGGCATGTCGCGGGCTTCGCGCTGGGGGCGGCCACGGCGGCGCTGGGTGAAAAGGCGGCGATGGCCTGCACAGTGGCGGTGGAAGAAGTGATAGACGCGCATTACGCCGGGCAGGAGGCGGCGCTGGACGAGCGGGAGGCGGCGTTGCGCGAGACGATTGCCACGTTCCGCGCCGAGGAGCTGTCGCATCGCGATATCGGCCTGGCGAACGGGGCGGAGCAGGCGCCGGGATACCGGCTGTTGACGGCGCTGATTAAAACCGGCTGCCGCGTGGCGATTAAACTGAGCGAACGGGTTTAGAGTGCGATGACTTCAGATTAACCCGTCTCGCGGGCTAATCTACAGAAATCATATCGGGGATTCCCCAGACCGTACATAAATTACCTTTGGATAAAAGTGTAGATGAAAATTTGGCAGCCTTGGATTTCGCAAGTATGTTTGACCGACTCATCATCGGACCGACTTCTTATCCGGTGGTCATTGGCGAGGCGTTGACTACTGCATTGATGCTCACCGGCGTAAATAATGCGGGATTACGTGTGACCGTTTCCGATATTCCAATCCGCACTTGATTGAACTTCACGCCAATGGGTTGTCAAAATGTCGGTTTATGATCAACGAGACAGACGGAACCCGCTTAGCAAGCGTAGGGTGGGCATAGCCAGCCATCCATTCCGGGACCTGATGGGCAAATAATCGGTCGGTACACGAATGGTGGGCGTTGCCCGCCCTACTTGTCTCGTGTCTGCTTTCGGGCACGCTGGAAGTGGGATGCAATGTCCACCTTGGGCGCAATGCTGAACGTCGGCTGAACCGCACCTCAATCCGATTGAACGATTGTGGGGGCTGACTCGCTCAGTACCGCGCGCAAGGGACACGCTTCCTGTGTTTCAGTTTTTAACAGCCTGCTGCCAGCAAGTATCCGGAAGCGCGTTTCAAATGGCATTTAAGGAACCGCCCATTTTCCCCCCTGATCGCAGCATTAACGGAAAAACCTGTTCGCTGGGCGCGGCAGGCCAAGGTGTTCGCGCAATGTCGTGCCTTCGTACTCGCGGCGGAACAGGCCGCGCCGTTGCAGTTCGGGGATAACTTGATCGACGAACTCCTCTAGCCCGGCGGGCACGGTGTGGAACATCAGGTTGAAGCCATCGGCTGCTCCGGTGAGAAACCATTCCTCCATCTGGTCGGCGATATCGGCCGCCGTGCCGACAAAGCTGTTGCCGCCATAGCTGCCGGCCCGCGCCGCGAGCTGGCGGACGGTGAGGTTTTCCCGCCGCGCGCTGTCGATCACCCGTTCGCGGCTGGATTTGCTGGCATTGGTTTCCGGGATGTCCGGCAACGGGGCGTCCAGCTCAAAATGCGAGGCATCGACGCCAAGCGCAACGGAGAGGGAGGCGAGGCCGCTATCGGGGTGAACCAGGCTGTCGATAAGGTCTTTTTTGGCTTGCGCCTCGTCCCGGGTGGCCCCAACGACAACCAGCGCGCCGGGCAGAATTTTCAGATGTTCCCGATTGCGGCCCAATTTCACCATGCGCCCTTTCACGTCCGCGTAGAATTCACGGGCGGCGTCGAGCGGGCCGCCGGCGCCAAAGACCATTTCAGCGGTTTCAGCCGCGAGCTGGCGGCCGGCTTCCGATGCGCCGGCTTGCACGATGACCGGCCAGCCCTGTACCGGGCGGGCGACATTGAGCGGGCCGCGGACCTTGAAAAATTCGCCCTGGTGATTGAGCACGTGCATTTTATCGGGGTCGAAGAACACACCGGAAGCCTGGTCGCGCAGAAAGGCGTCGTCGGCGAAACTATCCCACAGCCCGGTCACCACGTCGTAGAATTCACGGGCACGGCGGTAGCGTTCTGCGTGGTCGAGATGGTCATCGAGACCGAAATTGCGCGCGGATTCCGGATTGCCGGTGGTGACGATATTCCAGCCGGCGCGGCCATTGCTGAGCGCATCCAGTGACGCAAAGCGGCGGGCAACGTGAAAGGGCTGGTCGTAACTGGTGGAGCCGGTGGCAATGAGGCCGATGCGCTCGGTAACGGCAGCCAGGGCTGGCAGCAGGATCATGGGGTCGAAGGAGGTAACCGTGGCGCTGCGCTTGAGCGCCTGGATCGGCATGTTGAGCACGGCCAGGTGATCGGCCATGAAAAAAGCATCGAATTTGCCGCGTTCAAGGGTCTGCGCAAAGTGTTTGAGCGCGGCGAAATTGAAATTGGCATCGGTTTGCGCACCGGGGTAACGCCACCAGGCAGTGTGAATTGAAACCGGGCGCATGAAGGCGCCGAGATGCAGTTGCCGGGCTTGCGTCATGCCATTCTCTCCTATGTTTTTAGGCATATAGGGCACGGGATCGGGAATCTGAACCGCGCCGGGTTTGCCGGAGGCCATTTGGTTTGAGTCAGGCCACCATAGCCAGATCGTTCATATGTTCATAGTAGCGCTTCGGCGCTGGGCCAGGGCCCGCGATCACTGTGATGCACGAGGCCATCCTGCTGCGCGGGTGGGGTAATACCAGTCAGCGTTAAGGCTGACTGGTATTACCCGGAAGCAAAACCCAATTCAGCTATTTCCTAACAAGCCCTAAGCGCCGTAGCCGATCATGCCTTTGATTTCGAGCATGTCATTCAGGCCGAAATCCACATATTCACGGCCGTTGCCCGATTGCTTGTAGCCGCCGAAGGGAGCGAACAAATCCCATTCGGGATAGTTGATGTATACGCTGCCCGCCCGCATTTCACGCGCCACCGCGCGGGCTTTTTCCAGGTCCTTGCTCTGCACGTAAGCCGCCAGGCCGTAGACTGTGTCGTTGGCGATCTCGATCGCCTCGTCCAGCGTGTCATAAGGCAGGATCGAGAGTACGGGGCCAAAAATCTCCTCGCGCGCGATGGTCATGTTGCGCGTGACATTGCCGAACACGGTTGGCTTCACGAAATAGCCGCCGCTCAGGCCATCGGGGCGGCCCAGTCCGCCGGTTGCCAGCGTTGCGCCCTCCTCGATGCCGGTTTTGATCAGGCGCTGCACCTTGTCAAACTGAACCTGGCTGACTAGCGGCCCCAGCACCGTGCTGTTGCCAAAGGCCGGACCGACCGTCTGCTTGGCGGCTTCATCGGCGGCGATGGCCATCGCCGCATCGTGCATCATGCGCGGCACCAGCATGCGCGTTGCCGCATCGCAGGACTGGCCGCTGTTGACGAAACAGGCGCCGACGCCCTGGCGTACGGCGGCGTCCAGATCCACATCGGGCAGCAGGATGTTGGCGGATTTGCCGCCAAGCTCCTGCGCGACGCGCTTCACTGTATTAGCCGCGGCCTTGGCCACCAGAATTCCCGCGCGGGTGGAGCCGGTGAAGGACATCATGTCCACACCAGGATGTTCGGCGAGTTTCTGGCCGACGGAGGGCCCATCGCCGTTGACCATGTTGAACACGCCCTTGGGCAGCCCGGCCTCATGCATGATCTCGGCGAAGATGATCGCGTTGACCGGCGCGATTTCGCTGGGTTTGAGCACCATGGTGTTGCCGGCCGCAATCGCGGGGGCGACCTTTGAGACGATCTGGTTCAGCGGCCAGTTCCAGGGGGTGATGAGCCCAACGACACCGAGGGGTTCCTTCACCACCAGCGTGGTGCCGCGCTTCTCGCTCCACTCGAAATTCGGCAGCGCCTTGATCAGCGCGGCAAAATGCGCCTGCCCGGCGACAACCTGCGCCTCGCGCGCAAAGCCGATGGGCGCGCCCATTTCATGTGCGCAGGCATCCGCGATTTCACCCATCCGGCGTTCATAAATCGCCAGGCAGGTTTTCAGCAGCTCCAACCGTTCCTTCGGCGTGGTGTGCGAGAACGAGTGGAAAGCCGCCCGCGCCGCTGCCACGGCTTTGTTTACATCGGCAACGCTGCCGCCGGAAATCTCGGTATAGGGCTGCCCGGTTGAAGGATCGATGACGGTGATGCGGTTGGGCACCACCGGGTCAACCCAGGCGCCATCGATGTAGAATTTCAGGTTATTGGACATTTGCTCTCCTGTGCAGCTGCGGTGTGTTAAGCATGGCCGGTAAAACCGCGGTCAGCGGTGGTGCTTGCCATGACGTGAAACTGGTCAGGAGTTTAGCAGATGCGGCTTACGGGTGCTTGTCTTTGCAGCGCAATCGCCTATGAATTTTTGTGCGCAGGCGGCGAGGTTGCCGATTATTGCCACTGCCGCCAATGCCAAAAATCCAGCGGCGCGCCGGTGCTGGCTTGGATTCAGGTGGCGCCGTCAAACTTCCGCATTACGCGCGGCCAGGCCAGGGCCTATGGCTCATCGGCCCATTCAACCCGCTGGTTCTGCCCCGATTGCGGCACGCCGCTGTATATGACCGACAGGGAAGGCCGGTCGGTGGGGATCACCCTGGGAACGCTGGATACCCCCAACGCCATCCACCCCACCGTTCATGGCTGGGATTGCGAGCGCCTGGAATGGTTTGCCACAACTGACAGCCTGCCGCGCTACGCGAAGGCACCGCCTTACGATTTGTAGGGCGGCGCCAGGGGGCAGCTTTAAGCCGCGGCGCGGATGGCGGCGGCCTTCACATCTTCGTCGACCAGATCGGCGAAGGTCGAGAAATTATCGACGAAGCGCTGCACCAGGCCTTTGGCGGCCAGGTCATAAGCCGCGGGGTCGGCCCAGGCGGTGCGCGGGTCGAGCACCTCGTCGGGCATGTTGTTCACATGCAGGGGGATTTGCAGCCCAAAGAACGGGTCGGTGCGGTATTCCACATTGTCCAGCTCGCCCGCCAGGGCGGCGCGCAGCAGGGCGCGGGTATGGGTGATGGACATGCGCTTACCCACGCCATAGGCCCCGCCGGTCCAGCCGGTGTTCACCAGCCAGCAGGAGGCGCCGGTTCTGGCGATGAACGCCTGCAGCAGCTTGCCATAGACCTGCGGGTGGCGCGGCAGGAAGGGCGAGCCGAAACAGGTTGAGAAGGTGGCCTGCGGCTCGGAGCCGAGGCCCTTTTCCGTCCCGGCGACGCGCGCGGTGTAGCCGGAGAGGAAGTGGTACATTGCCTGCGCCGGGTTGAGCCGGGAAATCGGCGGGAGCACGCCGAAGGCATCGGCGGTGAGCATGATGACGTTTTTGGGCGTTCCGCCGCGGCCGGAAAGCTCCACATTGGGGATGAATTCCACCGGGTAGCAGGCGCGGGTGTTCTCCGTATAGGTCTGGTCGGTCAGGTCCAGGCGGCCTTGCGGGTCGGCCACGACATTTTCCAGCACGGTGCCGAAACGGTGCGACGCAGCCCAGATTTCCGGCTCGTTCTTCTGGCTGAGGTCGATGACCTTCGCGTAGCAGCCGCCTTCGAAGTTGAACACGCCTTCCGGCCCCCAGCCATGCTCGTCATCGCCGATCAGGCGGCGGGCGGGGTCGGAGGAGAGGGTGGTTTTGCCGGTGCCCGAGAGGCCGAAGAACAATGCGGCGTCTTCCTGCGGGCCGATATTGGCGGAGCAGTGCATCGGCAGCACGCCGCGCTCCGGCAGGATCCAGTTCATCACCGTGAAGATCGATTTTTTGATTTCACCCGCATATTGCGTGCCGGCGATGACGATCATCTTTTCCGCGAAGGAGAGTACGACGGCGGATGAGGATTTCACCCCGTCGATGGCGGGGTCCGCCTCGAAATCCGGCGCGTGCAGAATCACATAATCGGGCACGAATCCGGCGAGGTCTTCCGCCGGCGGGCGGATGAACATGTTGCGTGCGAACATCGCGTGCCAGGCGCCCGTTGTAACCAGGCGGATGCTGATGCGGTTTGCCGGATCGGCCCCTGCGTAGACGTCTTGCGTGAAGAGCTCGCGGCCCTGCAGATATGCCTGCACGCGGCCTTTGAGCATGGCGAAGCTGCTTTCCGGTAGCCGCTGGTTGACCTTGCCCCACCATACACTCCCGGTGGTGGAGGGTTCATCGACGACAAATTTATCCCCGGCCGAGCGCCCGGTATGCACGCCGGTGCGCACGATAAGCGCGCCGTCAGCCGAGAGCCGGCCCTCGTTTTTGCGCAGGGAATGCGCCACGAGAGCCGGGGCGGTGAGGTTGGCGTGCAGTGCGGCGGCGACGCGAACACCTGTGCCGGCGAGGGGAACTGCATCATGGAGATTGGCGAGATCGGTCATGTGGGTCACGGTTGAAACGTTCCTCTCTGGCTGCAATCTGTTTCTTCATAAGCAGCGTAATATACCTTGTATCAACCGGAATACTTCTCAAAAATGAGGTTAATTTCATGCTGCAATGCGGCGAGCTGCAGCCGGGACGCAGCGGCAAATCCGCCGACATAATGCGCGTCGTTCACTTCCAGGCGCCATAGGTTGAAATCCGTGAACCCGGCATATTGGGCGGCATAGGGGTGTATCCGTAGGAAGCGTTCACGGGCTGTGGGGGCGGTGCTGATCCGCGCCGTGCCGCTGAGCAGCAGCCGCGGGGCCGTCTGCGGGTTTTCATCCACGGGGGCGCCGGTGATCAGCAGGGCGCAGGCCGGGTTGGCGCGCAGGTTTCTGGTGTGGGCCGCAAGGTCTGAGAGCAGCAGGAGGGGAGCGCCGTCCGCCGCTGGCGCCGGTGTCGCAAGGGCGGCATGGGGCAGGCCGGCCGGGGTTGTGGTGGCCAGAGTGCCCGCCCGCGCGGTTGCAAGCAGGCTGGCCGCCTCCGCGTAAAAATTCCGCTCTTGATTTGCTGCCATAATCCGGTCACTCCCACGATGCACTTGACACTTATGTCCGTAAATATGAGTCCCAGTAGATGAAACACACAATTGCCCTGGTCGATGACGACCGCAACATCCTTACCTCCGTCTCGATGACGCTGGAACAGGAGGGGTTCGACGTGCGGACCTTCACGGACGGTGAGTCGGCATTGCAGGCCCTTTTGGCCAAACCGGCCGACCTTGCGGTGCTGGACATTAAAATGCCGCGCATGGATGGCATGGAACTGCTGCAAAAATTACGCGCACGCTCGGCCATGCCGGTGATCTTCCTCACCAGCAAGGACGATGAGCTGGACGAGTTGATGGGTCTGCGCCTGGGCGCGGACGACTACATTACCAAGCCGTTCAGCCAGAGGCTGCTGCTGGAGCGTATCCGCGCCCTGCTGCGCCGCAACGAGGCGTCCAAGGCCGAGGGGTCGGGCGCTGCCCCCGCGAGCGTTTTAACCAGGGGCAACCTCACGCTGGACGAGACCAAGCACCAGTGCCTCTGGAAGGGCAAGGACATCCAGCTTACCGTCACCGAGTTTCTTCTGGTGAAGGCTCTGGCCCAGCGCCCCGGCATGGTGAAGTCGCGCGACCAGCTGATTGACGCCGCCTATGGCGAGAACGTGTATGTGGATGATCGCACCATCGATAGCCATGTGAAGCGTCTGCGCAAGAAATTCCGCAACGAGGATGGCGAGTTCGACCAGATCGAGACGCTCTACGGGATCGGCTACCGCTACAAGGAAGCGTAAGTTTGCATATGACCGTCCCGGCCGCCGCATGACGCATAAAAAACCCCGCCTTTCGCGGCTGCTGCGCGATATCCTGCTGGTCAACCTGCTCCCCGTGGCGTTGATATTCGCGGCGCTGTTCTATCTGGACCAGTATCAGCAGGGGCTGCTCAGCGCCGAGGTTTCCGCCTTGCGTGAGCAGGCGCGGATTTACGCCAGCGCCGTGGCGCAAACCGCCGTGCAGGAAAACACCAGCGGGGCCACCATCAATCCGGATCTGGCGCAGCCGCTGCTCTACCAGCTGACCGAGCCTTCCCCCAACGCGCAGGCGCTGATCTACGGGCCGGATGGCGAGTTGATCGCCAATTCGCGCGTGCATCCCGGCCCTGGCGGGGCGATTGTTACCGAACCGCTTGCCGCGCCGCCGCCGCAGGGGTTTTTCCCCCGCGCGATCAGCTTCATTTACGACCAGTTGCTGGGGTCCGTGGCGGGGCCGGTTGATGAAACCGGGCTCGTGGGCTCCGGCGCCGGGCAGAACCCGGCCACCTTGGGCTGGCAGCCCGATGCGCGTCAGGCTCTGCAACTCACCAGCGCCGGCCCGGACCAGGAGGCTCCGCCGTTTGTGCGGCGCGACAAGCAGGGGCAGTTGCTCATTACAGTCGCCGAGCCGATCCAGCGCAGCCAGCAGAGCGTGGGGACGGTGCTGCTGACGCGCGAGGCCGCCGAGGTGGACAGTGCCGTGCTGGCGGTGCGAATTTCCATCCTCGGTCTGTTCGCCCTGGCGCTGGGGCTTACCGTCATCGTCTCGTTCTATCTGGCCCGTACCATCGCCAGCCCGATTCTGCGGCTGGCCGGGGCGGCAGCACTGATGCGAGAGGGCCGCGCGCGCACCCAGGCGCTACCCGAGAGCATAACCGAGCGCAACGATGAGATCGGCACCCTGGCCCGCGCGCTGGATGGCTCGGCCAAAGCGTTGTGGGCGCGGATGGACGCGATCGAGCAATTTGCCGCCGATGTCAGCCATGAGATCAAAAATCCGCTGTCCTCCATCCGCTCGGCCATTGAGACACTGAGCCGCGTCGAGGACCCCGCCCGTGCCGCGCGCCTGCTCGCCATCATCACCCAGGATGTCGCCCGGCTGGACCGGCTGATCACCGATATCTCGGATTCTTCGCGGCTGGATTCCGAGCTTTCGCGCAGCAAGATGGATATCGTCGATATGGCGCGCATTCTCGCCACGCTGGCCGAGATCCACGATGCCACCCGCAAGGAAGGCGGCCCCTATGTGGTGGTGGACGCCCCGGCGGTGGGGCTTTTCGTGCGCGGGGCGGAAAACCGGCTGGTCCAGGTGCTGCGCAACCTGATTGGCAATGCCATTTCCTTCAGCCCGCCCAATGGTAAAATCTGGCTACGCGGGCGCGAGACCGGCGGCATGGTGGAGTTGGCGGTGGAGGATGAAGGCCCCGGCATCCCCGATGCCAAGCTGGACGGTATTTTTGACCGTTTTTATTCCGAACGGCCGCAGAGCGAGCAGTTCGGCAGCCATTCCGGCCTGGGCCTCTCCATCTCCCGCCAGATCGTCGAAGCGCATCTGGGCCGCATCTCGGCCGAGAACCGGCGCAATGAGGAAGGCGCCATCATCGGCGCGCGCTTCGTGATCAGACTGCCAAAAGCCGAAGGGTGAGCAAATGGTTACCGTGATCGATCATCCTCTGGTGCAGCATAAGTTGACCTTGCTGCGCCGCAAGGAGACCACCACCGGCGAGTTCCGCCGCCTTTGCCGGGAAATCGCGTTGCTGCTCGGCTATGAGGTGCTGCGCGATCTGCCGCTGGAGCCCATCACCATCGAAACGCCGCTGGAGCGGATGCAGGCGGTGCAGGTCTCGGGCAAAAAACTCTGCTTCATCTCGGTGCTGCGGGCCGGGGAAGGGATTCTGGACGGTATTCTGGATCTGGTGCCCTCGGCGCGGATTGGCCATGTGGGGCTGTACCGCGACCCGGTGACGCATGAGCCGGTGAAATATTATTTTAAGGTGCCTGAGGGCATGGCCGAGCGCTTGTGCATCGTGGTGGACCCGATGCTCGCCACCGGCCACTCAGCCGCCGCCGCCGTGACCATGTTGAAGGAGGCCGGCGCAAGGCGGATCAAATTCGTCTGCCTGCTCGCCGCACCCGAGGGGCTGGCGTGGTTTGAGGCCGCGCACCCGGATGTGCCGGTGTTCGCCGCCGCGGTGGACCGTGAGCTGGACGACCACGCCTACATCCACCCCGGCCTGGGCGACGCCGGGGACCGGCTTTTTGGCACGAAGTAGGGCCGGCCAGGAGGCAACGCCCCCTGGCCCTGAGGGCTCAACCCGCCCGGTTATCCACCAGGTCAGTCACTACGCCCGGGTCAGCCAGGGTGGAGGTATCGCCCAGGCTGTCGGTCTCGTTGGCGGCGATCTTGCGCAGAATCCGGCGCATGATTTTGCCTGAGCGGGTTTTCGGCAGGCCCGGCGCCCATTGGATCACATCCGGCGCCGCAATCGGCCCGATCTCCTTGCGGACCCAGGCGACAAGCTCTTTGCGCAGCGCCTCGGTCGGCTCCGCATCGGCCACCAGGGTTACGTAGGCATAGATGCCCTGGCCCTTGATCTCGTGCGGGAAACCGACCACGGCCGCTTCCGCGACTTTGGGGTGCAGCACGAGGGCGGATTCCACCTCCGCGGTGCCCATGCGGTGGCCAGAGACGTTGATCACGTCATCAACCCGCCCGGTGATCCAGAAATAGCCGTCGGCATCGCGGCGCGCGCCGTCGCCGGTGAAATACAGACCCTTGAAGGTAGAGAAATAGGTCTGCACGAAGCGGGCGTGGTCGCCGTAGAGCGAGCGCATCTGCCCCGGCCAGGAATCGGCGATGCAAAGGTTGCCCTCGGTGGCGCCGTGCAGGCGCTGGCCTTCGCCATCCACCAGAATGGGGAACACGCCCGGCAGCGGCAGCGTCGCCGAACCCGGCTTCTGCGCGATGGCGCCGGGCAGCGGCGAGATGAGAATGCCGCCGGTCTCGGTCTGCCACCAGGTATCCACGATCGGGCAACGGTTCTCGCCGACCACCCGGTAATACCAGTTCCACGCCTCGGGGTTGATGGGCTCGCCCACCGAGCCCAGAATCCGCAGTGATTTGCGGGAGGTTTTGTGCACCGGGCCTTCGCCGTCACGCATCAGGGCGCGAATGGCGGTCGGCGCGGTGTAGAAAATATTCACCTGATGCTTGTCGATGACCTGCCAGAAGCGCGAGGTGTCCGGGTAGTTGGGGATGCCCTCGAACATTAGCGTGGTGGCGCCATTGGCCAGCGGTCCGTACACGATATAGGTATGGCCGGTTACCCAGCCGATGTCAGCCGTACACCAGTAAACCTCGCCGGGGTGGTAGTCGAACACATATTGATGCGTGAAGCTCGCCCACACCATGTAGCCGCCGGTGGTGTGCAGCACGCCCTTGGGCTTGCCGGTGGAGCCGGAGGTGTAGAGGATGAACAGCGGGTCCTCGGCGTTCATCTCGACGGGGGTATGAACCGGCGAGGCGGCGGCGGTTACATCCTCGTACCATACGTCGCGCCCGGCCTGCATCGCCACATCGCCGCCGGTGGCCTTCACCACGATCACGTTTTTCACTGACGGGCAGGATTTCAGCGCTTCGTCCGCGTTCAGCTTCAGCGCCACCTTGCGCCCGCCGCGGCGGCCTTCATCGGCGGTAATGAGCGCCACGGAGTTGCAGTCTTGAAGCCGGTTGGCCAAAGAGTCGGGCGAGAAGCCGCCGAACACCACGGAGTGGATCGCGCCGATGCGCGCGCAGGCGAGCAACGCCACCGCCGCTTCCACGATCATCGGCAGGTAGATGGTGACGACATCGCCCTTTTTCACGCCCTGGGCGCTCAGCGCATTGGCCAGGCGGCAGACCTGCTCGTGCAGGGCCCGGTAGGTCACCTTTTTGGAATCATTCGGGTCATCGCCTTCCCAGATGATCGCGACCTGATCGCCGCGTTCGGCCAGATGCCGGTCCAGGCAGTTGGCGGAGGCGTTCAGCGTGCCGTCCTCGAACCACTTAATCGAGACATCCCCGGTGAAGAACGTATTTTTGATCTTGGTGGGGGTCTTTACCCAGTCAATGCGCCGGGACTCCTCCGCCCAGAATTCGTCCGGTGCCGAGGCCGCGCGCGCGGTCATCTCATCATAACGGGCTCGTGGCATCAGGGCCGCGGCTGCAATTTCTGGTTTTACCGGTACAATATCCGCATCAGACATATTCGACGCTCCATATCTATTATAGGCTTGATTGCTTATGCCAAGAATTGCGCGGCTTCGGAAGCCTGTCCCAAATTTTAGCACATAGCGAACCGGGGCCGCAGGAAAAATCAGGCTTCAGGAAGGGGCGTGCCGTGGCGGAGGGATTAGGAAGTCGTTGACAATACCAAAGGTTTCTGCGCGAGATTTGGGGGCAATCGACTTTGGCTTGACTTGGGAACGCGCTCCCGGCGACCGGACGCATACAAGATTAACCAGAACCCGGTTGTCCCTCAATCCGCGCGGCAGGCGCGCGGCGGGCCAATGTTAAGGAGCGACGACGAGTAATGGCTACCGGCACTGTTAAGTGGTTCAACACCACCAAAGGATATGGTTTTATTGTTCCCCAGGACGGCGGCAAGGACGTGTTCGTCCACATTACCGCTGTGCAGTCCGCAGGTCTGCGCGGCTTGAACGAGGGCCAGAAGGTCACGTTCGACATCGCGATGGAACGTGGCAAGGCAGCCGCGATCAATCTTAAAGCGGTCTGAGCCGCAGCGCCGGCGTGATGCCGGTTGAACCGGGTTCGCGCAGGCTAAACGGGGTCCTCGGGCCCCGTTATTTTTGTTGCGCTGGGTGAAAAACACCGCTACCCGGGCATATGGTTCAGGGTATGCTTGGCAAACGGGCTGCGGGCTGAACGGAGCTGTCGCCGGTGCTGAATGATGACTCTTCCACAATACCGGGTCTGCGCGGCGGCATCATGAGGGGGAAGGCATGGACGGTTTGAACACGCCGCAGCCGGTGCCGGTCTTTGAGCCGGCGGGTGAGCCGGCCTTTGCCATGCTCGACGATGCCGTGCGCCGGTTCGCCACCCGGCCGGCGCTTGATTTTCTGGGCCGCCGCTGGAGTTATGGGCAACTGGGCCAGCTGACCAACCGTGCCGCCGCCGGCCTGCAGAAGCTCGGTGTCAGGCAGGGGGTGAATGTCGGCCTTTGCCTGCCCAACTGCCCTTACAGCGTTATCATGTACCATGCCATCCTCAAGGCCGGCGGCACGGTGGTTAACTTCAACCCGTTGTATACCTTGTCCGAGATCGAGGCGCAGGCGCGCGAAACCGATGTCACGATCATGGTTTCCATGGATCTTGCCCTCATCCAGGACAAAATCGGCAAGCTGGCGGCGGGCGGGCTGTTCAAGCGTGTCATCGTCTGCCCGATGGCCTCCCTCCTCACGCCGCTTAAAGCCATCGCGTTGCGGCTGTTCAAGCGCAAGCAACTGGCGCGGGTTCCTGATCATGCCCCTTATGTAACATTCGAGCGGCTGACCTCCGGCCTGGCGCAGCCAGCCCCCGTCGCGGTCGATCCGGCCCGCCATATCGCGGTGCTGCAATTCACCGGCGGCACCACGGGAAAGCCGAAGGCCGCCCAGCTCACCCATGCCAATATCAGTGTGAATGTCCGCCAGGTGCTGGCGGCGCTGCCTGGCGTTATCCCTGGCGAGGAGCGGATGCTGGCAATTCTGCCGCTTTTTCACGTCTTCGCCATGACCGCCGTGATGAATCTGTCGTTGAGCATCGGCGCTGAGATTATTCTGCTGCCCAGGCTGGACCTGAAGCTGCTGATGCGAACCATTCACCGCCGCCGCCCGACCATTCTGCCCGGCGTGCCCACGCTCTTCACCGCCATCAGCAACGCCGCCGAGGCATCGGGCAAAACCGATCTGAGCTTCATCAAATTCTGCGTCTCCGGCGGCGCTCCGCTCTCCGAGGAGGTGCGCGCCCGATTCGAGCGCATTTCGCGTTGCCATATCCTGGAAGGCTATGGCCTTTCGGAAACCTCGCCGGTGCTCACACTTAGCCTGCCGGGGACGGGCAAGCGCGGCAGCGTCGGGCGCGCGCTGCAAGGCACAACCATTGAAATTCGCGACCTTGAAAACCCGGTGGTGATTCTGCCGCAGGGCGCGCGCGGCGAGATTTGCGCGCGTGGGCCGCAGGTGATGCCCGGTTACTACCACCAGCGCGAAGAAGCCCAGGTTTTCATCGATGGCGCCTTTCGCACCGGCGATATCGGCTATCTCGACGAGGATGGCTATCTCTTCATCGTTGACCGTATCAAGGACATCATCATCTGCGGTGGTTACAATGTTTATCCCCGCACAATCGAGGAAGCGGCCTACCAGCACCCCGCCGTGCAGGACGCCATCGCCATCGGCGTGCCGGACGCGTACCGTGGCCAGGCGCCGAAGCTGTTTGTTGCCTTGCGCCCCGGCCAGCAGGCCACCGGCGCGCAAATTCTGGAATTTCTGCAAACGCGCCTGAACAAAATTGAAATGCCAAGGTCGGTTGAGGTGCGCGAGACCCTGCCGCGCACCATGGTCGGCAAACTCTCCAAAAAGGAATTGCTGGCCGAGGAGACGTGATTAATACCAGTCAGCCTTAAGGCTGACTGGTATGCGCGCGGGGCTGGTGGGGCGGCCGCACGCAAAATCAAGAGCTTATACCAGCCCGCCACCAAACCCAGAGAGTCAAGCTCTTGGCGGGCTGGTATAAGCGCCTTCCTGGGGGACAAAAAAGCCGCGGCATCCGCGCTCGGTGGCGCTCGTCAGAGCTTACGAAACCAAATGGCAGCCCTGGATTGTGAGAGGCTAAGCCATTGATAAAATTTTGATAATTTTAATTTTTACCAGGGAAATACTGGTAGCGACGGGCGGATTTGAACCACCGACCAAGGGATTATGATTCCCCTGCTCTACCGCTGAGCTACGCCGCCATGCAGTGCAGCAGCGGGGTAATGCGGTGGCGTGGAGAAGTCAATGCGGATAAAACAGAGCCGAATTTTGCAGTTGCCCGCTTGCCTCCGTGGAGGGGCGGCGATGCCGGAGAAATGGTGATGGAGACGCGGATGCGGCTGATTCTGGCGAGCGGCTCGCCGGCCCGGCTGGCGATGTTGCGCCAGGCCGGGCTGGTTTGCCGGGTGGTGCGGCCTGATGTGGACGAGTCGGCCCTGAAGCGGGGGTTTGCGGGCGAGGTGCCGGCGCTGGCGCTGACCCTGGCCGCCGCCAAGGCCGCGCGGGTGGCGGTGGATGAACCGGGTGCGCTGGTGATCGGGGCTGACCAGGTGCTGGAGTGCGAGGGAGAGGTTTTCGGCAAGCCCGGCGGCATGGCCCAGGCGGCGGCGCAACTGCGGCGCCTGCGCGGACAGGCGCATACGCTGGTGACGGCGGTTTGCGTGTATGAGGGCGGGCGGATGGTATGGTCCGACGTGGCGCAGGCGCGGCTGAGCATGCGGGCGCTCTCGGATGAATTTATCGCGGCGTATTTGCAGGCTGAGGGCGAGGATGTGCTGGGTTGCGTGGGTGTGTACCGCCTGGAAGGGCTGGGAGCGCAGTTGTTTTCGGCCATCGAAGGGGATTTTTTCACGATTCTGGGTTTGAATCTGCTGCCTTTGCTCGGGTTTTTGCGCGCGGCGGGAGCGATTCGGACGTAGCTTCCTGGGCGGCGTCCAGGAGTTTGTGCATGGCGGCGACGGTTGGCGGGTCCAGGTCGCGTAAGGCGCGGGCGATGCGGTTGCCGAGCGCGGTTTGCTCGGGGGTCAGCCCGGCGGTGTGGAGTTTCAGGCGGGGCCGGGAGAGTTTGGCCAGGGCTTTCAGCTCGTCGGCGTCGTCCCAGATGAGGCCGAGGTAGGAGCAGATCTGGTGGATCAGCCCGGCGCTGGGGGCACCGCGCCGGCCGTGTTCAAGTGCTGAAAGGTAGGCGGGAGAGACTTCCAGGGCGGCGGCCATGTCGCGTTGCAGGATGCCGCGTTCGGTGCGCAGGCATCGAAGTTTTTCGCCAAAGGGGGTCATGCGCGCAGGCGGCGGAGCAGGATGCGCACCGAGCCGGTGTTGGCGGCGTGCGGGTGGGCGATGGCCAGGATGAGCGGGCGCAGCGAGGGGGCGTTGAGCCAGTACGGCAGCTCGCGCGAGAGGATCTCGCCTTTGCCGGTGATGATTTCGATGCAGCGGAGCTGGCTGGAATAGGAGTGCTCGATGAAATGAATGACCGCGTGATGCGCGCGCGCGGCGGTGTGGCCGTGCAGGTCTAGCCGCTGGACGGCGCGGATTTTGCCGGTGGCGAATTTTTTCCAGGTGGATTTGTCGAGTCCGGTGGGGGTGGTGTCCAGGCTGATATAGGGGGCGTGGCCGGCTGGGGCGCGCGGCTTGAGCGGCGGGTCAAGCGCGGGGGCGGTTTGGGCTGAGGGTTCGGGCTCCACGGGCAGGCGGGTTTTTCCGGGCATTAGGCGCGAGAGCGTCTGGCTGTAGGCCGCCCAGAGCTTCAGGTCAGCCGTGGAGAGCGCTTTAGCCCTGGCCATTGAGGATCAAGATATGCAGGCGGCGCGGGCCGTGGGCGCCGAGTTCCAGGGTTTGCTCGGCGCGCAGGAGGTCTATCGCGGCCTGGCGCTTTTTGGCGAAATGGGGCTTCGCGCGGGCCAGCCCGCGCTGCAGCCCGGCATTGCCGATTGCGCTTGTGGTGTTCTCCTTAAAGGCCGCGAGGCTTTGCAACATCTGCATTCTCCATCGGGTGCCGATATTGAGTCAGATTGCCTCGTGGGTCCAGATGGTGAAACTTTCCAGCGTGTTGGGGCCGAAGGTAGTGGAGATGGCGACATCGGTGGCGTCCCGCCCGTGGGCGATGAGCACGCGGCCCTGGCGGGGTTTGTTGTTGCGTGGGTCGAACATGTGCCAGGCACCGCCCAGATAGGCTTCGAACCAGCCGGCGAAATCGCCCGCGGAATAGGGCGGGGGCTCGCCGATGTCGCTTAGGTAGCCGGTGCAGTAGCGCGCGGGAATGTTGAGGCAGCGGCAGAAGGTGAGGGCCAGATGCGCGTAGTCGCGGCAGACGCCGGTGCCTTCGTTATAAGCTTGCAGGGCGGTGCGGGTGGCGCGGGCCTTCATGTAGTCGAACTTGATATGGTGATGCACGAAGTCGCACACCGCCTGTACGCGCGCCCAGCCGGGCGGGGTGGCGCCGAAGAGCTTCCAGGCGGTTTCGCTCAGCTCGTCGGTCTCGCAATAGCGGCTGCCGAGCAGAAACAGGAGGGTCTCGTCCGGCAAATCCTGCACCGCGTGTTGCGCGGCTAGTGGGAAAACGGGATCTGGCAGGCCGGAATCGGCCACCGTGCCGGCACTGGCGATGCGCACGCGCCCGGCGGGGGCGGTCAGCCGGGTGCACCAGTTGCCGAAGCTGTCCCGGTAGGAGGTGCGGGGCACGCTGGGGGTGATGGTCATGACGTCAGGGACCAGAATGTCCGGCGCGCGGGTGTAGTGGACGCCCAGGAGCAGGACCATCGGAGTCGGTTGCGGGAATTGATAGATGAGTTCGTAGCCGACGGCGATTTTCAAATGCTTTGCCCCTTACGGCCGCGGCGGCCGCTGAACTGCTTTACAGCAAAGCGGCGGGGGGGATACGGCTCTATGGGGGCTGGCGCTTGAAAAAAGCCTCGGCGGCGTTGCGGTGGGCCTGTTTGGCGGCAATGGCCATTTTGACGCGGGCGATCTCGGCGTGCAGATCACCGATATAGGCTTCCAGCTCATCCACCCCGAGCTTATCCAGCACCGGGGGAACCAGAATTTTTTTTGACGGGCGAGGGAGGTCTTCTTCAGGATTTGTCATAAAACGATCTTGACCGATGGGTAGCGTGGGTTCCATACCCCGCGCAAGGTTAACTTGCGAACAGCAAGAGAACAGTTGTGTCCGTTCCAGGCCTGCCGGCCTGCGGCGTTAAAAGGTATTTGAATCATGTCCCTACCCCTGATGCCCAAAGCTACCGCAGTTTGGTTGATTGACAAGACGGCGCTGACCTTCGAGCAGATTGCCGATTTTTGCGGCATGCACCCGCTGGAGATTCAGGCGATTGCCGACGGCGAGGTGGCGCAAGGAATCAATGCCTACGATCCGGTGGCCAACAAGCAGGTGACGGCCGAGGATATCGCGCGGTGCGAGAAAAACCCGGCGCTGCGGCTCAAATTGCTGGCGGCGGCGGACCCGCATCCCAAAAAGGGCAAGGGCGGGCGCTATACCCCCGTGGCCAAGCGTAACGACCGCCCGGATGCGATTGCATACCTGCTGCGCAACTACCCGCATCTGACTGATGCGCAGATTATCAAGCTGTTGGGCACGACTAAGGATACCATCCACAAGATCCGGGAGCGCTCGCATTGGAACAGCAGCAATATCAAGCCGCGCGACCCGGTGATTTTGGGGCTGTGCAAGCAGTCTGACCTGAATGATGCCGTGGCGGCAGCCAATGAGCGCCTGACCCGTGAAGGCCAAACCCCGCCGGCGCCGCCTTCAACCGAAGCGGCTTGAAGCAGGGTTGGTAAACATAAGGCGGCACAATGGCCGCCTTATGTTTATGCGATTTTGGGGTTTTTGGGGGTTATTGCGTTTTCAGGCGCTCAATTTGTTCCTTTAGCCGCAATTTCTCGACTTTCATGCGGGACAGAATCGAATTGTCCGGGCTTGGGCGGCTGTCTTCCGCGGCAATCTTGTTTTCCAGACTGGCGTGCCGCCCCTTCAAGGCGTCGAGATGCGATTGCAGGTTCATAATGCCTCCAAAATAGGTTGCCATAGCATAGCCGGAGCTGCCCATCCGGGTGAACGCCGGGAGTATCAGGCTAATCCTGTTGCCACGGGATTGTCATCTAAAATCTTGGCTAAATTTTCCGGTTTCCGGTTTGCGAAAATCCCTCTATTGCTCGCGCCATGTTGACAGACAAAGACAATCTGCTCCGCCGGTTGCATGCCCTGCGCAGTGAGCACCGGGATTTGGATACCGTGATCGCCCGTGTCACCGAGCAGGGGCCGCTCGACCAGTTGCAGGTGCAGCGGCTGAAGAAGCGCAAGCTGGGGTTGAAGGATGAGATTGCGCGGCTGGAGAGCCGGTTGATCCCGGACCGCACGGCATGAGCCAGGCTTTGGTGGGGATTATCATGGGCAGCAAGTCCGACTGGCCCGTGATGCAGCATGCGGCGGAGATGCTGGAGCGGCTGGGGGTGGCTTATGAAGCCAGGGTGGTCTCGGCGCACCGCACGCCCAAGCGGCTGTATGATTATGCCACCAGCGCGCAGGCGCGGGGGCTGAAGGTGATTATCGCGGGGGCCGGTGGGGCGGCGCATCTGCCGGGCATGGCGGCTTCGATGACCATTTTGCCAGTGCTGGGGGTGCCGGTGGCGGCCACGGCGTTGCAGGGGCAGGATGCGCTGCTGAGCATCGTGCAGATGCCGGGGGGGATTCCGGTGGGGACGCTGGCGATCGGCAAGCCGGGGGCGATTAACGCGGGGTTGCTGGCGGCGTCGATATTGGCGCTCTCCGACCCTGAGTTACGCGCGCGGGTGGCGGCGCTGCGGGCGGAGCAGACGGCTGGCGTGCCGGAGTTCCCGTTCGAATGAGGCTGGCTCCGGGGGCGGTGATCGGGATTATTGGCGGCGGGCAGCTTGGGCGGATGTCCGCCATGGCGGCGGCGCGGCTGGGGTATCTGACGCATATATTCTCGCCCGAGGTGTTTGGGCCGGCGGCGCAGGTGGCGGCTTATAACACCGTGGCGGATTATACCGACCAGGCGGCGTTGCGGCGGTTCGCCGAGGCTGTGGATGTGGTGACGTTTGAGTTCGAGAACATTCCGGCGGAGAGTTTGACGCTGCTGGCGAGCCTGCGGCCGGTGCGGCCGGGCCCGGGGGTTTTGGCGGTGAGCCAGGACCGGCTGCTGGAGAAGCAGTTTTTGAACGATGCTGGGATTGCGACGGCGCCCTGGGTGGCGGTGCATGACGAGGCGGCGCTGGTGGCGGCGGTGGCCGGGCTGGGGCTGCCCGCGGTGCTGAAGACGACGCGGCTGGGCTATGACGGCAAGGGGCAGGCGATGTTGCGCGCGCCCGGGGATTTGGCGGGGGCGTTTGCCGGGCTGGCGCCAAAACCACTGGTGCTGGAGGGATTTGTGGATTTCGCCGCGGAAATTTCCGTGATGGTGGCGCGCGGGGTTGATGGCGCGATCGTGGCGTTTGACGCGGTGGAGAATAAGCACAAGCAGCATATTCTGGACCTGACCTACGCCCCGGCGCCGCTGCCGCTGGACCTGCTGGAAGAAGCGGGGGCGATTGCGCGCACGGTGGCGGAGCGGCTGGACCTGGTCGGACTGCTGGGCGTGGAGATGTTCGTGACCTCAACCGGCGGGCTGCTGGTGAATGAGATCGCGCCGCGGCCGCATAATTCCGGGCATTGGACGATTGATGCCTGCGGGTGCAGCCAGTTTGAGATGCATATTCGCGCGGTGGCGGGGCTGCCGCTGCCGCCGGCGGTGCGCCATTCCGATGCGGTGATGAAGAATCTGGTGGGGCCGGAGGATATGGCGCTGTGGCCGGAGATTATGGCGGCACCGGGGTTGATTGCGCACCATTACGGCAAGACCGAAGCGCGACCGGGCCGGAAAATGGGGCATTTTACCAGGTTGTTTCCCAAGGGCGGGTTGCCGGGCGCCTTTGGGATCGAGGATGCGATCAGGTTGGGGTGAGGGTGCCTGGGCGGGTTTGTGCAAACGCCCGCGCGGGGACCAGATTATCCATGAAGCGTTGCGTGCAGGCGGCCCATGAGTAGGTCTGGGCGTGCGGGCGGCAGGCGGCGCGGTCGATGGTCAATGCATCCAGGGCGGCTTTTTGTAAATCCTCGTTCAGCGCGCCGACGGGGGTTGCGGTTTCGCCCAGAATGTCCATGGGGCCGGTGACCGGGTAGGCGGCGACGGGCAGGCCGCAGGCGAGGGCTTCGAGAATCACCAGGCCGAAGGTGTCGGTTTTGGAGGGAAAGACGAAGACATCCGCCCCGGCATAAGCGGCGGCGAGGCCTGCGCCATGGCGCGCGCCGGCGAAATGCGCGTTGGGATAATCACGCTCCAGGGCTTTGCGTTGCGGACCGTCACCGACGATGAGTTTGGTGCCGGGAAGCTCAAGGTCCAGAAAGGCGCGGAGGTTCTTTTCCACCGCCACGCGGCCAACGTAGGCGAAGACGGGGCGCGGGAGATTCCAGTTTTCTTTTGGTTCGGGGTGGAATGCTTCAAGGTCAACGCCGCGTGACCAAAGGCGGACATCGCGAAAGCCGCGGGCGGTGAGTTCGTTGCGCAGCGATTGCGTGGCGACCATGACGCCGGAGCTTGCGCCATGGAACCAGCGCAGCCAGGCATAGGTGAGGCGCAGCGGCATTTTGATGCGTGCATGTAGGTATTCGGCAAAGCGCGTATGAAAGGCGGTGGTGAAGGCGATTTTGCGGCGCCGTGCATAAGCGCGGGCGGCTATGCCGAGCGGGCCCTCGGTGGCGATGTGCAGCGCGTCGGGGGCGAAATCGTCGATCAGCTTCTCCAGCCGGCGGCGTGGAAAAACAGCGAGGCGGATTTCCGGGTAGGATGGCATCGGCACGGAGAAGAACTGATCCGGCCCGATGATTTCGACGATATTGCCCAAGACGCGCATTTCCTGCGCGATCATGCGCAGAGTGCGGACCACGCCGTTAACCTGCGGCTCCCATGCGTCGGATACGATGAGGATGCGGCGCAGACCAGGAAACGCGAGCAGCGGCTTAGGCTCCGGCAGACAGGGCGCGCGTGGATTCGGGCTTGCGCGGCAGGGAGGCGATTTCCGCCGCGAAATTTTCCAGGACAGCGGATTTTGAGGCGCTGGCCTTGGCGTTGGCATTACTGAGCAGCGAGAGTTTGTTGCGGGCCACCCAGTCCACGAGTTCGAGCTTGCCGTCACGGTGTTCCACCAAAGCGGTGCAGCTTTCCACCCAGTCGCCGTCGTTGAGGTACATGATGCCGTTCACTAAGCGCATTTCAGCGTGGTGGATGTGGCCGCAGACCACGCCATCAAACCCGCGGACGCGGGCGTCATCGGCGAGCGCGCCCTCGAAACGATCGATGGCTTTGACAGCTTCCTTCACCTGCAATTTGAGCCAGGCGGAAAGCGACCAGTAGGGATAGCCGAGTTTGACGCGGATGTTGTTGAAGTAGCGATTGACCCCAAGGGCCACGGTGTAGGCCCAGTCCCCCAGCAGAGCGAGGATTTTGGCGTGGCGGACCACGGAGTCGAAGGCATCGCCATGGGTGATGAGGAGGCGTTTGCCGTCAGCGGTGGTGTGCTCGGCTTCCATCTGCATTTTTACGCCGCAGACCTCGACGCCGAGGGGAATGTATTTACGCATCATCTCGTCATGATTGCCGGGGATGTAGACGACATTTGTACCGCTGCGGGCCGCGCGCAGGATGAGGCGCAGGACTTCGTCGTGGTGGTGGTCCCAGAACCAGGAGCGGCGCAGGCGCCAGCCGTCGATGATGTCACCGACGAGAAAAAGATTTTCGCATGTTACTGATTTAAGGAAATCAGCGAGGAATTCGGCGCGGCAGCCGCGCGTGCCGAGGTGCGTATCAGAAATGAAAACACTGCGATACGAGGTCATATTCATATGGCGGGCGGGCGCTGTTGCGTTCATGACTCAGGCAATAGGCCGGGAGCGCGCGCCGGTGACAGTGAAGTTTCCATGACTCAAGTCTGGAAGTTTTTGAAAAGAATGTATCATGATTATGTCATGGTGCGGTCATTCCAGTGACACATGAGCACGGCAGAAGGCGAGTTTACTCTGGTCTGCCGGGAATTTTGTGATGTTGGTTATTTTTAATCCGGTAGCGGGGCGCAGGCGGGCGGCAGCACTTTGGCGTGTGCTGGATCTGCTGATCGAAAACGGGGTTATGGTGGAGGTGGCCGAGACCCGCCATGCCGGGCATGCGACCGTGCTGGCGCGCGCTGCGGCGTGCGAGGGGCGGGCCATGGTGGTGGCGGCCGGAGGAGACGGCACGATTGCGGAGGTCGTGAACGGTCTGCTGGGCAGCAATACGGCGCTGGGGGTGATCCCGCTGGGCACGGCGAATGTACTGGCCAAGGAATATGCTCTTTCCACCAACCCGCGCGGCATTGCCAACGCCCTGGCCTACCAGCGGACCCGGATGCTTTGGCCGGGTGTGGCCAAGGTTGGGGGGCAGGACCATGTCTTTGTGCAGATGGTGGGACTGGGGTTTGACGGCGCGGTCGTGCAGGGGCTGCCGCCGCTGCTCAAGCGTGCCATCGGCCGGGGGGCGTATGTGTGGCAGTCGTTGTGGGAGTCGGTGGCGTACGGCTTCCCAAAGTTGCGGCTGCGCGTTGATGGCCGGGATTATGAGGCGGCCAGCGTGGTGGTGACCAAGGGGCGGCTCTATGGCGGGCCATATATGCTGGCGCCCAATGCCGCCTCCACGGCGCCGGGTTTTCAGGTGGCGCTGTTCGAGACACCGGGAACATTGGCGGCCTTGCTCACAGGCGCGGCACTGCCGCTGGGGTTGCTGCCGCGCTGTCCGGGGGTGCGGGTGATCGCGGGCAGCCATATTGATTTTTTGCCGGAGAATGGCGCGATCATGGCGCAATCCGACGGGGATGCCCTGGAGGGCACGCCGGCCTGTATTGTGGATGCCAGCTGCCCGATTGCGTTGATCGTGGGGTAGGGTTGCGGCACAGGGGTTGAGGCCGCTCCGGCGAAGGGATAAGGGGGGGGCGCAAATTCACGGAGACCAAAATATGAAAACCCCCGTTCGCGTTGCCGTTACCGGTGCTGCTGGTCAGATTGGTTATGCTATCCTGTTCCGCATCGCCAATGGCGATCTGCTTGGCAAGGACCAGCCGGTTATCCTGCATCTGCTCGACCTGCCGGTGGCGCAGAAGGCGCTGAACGGTGTGATCATGGAACTGAAGGATTGCGCCTTCCCGCTGCTGGCCGGCGTGGTGCCGAGCGATGACCCGAATGTGGCGTTCAAGGATGTCGATATCGCTATTCTCATCGGCTCGCGCCCGCGCGGCCCCGGCATGGAGCGCCGCGACCTGCTGGCCGCCAATGCCGAGATCTTCAAGGTGCAGGGCAAGGCGCTCAACGATGTCGCCAAGCGCTCGGTTAAAGTGTTGGTTGTGGGCAATCCGGCCAATACCAATGCTTATATCGCCATGAAGTCGGCGCCGGGCCTGCCCAAGAGCGCGTTCACCGCGATGCTGCGGCTTGACCATAACCGTGCGGTCTCGATGCTGGCGGAAAAGGCCGGGGTTGCGGTTGCGGATATCGAGAAGGTGGCGGTGTGGGGCAATCATTCGCCCACTATGTATGCCGATTACCGCTTTGCCGCGGTGGGGGGCGAGTCGCTCGCCGCCAAGATCAACGATGAGACCTGGTATCGTGAGACCTACCTCGGCGCTGTCGGCAAGCGTGGCGCCGCCATCATCGAGGCGCGCGGCCTGTCTTCGGCCGCTTCCGCCGCCAATGCCGCGATCGACCATGTGCGTGATTGGGTGCTGGGCACCAAAGGCAAATGGGTTTCCATGGGCATTCCCTCCGATGGCTCCTACGGCGTGCCGGAGGATGTGATGTTCGGCGTGCCTGTTATCTGCGAGGGTGGGGCGTATAAGCGGGTTGAAGGTCTGCCTGTCGATGAATTCTCTAAGGGCCGGATTCAACACACGTTGAACGAGCTGCTGGAAGAACGTGAGGCGGTTGCCGCGCTGCTCGGCTAGTATCTTGCGTCATTCATGACGCAGGGTACTGCGCGCGGGCTGGTGGGCGGCGCGCGCTGATATGACTGGAAAAGGCCAGGGGATTGATCTCCTGGCCTTTTTTTAATGAAGGCCGGTTGCCTGGGATGTGGGTATGCGCCTTCCGGCGCGCAGGCTGGTTTGCTATGGCTTGGTTGTGGGTAATTCCTTTGCTTTGATGTTTGGTTTGCCGGGGCAGGGGATGCATTTGCGCCTTGATGCCTTGTCCGTGCTGTTTCTGTGCATTCTCGTGCCGCAGATTGTGGCCAGCGCGCTGGCCGAGCGGCGGGGGTCCATCGCGTTCTGGGTGTTTGCGGGCGCCATGGTCCTCACGCTTCTGGCGGGTGATGCGTTCACGCTGATTTTTGGCTTCGAGCTGATGAGCGCGGCTTCGTGGCTGCTGGTGCTGCGCGGCGATGCCAGGCCGGCGACTCTGTATGCCGGCATGGCGATGTTTTCCGCCGCTTGTTTGATCCCGGCGGTGTTTCTGCCTGCGAGCTCACTCGCGTTTATGCTGGTGTTGCTGGGCGCTGGCGCCAAGGCGGGGCTGGCGCCATTGCATTTCTGGCTGCCGCGCGCGCATCCAGCGCCGCCTGCCGGGGTTTCTGCTTTGATGTCCGGCGGGATGGTGAAGGTCTCGCTCTATATCCTCATTCGCTACGGTTTTATTGAGTTCGGCGCGGCGGCGCAGCCCTGGTGGGGTTCGGTGCTGATCGTCGCTGGGGCGGCTTCGGTGTTGATCGGTGCGCTGCGGGCCATGCTCGAGGTTGAGCTGAAGACCATGCTGGCCTGTTCGACGGTTGAGCATGTTGGGTTGATCGCGGTTGGGTTGGGGATTGCGCTGCGGGCGAAGGCTATGGGCAACCTGGATCTGGCGTCGCTCGCGCTGCAGGGGGCTTTGCTTTGCGCGGTGGCGCATGGGTTATTCAAGCCGATGCTGTTCCTGGGGGCTGGGGCGGTAAAGAAGGCGACGGGGACAACGTCGCTGGATTGGCTAGGCGGGCTGATGCGCGGCATGCCGCGGTTGGGCCTGCTGATGCTGGCGGGCGCCGCTGGGATGGCGGCGCTGCCGCTGGGGCCGGGGTTTGCGCCGGAGTTTTTGCTGCTGCATGCCGTGATCAAGGCCGCCGCCACGGGTGGGATTCTGGCGCGGATCGGCTTTACGGCCCTGCTGGCGGGATTGGGCTTGAGCGCCGCGCTGGCGCTGGGCGCCGTAGTGCGGTTGATCGGCATAGGTTTTCTGGGGCGCCCGCGCAGCCTGCACGCCGCCGCCGCCGGGGATGCCAATCGTGCGACGCTGGCCGGTATGGGGTTTTTGGCGGCTCTTTGCGTGCCGGTGGCGCTGCTGCCGGGTGTGGTGCTGGGCATGATGGAGCCGGTTATCCAGCTGTTGGCGCCCAATTCCGCCCCAGCGCCGCTCAGCTATGCGCCGCTGTCGCTGTTTTTGTTGCTGGCGGCCGCGGCCGCCGCCGCGTTTTTTGGGCTGCGCCGCTTTGCGGTGCGCGGCACCCGCGAGGTGCCGGCCTGGACATGCGGATTTGGCAGCCCGCCGGCGTGGTTGCCCTTTGGCGATCCGCTGACCCAACCCAGTGCCACCGGGTTTGCCGAGCCGGTCCGCCGCGCCATCGCGCGCGGGGTGCTGGCGCCGCAGGGCGTTGACCCGGCGGAGGCTTATCTGTTGTTCCCCTTGTCGCAAGTGAGCCTGCGGCTGACGCGGGTGGCGGAGCATATTCGCCGCTCCACCATACGCCAGCGGCTTGCTTTCGTGTTTGTGGCGCTGGTGATGTTTTTGCTGGCGCTGGGGCTGAGTGAGGGGGGCTGATGGGGATGTTCCTGCTCCGCCTGGTGGCGACTCTACTGCATATCGGCTTGGTGTTTGCTCTGGCGCCGTTGTTGATGGGGCTGGTGACCAAGCTGCGGGCGCGGCTGCTTGGGCGGCGGGGGCCGCCGGTGGTGCAGCCATACCGCAACCTGCGCCGGTTGCTGCATAAGACCACGCTGGTGCCGGACACCGCGACCGATCTGTATCCCATCTGGCCATTTGTATGCTTTACCGCCACGGCCGGGGCGGCAATGCTGGTGCCGGGGTTTTCGCTCGGGCTGCTGACCGCCAACGTTGGCGATTTTATTACGTTGATCGGTCTGTTTGCGCTGGCGCGTGGCGCGACCATGCTGGCGGGGATGGAGTCGGGCTTTGGTTTTGGCGGGGCGGCGGCCGCGCGCGAGGCGCTGTTTAGCGTGTTCGCGGAGGCGGCCCTGCTGGTGATCCTGATTAGCTTCGTGCTGATTGCTCATTCGCCCACGGTGGATGGGGTGGCGGCGGCGTTCCGGAACGGGCAACTGGGCATTTCAGTTTCGCTGGGCTTTGCACTGGCAGCCATGCTGGCCGTGGCGCTGACTGAAACGGGGCGGATTCCAGCGGATAATCCCGCCGGGCATCTGGAACTCGCCATGGTGCATGAGGCGATGCTGCTGGAGTATTCCGGGCGGTTTCTGCTGTTGTTCGAATATGCGGCGATGCTGCGGCTGATGGTATGGATGTGCTTGATCGGCACGGTGTTTTTTCCTTTCGGCATGGCGCGCGCGGGGGAGATTCTCACCTGGCCGGGCGGACTGGTGCTGTGGGCGGGGAAACTGGGCGCGATGGCGGTGGTGCTCTCGCTGTTTGAGATCGGCACGGCCAAGATGCGGGTCTTCCGGGTGCCGGAATTTTTGGGCGTGGCGGTGTTGCTCGGCGTGCTCGCCGGGGTGTTTTTATTCGTGGCGGCGAGGATTGGTGGATGAATCTGGATTATCCGCTGGCGCATCTGATGGGTGGGGTGATCCTGATGTGCGCGTTCTCGATGCTCTCCCAACGCCGGCTTGCGGCGATGATCACGCTGTATCAGGTGCAGGCACTCACCCTCTCCGCCGCGGCGTTCTGGCAAGGATTCGCGCAAGGGGCGGGGGATCTCTACCTCACCGGCCTCATCACCCTCGTCATCAAGGGTATTTTGCTGCCCATGGGCATGCGCCAGATCGTGCAGCGGTTCAACATGGTCCGCGCCGTGGAAACCGCCGTGCCGGTCGGGTTCTCGATGATTCTGGGGGTTGGGTTGATTGGCATTGCGGTGCTGGTGGTGTTGCCGACGACGGTAAGCGCGGTTTCGCTCACGCGCGAGGATCTGGCGATTTCGCTCTCGGTCGTGTTGCTAGGCCTGCTGGTGATGACGCTGCGGCGCAATGCCATCGCGCAGGTGATCGGATTTCTTTCCACTGAGAACGGGCTGGTGCTGGCGGCCACCGGCATGCCGGGGATGCCGTTTGTCGCCGAGCTTTCAGTGGCGTTGCTGGTGCTGCTGGCTTTCCTGGTGATCGGCGTGTTTCTGTTTCGAATCCGCGAGCATTTTGACACGCTGGATCTGGTGGGCATCGAGGAAATCGAGAGGCGCGGACGATGAACCTTTGTTTGCCGGCGGTGTTTTTGCCGTTGCTGGCGGCGCCCGCGATTGGAGTGTTTGGCACGCGCGCGCAGGGGGCGCTGGCGAATTTGGCGCTGAACGTGATTGTGTTCGGGTTTACGGTTGGTGTGTTTTTCGAGCCTGGGAGCGGGCTGATCCATGCCGATGATCTGGGGATGATCTTTGGCGCTCTCACCAGTTTTGTTTGCATGACCACGGCGCTCAGTAATCTTGGTTTTGTATGGAGCGGCAACGAGGTGCTCAGCTTGCGGCGCTGGCGGGTGTATCATGCGATGTGCCAGGTGGTGCTGGGGAGCACGCTGCTGGGGCTTTACGCTGATAATATCGGGCTGCTGTGGGTTGCGGTGGAGGGGGCGACGATTGCCGCGACGGTGGGGGTGAGTCTCTCGCGCACGGCTTCGGCGCTGGAGGCCGCGTGGAAATATTTCATCCTCGGCGGCGTGGGCATCGCGCTGGCGCTGTTTGGCACCATGCTGGTTTATTTGGCGGCGCAGCCGGCGCTGGGGCCTGGGCTGGCGGCGATGAGTTTTACCGCGCTTGGCGCGCATGCCACGAAACTGGACGGTTCGCTGCTGACGCTGGCGTTTGTGTTTCTGCTGTTCGGCTATGGCACCAAGGCGGCGCTGGTGCCGCTGCATGGCTGGTTGCCCGATGCCTATGCCGAGGGGCCGATACCGCTGACCACGGCGCTGAGCACGTTGATGCTGAATGTCGCGCTGATCGCAATTTTACGGTTCCGGCATTTGATGCAGGCGAATTTTGCCGGCGGCGGCGGGGCGTTGCAGCCGGGGGTGTTTTTGCTGACGCTGGGGTTGGCCTCGCTGCTGCTCACCGCTTTTTCGCTCTCGCGGCGGCGTGATGCGCGGCGGTTTTTTGGTTTCTCGTCCATTGAGCATTCGGGAATCGCGGTGTTTGCTTTTGGCATTGGCGGCCCGGCGGCGATTTTTGGCGGGCTGCTGCATATGCTGGTGCACACGCTGATAAAATCGGCGCTGTTTCAGGCGTTGATGCGCGGGGCGGCGCTGCGCGGCTCGGCGGCGCCAGGAAATTATAGCTTCTCGCATCTGCGCGGCATGATCCACAGCAATAAATATCTCGGCTGGCTGCTCGGCGGTTGCGTTTTTGCGCTGACAGGCCTGCCGCCGTCTGGTTTGTTCGCCAGCGAGTTCATCATCATCAGCCAGACCATTCAGCGCGATCCTTATGTGTCGCTGCCGCTTGGCCTGGGGCTTGTTTTATGCGCGGTGGCGATCATCCGCCATGTCGGCCCGCTGGTGTTTGGCCATGCGCCGCCGCATACGAAGCACCAGAAGGCGGGGGTTGGCATTAATTTGGCCGGGTTGCAGCTGGCGCTGGGGTTTGGCATTGCCTTTGCCATGCCGTGGTTTCTGCTGAACGCGCTTTCCTCTGTCGCGGCGGCGCTGCAATGAAGCTGCTCTCAGCGCAGGATTGGCAGGCGTACCCTGGAAAATTCATCGCCCTGTGGACGGATGCGCAGTTTGCCTATGCGCTTTACCAGCCGGCGGAGCTGGTGGCGACGCCGCTGGTGGAGGGCGCTTATCCGGCGCTGCGCCATAAAGGGGCGGCGTGGTTTCAACGCCTGGCGTATGACAGCCATGGCCATAATGCCATCGGGGCGGCGGACACGCGCCCGGCGATCGAACATTTCCGCAGCGCGGACGGGACGGCGCCCTGGCCGGAGTTTGCCAGCCCTGGCGGAGAGGGGGTTCATCAGGTCGCCGTTGGGCCGATCCATGCCGCGATCATTGAGCCGGGGCATTTCCGCTTCTCGCTGCGCGGTGAGGAGGTGCTAAAGCTTGAGGCGCGGCTGGGGTATTCCCACAAAGGCACGCTGGCGCTGATGCGCGGGAAATCGCCACGGCTGGCGGCCCGCTTCGCTGCCCGGATTTCAGGCGATGCCACGGTTGCCCACAGCATTGCCTTCGCGCATGCGGCCGAGGCCGCGCTGGGAATGACGCCGCCGCCGCGCGCGGTTTATTTGCGCGCGATCATGGCGGAGTTGGAGCGTCTGGCGAACCATGGCAGCGATGTTGGGATGATCGCAGGAGATGCGGGGTTCTCATTCCTGGATGCGCGCTTCGCCTTGCACCGCGAGGCGCTGTGCGAGGCCGCGCGGGTGGCGTTCGGGCACCGGCTGATGATGGACATGGTGATACCCGGCGGTGTCGCGGGGGATACCTCCTCTGGCGGCGCGACCGCGATTTTAGCCGCCCTACTGGCATTGGAGAGCGAGCTTCCCAGTCTGACGCGCGTGTTCGAGGATTATGCCAGCTTGCAGGACCGGGTGGTGGGGACCGGCATTGTTTCGCCCGCTTTGGCGGCGGCCTATGCCGCGGGTGGGTTTACCGGGCGGGCCGCCGGGCAGAACCATGACGCGCGGGTTTCCCCCGGCTATGCGCCTTATGAACATTTTGGCTTGGAGGTTCCTGTTGAGCAGGATGGCGATGTGGTGGCGCGCATCCGCATCCGGCTGGCTGAAATGACCGAGAGCATCCGCCTGATCCGCGATATGCTGGCCAATTTACCCGATACCGTGATCGCGATAGCGCCGCCTTCGGGCAGCGGCAGCGGGCTTGGCGTGGCGGAGAGCTTCAGGGGGCCTGTGTGGCACTGGTTGCGCATAGAAGCGGGTACGATCAGCGATGTGTTTGTCGCCGATGCGAGCACGCTGCAATGGCCGTTGGTGGAGTTCGCCGCCGCCACCGGGATTCTTGCGGATTTCCCGCTGATCAATAAATCCATCAATGCCTCCTACTCGGGAGTGGATCTGTAATGGTGTGGAAAACCCTCCTGCAGCACTGTATCTCTCAGCCGGCCGCGCCGCGCAGGCAGGACCCCGCCGCCGTTGCCGCGTTGCGCCAGAGGCTTGCCGCTGCAGGGCATGAAAAACTTGGGCGTAGCCTCGCTATCCGCCATGTTGCCGCAGGCAGCTGCAATGGCTGCGAGCTGGAACTGCGGGCGACGCAGAACCTGATTTATGACCTGACGCAATACGGGCTGAGCTTTACGCCCAGCCCGCGGCATGCGGATGTGCTGCTGATAACCGGCGTTGCCGGAGACAACATGATCGCCGCGGCGCGCCAGGCACGCGAGGCGATGGCTGATCCGGTGCTCGTGCTCGCCATGGGGGATTGCGCGGTGGATGGCGGGGTTTTTAAGGGCTCGCCGGCCATTGCCGGTGGAGCGGAGGCGATTATGCCGGTGGATCTGTTTGTTCCGGGCTGCCCGCCGGCCCCGGCGCAGATTATCGAAGGGCTGCTGGCCTTGCTTGAGGTGAATGACATTCTCCCAGCCAGGCCGGTGAGGGGGCCGAGGTAGACACCAGGGGACAGCGCGCCCCCTGGTCTGGTTCGCGGGTTGCCGGTGCTACTTGGCCGCGCGGGTCAGGCTCGCGGAGATGGCGGCTTCGGCGGCGGCGCGGTCTGCCCAGCCGGTGATTTTGACCCATTTGCCCTTTTCGAGGTCTTTGTAGTGCTCGAAGAAGTGTTTGATGGCATCGCGGGTGATGGCGGGAAGCTGCGCGACTTCGTTGATGTCAGTGTACTGGGGGTGGACCTTGTCATGCGGGACGCAGACGATTTTCTCATCCATGCCGGCTTCGTCTTCCATGAGGAGCAGGCCGATCGGCCGGGCGCGGACCACGGCACCTGGAACGACGGCGGTTGGCAGCAGCACCAGGGCGTCAGCCGGGTCGCCGTCATCGGCTAGCGTGCCGGGGATGAAGCCGTAGGCGGCGGGGTAGGTCATGGGGGTGAAGACCACGCGGTCCACGATCAGGGCGCCGCTCTCCTTGTCGATCTCATACTTCACGCCTGAGCCGGCGGGGATTTCCACCACGATGTTGATGTCGCGCGGTACGTCCTTACCAGCCGATAGTTTGCTCACGTCCATGGTCAAAAACTCCCTGTTGAATTCCTGGGGCGCTATAACCCGCCGGGGCCCATCTTGCCAACGCGGCATGCCCCGCTATGTTGCGCTAGCTTTAAGCGCCGGTAGCTCAACGGTTAGAGCGGACCGCTCATAACGGTTTGGTTGCGGGTTCGATTCCTGCCCGGCGCACCATCTGCCCTTTGGGGGACGCATGCGGAAAAACCGCTGGGATGGAAAAACCCCGGGCGTGGGTCCTGCGGGGCAGTTGCCGCTCACCACCGCCGCCCCTATACCGTGCCCAACCCTTTA
>NZ_JAQTZC010000081.1 GCF_028687955.1 Acidocella sp.
GCCGCCTGCAATTCCCCCACCCCGACGGCGGCACCTTAACCGTCGAAGCCCCCCTGCCTAAACACATGCGCGACAGTTTTTTACACCTGGGTTTCACCATCCCGGAGACAATGAAACCGAAACGCAGTGTTTAGCGTTGAAAAGCCGCAACAAAAGCCGCAACACAAGCGCGATGGCGCCGGATTAACCCGCCACGCACGGCCCCGCGCGCATACCAGTCAGCCTTAAGGCTGACTGGTATGCATCTCCTGAAATCATTCCTTTTCCGCACCAAACCCGCACAAATTGGGGTGCAAGTAAAAAATTAAACTTCATAAACAGCACATTGCAGCACGAACGTCACAAATGCTCCACGTGAAGCCCCGCCCCGGCACAAAAACACCGGCACAAAAAACGCCGTGCGGTTTCCCACACGGCGCTTTTCATTTCACCTTTGAAAATTTAGCGGCGCAGGCTCAACCGGCCGATCAGATCCTGGTAGCGCTTCACATTCTTGCGCTTCAGGTAATCCAGCAGCGAGCGGCGCTGACCAACCAGCACGAGCAAACCGCGGCGCGAATGGAAGTCCTTCGCATGGGTCTTCAGATGCTCGGTAAGGTTGGAGATGCGCTCGGAGAGCAGGGCAACCTGCACTTCGGGGCTGCCGGTGTCATTCTCGGCGGTCGCGTATTCGGCAATCAGCGCCGTGCGGCGCTCTGGCGTAATCGACATCGTGATATCCTTCACGAAAATTGTTGAATCAACCGCTCCGGCTTCAGCCACCCATCGGAGAGTCGGGCCAGCGCCAGAACGCGCCCCGCCGCCAGCACGCGAACCAGCCCTTCATCAGGATTGGCGGCATCTGGAATCCGCCCCATCAGGTCAACCAGGTTAATCGCCTGGCCTTGCGAGAGGGCATGAGCTTCAACGGCCGTCAGGGCCAGTGCCGGGATGTCGTCCAGCGCGGTCTCGAGCGGCCGAACAAGTTCGGCAAGTGCGCCCGGCGTATGCGACGGATCGAGGATCGTGTCCATACCAACCGCCATGTTTTCCAGGAACGGCCCCACGCGCAGCCGCCGCAGCACCACGATATGCCCCACCGTGCCGCAGGCCCGCGCCAGGTCGCGCGCCAGCGAGCGCATGTAAACCCCCTTGCCGGATTCCACCTCAAATTCGGCGGTGTCGGCATCGGGCCGGCCGATCAGCTCAAAACGGTCCACCTGCGCCGGGCGCGGCGGCAACTCCGGCGGGGCGCCTGCGCGCGCCAGATCATAGGCGCGTTCGCCATCAACCTTAATGGCCGAAAACGCCGGCGGAATTTGCATGATATTGCCCCGGAACGCCGGCAGCGCCGCCTGTATCTGTTCATCCGTGGGGCGCGCATCGCTGGCCGCCGTCACCGCGCCCTCGGCATCGTCGGTGTCGCGCGCCTCGCCAAAGCGGATGGTAAAATGGTAAAGCTTGGTGCCATCCATCACATAAGGCACGGTTTTGGTCGCGTTGCCCAAAGCGATCGGCAGAATACCGGTGGCCAGCGGGTCCAGCGTGCCGCCGTGCCCTGCCTTCTGCGCGTCAAGCGCGCGCTTCACCTTGTTCACCGCCTGCGTGCTGGTAATCCCCTGGGGCTTGTCCAGGATCAGCCAGCCGTCGAGCTTGCGGCCACGCTTTTGTTTAGCCATATCAAATCCAATCATGAATGAGACACGGCTGATAGCGAAAGCCACGCGCGGCGGAAAGCCACGCGCGGCGAACATTTATTCATAATTTTTCCATCCAGGGTTGCTCGTTAACTCCACGGCAACCTCGTTCTGTTGAAAAAGACATGTCGGCGACAAGTCCGGCGCCCCTCACCCGGAGGATTGCCCACATGTCAGGTATAGGCACATCAGGTATAACTTTTCCGAATCCGCCCGTCTCCCGCCTGGTGCCCTCCTATCCTTCTGCTTACGGGCAAGCACTGCCGCCGCCACAGGCCCTGCCCAAACGGGAAAAATTCATCGGCTTCGCGTATGATGAGGCGAGCGCGGCCGTGCTGCACGGGGTACTCTCGCCCTACCTGCATGATAACAACCAGATCCATGTGGTGAATTTCCGCACCAGCCTGGCAATTCTCGCGGCCATGACCACGCCCGAGATCGTGATCATCGACCTTTCCGGCGAGGACCAACCGATCAACGCCGTCATGGAGCTTGCCGAGGTGGTCGAGCCCGGGACAACCGTGCTGGCCATCGGCGAGACCATGAACGTGAATTTCTACCGCACCGTGACCAAAGGCATGGGGATCAAGGAGTATCTCCCCAAACCGCTCAACCAGGCGAGCCTGGAGCAGAATTTTCTACCCATCATCCGTAACATGGCCCAGGACACCGGCAACCGGCGCAACGGGCGGTTCGTAATGTTCACCGGCACACGCGGCGGCACCGGCACTTCCACCGTCGCCACCAATCTCGCCTGGCTGATCGGCAATGAATTGCATCGCCACACCGCGCTGGTGGATGCCGATCTGTATACCGGCACCATCGCGCTCAACCTCAACCTCAGCGCCAACAACGGGCTGGGAACGGCACTGGCGGTGCCCGAACGGGTGGACCAGCTGCTGCTGGAGCGTTCCATGCAGCCGGCGGGGGACCGTCTGCATGTCCTCGCCGGGCAGGAAGGGCTGGGCAAGGACTTTGACTACAAGCCCGGCAGTGGCGCCACGCTCGTCAAGGCGCTGCACGCGCGGTATAATTTTGTCGTGATGGATGCCGGCAACCGGCTTTCCGCCTTCTCGCGTGACCTCATGAGCCTGGCGCAGCAGCATGTCATCGTCATGGACCCGAGCATGATCTCCGTGCGCAATCTGGAGCGGCTGCAAGCCCTGGCGCGCAACTATCCTCAAACCTCCCGGCCGCTGGTTGTGCTTAACAAGGCGCAAGCGCCAGGCGGGCTCTCCCAGAGTTATCTGGAACAGAATATGGGGATGCGCTTCGATGCGGTAATCCCCGACCTGCCGCGCATCGTGCCCAAAGCGAACCAATTTGGCACCCCGGCGGCCTCCGTGCGCGGCCCCTTCCGCGACGCGATCGCCACCCTGGCCAAGGCGCTGGGCGCAACGCCTTCAACAGAGGCGCCATAAGCCGGGGATTAGGATTTTGCGGCATATTCGGGTATAAAGCGCGCTAGTCCTGACGATTCTGGAGCATCCGCTTTTATGTCTGAACCGCTGCCGCCGACCTCGCCCGAAACCCCGAAAGACGATGCTTATGACGCCGCTTCCATCAGCGTGCTGAAAGGGCTGGATGCCGTGCGCAAACGCCCCGGCATGTATATTGGCGACACTGATGACGGCTCAGGCCTGCACCACATGGGCTTTGAGATCATCGACAACGCGGTGGACGAAGCCCAGGCCGGCTACGCGAACCGGGTGGAGGCGACCCTCAACGGCGACGGCTCAATGACCGTGCGCGACAATGGCCGCGGCATCCCGATCGACATCCACGCCGAGGAAGGCATCTCGGCGGCGGAGGTGGTGCTGACCAAGCTGCACGCCGGCGGCAAATTCAACCAGAATTCCTACAAAGTCTCCGGCGGCCTGCATGGTGTGGGCGCCGCGGTGGTGAACGCGCTCTCCGAATGGATGGAAGTGCGTATCTGGCGCAATGGCGAGGAGCATTTCATCCGCTTCGAGCACGGTGAAACCATGGCGCCGCTCAAGCTGGTCGGCCCTTCCGGCCAGCCCAACGGCACCGAAGTCACCTTCAAACCCTCCGCCGGGACTTTTACGCATACCGAATTCGACTACGCAGTGTTCGAGCGCCGGTTGCGCGAGCTGGCCTTCCTCAACTCGGGCCTCGCCATCATCCTGCGCGATGAGCGCCATGATCCGGTACAGGAAGCCAAATTCCATTACGAAGGCGGCGTCGCGGAGTTCTGCTCCTGGCTCGATCGCGCCAAAACCCCGGTGCTGGCCGCGCCCATCACCTCCATCGGCGAAGCCAAGGAACATGGCATCCGCGTTGAATTCGCGATGACGTGGAATGATTCCTACCACGAGACCATGCTCTGCTTCACCAACAACATCACCCAGCGTGACGGCGGCACGCATCTCGCCGGTTTCCGCGCCGCGCTGACCCGCGTGGTGAGCAAATATGCACAAGGGATGAGCAAGAAGGACAATCTGGAATTCTCCGGCGAGGATATGCGCGAAGGCATGACCGCGGTGCTCTCGGTGAAAGTGCCGGACCCGAAATTCTCATCCCAGACCAAGGATAAACTCATCTCCTCCGAAGTGCAGCCGGTGGTGCAGGCGGCCGTGGCCGATGCGCTCAGCCATTGGTTCGAGACGCATCCGAAGGAAGCAAAGAGCATCGTCGGCAAGGTGATGGACGCCGCCGCCGCCCGCGAAGCCGCCCGGCGCGCGCGCGAACTCACCCGCCGCAAGGGCGTGCTCGATATTTCCTCCCTGCCCGGCAAGCTGGCTGACTGCCAGGAGCGCGACCCTGCGAAGTCCGAGCTTTTCCTCGTCGAGGGTGACAGCGCGGGCGGGTCCGCCAAACAGGGACGTGACCGCAAATTCCAGGCGATTTTGCCGCTGAAGGGCAAAATCCTCAACGTCGAGCGCGCGCGGTTTGACAAGATGCTGGGCAGCCAGGAAATCGGCACACTGATTACCGCGCTTGGCACCGGCATCGGCCGGGGTGAGCCGGAACAAGGCGGGTTTGATGAGACCAAATTGCGCTACCACCGCATTGTCATCATGACGGACGCGGATGTCGACGGTTCGCATATCCGCACGCTGCTGCTCACGTTTTTTTATCGCCAGATGCCAGAGCTCATCGAGCACGGCTATCTCTACATCGCGCAGCCGCCGCTTTACCGCGCCAAGCGCGGCAATGAGGAACGCTACCTGAAGGATGACGACGCGCTGGAGACCTATCTGCTTGAGCGCGCATTGGGCGAGGCCGCCCTCACCGCCGCCGATGGCACGCTTTACGCCGGTGACGAGTTACGCGGCGAAATGGCTTGGCTCGGCCAGGTGGTGCACCGTTTCAATGCACTCTCGCGCCTGCTGCCGATCACCTATCTGGAGCAAATGGCCATCACCGGCCTTCTGGCCACTGAGGCGCTGGGCAACCCGGAGCGCGACCGGGCGCTGGCAACACGGCTGAACAGCAACGCCGCCCCCACTGAACGCGGCTGGATCGTCACCTCCGATGCCTCCGGCGTGACCCTGGGGCGCATGGTGCGCGGTGTCGCCGAACGCTACACTGTGGATGCCGCCGTGCTGCGCACCACCGAGGCCCGCTACCTCGCCGAACGCGGCGCACGCCTCGCACAGCTTTTTGGCACCGATGCCACATTAAGCATCGACGGTCCGCCCAAGCCGATTCACGGCCCGGTGGCCCTGTGGGAAACCATGCTGAGCTATGGCCGCAAGGGGCTTGCCATCAACCGCTTCAAAGGTCTTGGCGAGATGAACCCGGACCAGCTCTGGAAAACCACCCTCGACCCGCAGATGCGCCGCCTGTTGCAGGTGAAAATCGCCGATGCGGAGGATACCGACCAAATCTTCTCCACCCTCATGGGCGACATTGTGGAGCCGCGCCGGGATTTTATCGTCACCAACGCGCTCAAGGTCGCCAATCTGGATACCTGAGGCACATGGGCTTACCCCTTCTGCCCGCCGCATTCGCGGCGGCGCCGGGGGGCAGGACGCTATACCGTGAACTGCTCGGTGATGATGCGTTCGGAGAGGGCGCGATCAGGGTCGAAGAGGACGGTGGCACCAACGCTGCGATCCTCGCTAACCGCGACGGAGACGACATTGCGGACCTCGGTAAAATCCGCCACCGCGGCGACGGGGCGTTTATCCGGCTCCAGGATTTCAAACAGCACATCCACCGTGGAGGGCAGCAGCGCACCACGCCAGCGCCGGGGGCGGAAGGCGGAAATGGGGGTGAGCGGCAGGAGGTTCGCACTGAGCGGGATGATGGGCCCGTGGGCGGAAAGATTATAGGCGGTGGAACCGGCGGGGGTGGCGATCAACACGCCGTCGCAGATCAACTCCTCCAGGCGCACGGTATGGTCCACATGGATGCGGATTTTGGCGGCTTGGCGCAGTTGGCGGAGCAACGAGACCTCGTTGAGGGCCATGGCTTCTTCCACCACGCCCGAGGCGGTGATGGCGTGCATGCGCAACGGATGGAGGACGCTGGGATGCGCGCGGGCAATGCGCTCCTGTAGGCCCGGCTCCAGAAATTCATTCATCATGAAGCCAACAGAGCCGCAGTTCATGCCGTAAACGGGTTGGCTGGTGCCCAGCATTTTATGCAAACATTCAAGCATCAGCCCGTCGCCGCCCAGGGCGACGATGACATCCGCCTCACGCTGATCGCAATTGCCATAAGTGGCTGTCAGCCGCGCCTGGGCCGCCTCGGCGATCTCGGTCCGCGCGGCGATGAAGGCGATTTTCAAACGAGCTTCCGGTGTTCGAGCACCGGCATATTGGCGCGCACGCGGGCGGTGAAGGCTTTGTCGATACGCGAGGTGGCCCAGCCGATGCCATCGGAGGCTTTGGCGACGACATGGCCCCAGGGGTCGACGATCATGGAATGGCCGTAGGTGGCGCGGGCCTCACCGTCGGCATCGCGGTGGATGCCGGTGCAGGCGGGGGCGGCGAACCAGCATTGCGTCTCAATCGCGCGGGCGCGCAGCAGTACCTCCCAATGGTCCTTGCCGGTTTGCAGGGTGAAAGCGGCGGGCAGGATGATGAGGTCAACATTCTTGCGGCGCAGGGCGAGAAAAAGCTCGGGGAAGCGCAGATCGTAGCAGATGGCGAGGCCGATATGCGTGCCGCCAGCGTGACAGGTAACCACCGCCTCCCCGGCGCCGTAGGTCGCGCTTTCGCGATAGCCCTGGCCGTCGGGGGTGGTGGTGTCAAACAAATGGATTTTGCGGTAGCGGGCCAGTTCCACACCGACGGGGGAAAAGACAAGGCTGGTGTTGTAGAGCCGCTCGCCGGCCAACTCGCCGATGGAGCCGCCGTGGATGTAAATGCCGTTGGTCTCGGCCATCTGGCGCAGAAACTCATAGGCCGGGCCGCCCATCTCACCGGCGGCGGGCAGCGCCTCGGCGGCGGCGAATTTCTGCTCGCGGCTGCCGCCCAAGCAGGTCCATATTTCCGGCAGCGCGATGAGGTCTGGCTTGTCCGCCGCGATCGCGCCTTCAATCAGGGCGCGGGCCTGCGCAATGTTCTGCGCCTTGTCCGCCCCTGGGGACATTTGAATCACGCTCAAGCGCATATGTCCGGTCTCCTTCAATCTGGGCCGAACATAGCTTTAATCGGCGGCGCTGACCACGGCCACCAGCGAAAGGCCAAAGGGCAGGTTGACCCGTGGCAAAACCAAGGCCTCCGCGCCGAAAACCAGGGTGAACAGGGCGTTCACCGGCCCAGGGGGGATGCTGGTGCCGCTGGCCTGCCGCGTGCCGCGCAGCCGGTCCAGCCAGCGGGCTGCGAAGGCGAGCGGAGCCAGGGCAATGTTCATAAAGCTGAGTTTTTGCACCCTCAGCCCGGCGGCGCGCAGCCTGGCTGCAAATTGCGCGCGGGTGTAGCGGCGTATGTGATGCAAGGCGATATCATGCGGGCCGAACAGCGAGGGATGCGCCGGAACGGTGATGAGCGCGCGGCCGCCCGGCGCCAGCAGACCGCGGATCGCACGCAGAGCGGCTTCGTCCGCCTCGACATGCTCCAGCACATCGAACAGGCAGACCAGATCGAATTCATGCCCCTCAAGCGGCAGATCCTCAGGCAGTATGCCGTGGTGGACGGCCGCCTTCCCTCCCCTGGTTTTGGAAATCTCACGCGCGGTCTCGTTCATCTCAACCGCGGTGACGCTGCCAAATTGCGCCAGCAACGCGAAATTGCCGCCCGTGCCCGAGCCGAGTTCAAGGATTCGCGCGTTGGCCGGAAGCTTCATGCTGCCGATGAGCGCGCCCAGAATACGCCGCCGCCCGGCGAACCACCAATGCCGCGCCTCGACCGCCGCCATCTCGAGATAGGCTTCAGCTTCCATCAGGGTTCCCATAGGTTTTGCGGATGAGGTAGCTCGGCCGCTGTTTGGTCTCAACATAGATGCGGCCGATATATTCACCCAGCAGGCCGATGCTGATGAGCTGCACGCTGCCAAAAAAGGTGATGGCGACGAAGAG
>NZ_JAQTZC010000082.1:0-5495 GCF_028687955.1 Acidocella sp.
TTGATTTTGCGCGCGGCCGCCCCACCAGCCCCGCGCGCATACCAGTCAGCCTTAAGGCTGACTGGTATCAGAAGCGCTTTCAGAAAAATGTGGCGAGGCGGATTTCAATATTGCGGTTCAGCGGGCCGCCGTGTGAGGCGAGATCGTATTCGCCGATGGCCATGAGCTGCAGGCGCGGCGAGAGGAAGGTTGCGCCGATGAGGCGCAGCTGCGTCTCGTTGGTGCGGTTGCCGGAATCGAGCGTGCCGCCGCCCTGCAAATTAAAGGTCTGCTTGCCGCCGAAGGATTGGAACAGCCCCGGCGCGATGAACGCCCCCATGGAGGGTGCGAATTCATACGGCAGATAAATGCGGAATTCCTGCGAGGGTTGTTCGTGGAAACTGGCGGGAACCACCCGGCTGGCTTGCAGCGGGTTGGTATCGGGGATCGCCCCGCCGCTCAGATAGTTATAGGTGCTGTAGATCGCCGGGATATTATTGGCCGAGACCTCAGGCGATACATAGGCCGATTGCCCGTTGGCGCCGAACATGTAGCTCTCGCTCCAGAGTTCCACCGCCAGGTTTTGCGTGGTGGGAGTACCCCAGAGCACGGTACGAAAGCCGAGCTCCAGCTCGTAGGTCCAGGTGTTCTCGCCGGGGTTGAGGTTGGCGCTGCGGTTGAAGCTGGCCAGGGGCGGTGCGATCCACGGGGCGATGACGCCGTAGGTGCCTGCCTTCGGGTGGTCGAGCACATAGGAGAACACGCCGAAATACGGCTGACCGAAGCCGCCGTTATGCGAGAGGTTGGCGCGCCCCGCCCCGTAGGCGGGTAGCTGCCCGCCGAGGGCCGGCACATAGGGGCCGGGAATATTGGCGATGCCAGCCTCCTGCCCGCCGAGGAAGCCGACGTAGGGCACATAAAACTGCACGCCGGAGAGAATGCCATCAATATCGAAGGTGCGGATATAGCGGCCGACCACGATATCCATGGAAATATGGGTGTTCTTGCCGTAGCTGCCGCCATGGGCGGCGCCGATGCCGGACGCATCGGTAAACAGGTTGTAGAACATGCCGATGTTGACATTGGCGGGCGGCGCAATGCCATCACCCGGAAGTGAGTCCGACGCGAAAGCCGAATGCCCTCCCAGCCCCACCGCAAGCGGCAGTGCCAAACTGAACAAAGCTGCGCGGAAATTTTTTCCACGTACCGGCATCTTCAAATCCCTTCTCCCCGCGGGCGCTTGTACGCGCTGGCCCGCTCATGATTGATGACAGGCTTTCCTTATGGAACTGTCAATTGTTTGTGTGTAATTCCTTAATAATATCAGATAGCTGTGGCCGGTTTGGCACATTGCTCGCCGCTTCCCGCATTATCGCCGCGCCGCGTTGCGGGCGCGCGAGGCCAAGGCCAGCATGGTCTGGCGGCAAAACGCCTGGTCGGGGGTGAGGGTCTGCTTGCAGGCGGCCTCGGCCCGCAAGCTGGCGGCAATGCCCTCGGTAAGGGCGGGGAGCGACCAGATGTTAAGCGCCCGGGTGACCAGATTTTGCCGCTTGAAGAACACCGGCGGGCGCATCCCGGCCATTGCCTCGGCGGTGGAGGCGCCTTGCGCGATGGCCCCGGCCGCTACCCGCAGGCGCATCAGCTCGCCCAGCAGCATGCGCAATATGCCGACCGGGGACTGCCCCTCGTCATAGGCCAGGGCCAGCGCGCGGTCAGTGGCGGCGGGGTCGCCGGTTATGGTCGCGTCGATGGCCTCCTGCACCGAGGTATCACCGCCATCGGCCAGGGCGGCGGAGACATCGGCGAGGCTGAGGCGCGGCTCCGCCCCGGCGTAGAGCACGAGCACCTCCAGCGCCTGGCGCAGCAGGCCTTCTTCGCCGGAGACGTTGTTGGCTACCCAGGTGGCGGCATCCTGGTCGATGCTGATATTCTGCGCCCGCAGCCGCGCGGTGATCACGCCGGGCAGCCGGGCGGAGTCGATTGCGTAGCAGGCGATGGCGGTGGCGGCGGGGGATTTCTCCGCCAGTGCGCGCAGTTTGGATTTGCCGGTCAGCTCGCCGGCCTCCAGGATGATGAGCGCGTCCGGCGGGGCTTTCAGCAGCGCCTCCAGCGGCTTCACCAGGGTCTCGTGCGCGTCGCGCACGCGCACCACGCGCTTGCCGCCGGTGAGCGAGGCGGCGGTGGCTTCCGCCAGCAGGGTGGCCGCATCCGGGTTGTGCAGTTCGGTGTAGCGGAAGGGGTCTTCCAGCGCGCCGGGGAGGGCGCGCACCAGCGCCAGCCCGCGCTCAGCGGCAAGGCCGGAATCCGGGCCGTAGATGAGCACAACCGGCGTGCCCGGGTTTTTCAGGAAGGCTTCGGTACGCCCGGCCTCAAGCTTCATGCGCTCGGATGGGTTTTGAAATACGCGGCAATCTGGCTGGTGATCTGCGCGGCGATGGTGCTGGCCAGCTGCTGGTCCACCGTGCCGGTCTCCAGGGTGAGGGCGAAATATTGCTGGTCGATGACGTTGGCCGCGTTCTCGGTGGTGGCCGTGCCGGTGGCGAGCGGCGCGCCGCCGCCGATGGGGCTGAGCACCCAGTTGGCCGTTGCGGTCAGGCGGTTGCGGGTGGTTGCGGTGTCCTGCTGCACGCCGATGCCGGCGGTGGCGATGGTATAGTCCACGGTGAGGCTGTAGAGTTCGCGGTCTGGCGCGCCGGCGGTGTGCAGCTGGGTTTCCAGGCTCTCGCGCAGCATCTGGCCGGGGCGCTCGGGGATGTTGCCGACCGCCACGGTATCGAGCTGTTGCGCCACGCTGACGCGCCCGCTCTGGCCGTACAGCGGCGTGAAGCCGCACCCGGCAAGGGCGAGCATGCCCAGGAGGGGCAGCAGCCTACGCGGGTTTGACGACAAAATTCACGATCCTGTCCGGCACGCAGATTTCTTTCACGATGGTCTGGCCCAGTAATGCGCTTGCGACAGCCTGCTTGGCAATCGGCAACGCCACATCGGCCTTGGCGCCGGCGGGCAGCAGCACGGTGCCGCGCAGCTTGCCGTTCACCTGCACTGCGACGGTGACTTCATCAACCGTGAGATAGGCCGCATCGGCTTTCGGCCAGGGGTTGGCCGCCACCAGCCCGGCACCCGGGCGTAGTGCTGCGAAAATTTCCTCGGCCAGATGCGGCATCATCGGCGCGATCAGATGCGCGAGGGTCTCGATCGCCTCGAACCGTGCCCAAAGTAATCCGGGATCGGCGGGCGAGGCCCCGGCCAGCGCGCCGGAAAGTTCGTAAATCCGCGCGACGGCGAGGTTGAAGGTAAAATTATCCAGCGCCTCGCTCACCGCGGCGATGGTGCGGTGGGTGAGCTGGCGGAGCTTTTTGGCCTCGCCGGTGAAGGTTTCGGGCGTTTCGGCGCGCGGCTCGGCGGCGATGGCCAGGGCCAGGCGGTAGAGCCGGTGGACAAAGCGGTTGGCGCCCAGAACGCCGGACTCGGTCCACTCAACGTCGCGCTCGGGCGGATTGTCGGAGAGGACGAACCAGCGTGCGGTGTCGGCGCCGAAACGGTCTATGATGACGCCGGGGTCCACCGTGTTGCGCTTGGATTTGGACATTTTCTCGATGCGCCCGACGGTGACGGGCTCGCCGGTTCCGGCATGTTTGGCGCCCTCGGGGGTTTTCACCACCTCTTCGGGGTAGAGCCAGTTGCCTTGCGTATCCTTGTAGGATTCATGGGTCACCATGCCCTGGGTGAACAGCCCGGCGAAGGGCTCCGCCAGGGCGACATGCCCGGTTTTTTGCATCGCGCGGGTGAAGAAGCGGGCATAGAGCAGGTGCAAAATCGCATGTTCGATGCCGCCGACGTATTGGTCCACCGGCAGCCAGTGGTTCACCGCCGCCAGATTGGTCGGCGTGGCCGCGTGCGGGGCGGTGAAGCGGGCAAAATACCAGGAGCTGTCCACAAAGGTGTCGAACGTGTCGGTCTCGCGCGTGGCGGCGGCGCCGCATTGGGGGCAGGGCACATGCTTCCAGCTGGGGTGGTGGTCCAGCGGGTTGCCGGGGCGATCGAAGGTGACGTCCTGGGGCAGGATGACCGGGAGCTGGCTGGCTGGCACCGGCTGCGGGCCGCAGGCGGCGCAGTGGATCACCGGGATCGGGCAGCCCCAGTAGCGCTGACGGGAAATCCCCCAGTCGCGTAGGCGCCAGTTCTGCACGGCCTTGCCAGCGCCCAAGCGTTCCAGCTCGGCGATGGCGGCGGGCTTGGCCTGGGCGGTGGGCAGGCCGGTGAGGAAGCCGGAGTTGACGATGATGCCTTCGCCGTCCAGCGCCTTGGTCAGTTTTTCGGGGATGGAGTCGACGCTGGGGGCGACGACGATGGGGATGGGCAGGGCATATTTGGCGGCGAACTCGAAATCGCGTTCATCGCCGCAAGGGCAGCCGAAAATGGCGCCGGTGCCGTAGTCCATGAGGACGAAATTGGCGATCCAGACCGGGTAGGTCTGCCCGTTCAGCGGGTTGGTCACGCGCAGCCCGGTATCAAAACCTTTTTTCTCCGCCTGCTCGATGGCGGCCTCCGAGGTGCCCTGGGCGGCGCATTCAGCCAGGAAGGCGGCGGCCTGCGGGCTGGACTCCGCAACCACCCGGGCGATGGGGTGCTCGGGCGCGATGGCGAGGAAGGACATGCCAAAGAGCGTGTCCGGCCGCGTGGTATAGACTGTAACCGAAGCAATACCACCAACCGGCGCGGTGAGGGCGAAGGTGACGTCCGCGCCCTGGGAGTGGCCGATCCAGTTCTCCTGCATCAGCTTCACCCGCTCGGGCCAGCGCGGCAGGTCCTTCAAACCTTCCAGCAAATCCTCGGCGTAATCGGTGATCTTGAGGAACCACTGTGAGAGGTTCTTTTTTTCAACCGGGGCGCCCGAGAGCCAGCCGCGCCCGTCGATCACCTGTTCGTTGGCCAGCACGGTATGGTCCACCGGGTCCCAGTTCACCGCGCTCATGCGCCGCTCGACCAAGCCGCCCGCCCAGAAATCCAGGAAGATTTTCTGCTGCTGGCCGTAGTACGCAGGGTCGCAGGTGGCGAACTCGCGCGACCAGTCGAGCGAGAGGCCCATGCGCTTGAGCTCGCCGCGCATGGTGGCGATGTTGGCGTAGGTCCAGCTCGCGGGGCCGGTCTTGCGCTGGCGGGCGGCGTTTTCAGCCGGCAGGCCAAAGGCGTCCCAGCCCATCGGGTGCAGGACATCGTATCCGCTGGCGCGCTTGTAGCGGGCGACGACATCGCCCAGCGTGTAGTTGCGCACATGCCCCATGTGGATTTTGCCGGAGGGGTAGGGGAACATCTCCAGCACATAATACTTGGGTTTGCCGGTGGCGGGGGTGTCCGCGGCCTTGAACAGTCCGGCAGCCTCCCAGGCGGCCTGCCAGTGCGGCTCGGCGGTGGTGAAATCGTAGCGGGTGGTTTCAGTGTCTGACATTATGGCCTGTGTTTAGTGAACCCGGGCGGCCGCGCCAAGAGGCCGGGCGGATATGGCCAGGAGATGG
>NZ_JAQTZC010000082.1:5595-8097 GCF_028687955.1 Acidocella sp.
CCGGCGAACCCGGTCTCGGTGCCAAAGGCCAGGTGCGAGCCAGAGGGGTTCCACGCAAGTGCGGTAATGGCGCCGCGTCCCGGCCCGCAAACCGGCAGGATGTGTTCCTGTGCAACATCTGCGATCAGCAGCAGGCCGGTATTGAACCCGGCGGCCAGCACCTCGGTCGCTGGGTGGCAGGCGATGCGCTTTGCGATGCCGTCGCCCATGCCAAGCTCCAGCGGGGCCTTCCCCATCGGCCCGCCGCCGAAGAAGGGCCACAGCACGATGGTATCGGCCCCCGCGGTGGCCAGCCAGCGTCCCGAGTGCGTAAAGCCAAACGATTCGCACTTGGCCGGATAGCCCGCCATGCGCATGTGCTTGCCTTCCGGCAGGGTCCAGCCGTGCAGGGCGTTTTCCTGCATGGAGGTCACCAGCGCGTCGCCCTGCGGATGAATGGCGACTCCCGTATGACTGCCCTTCCACTCCAGTTTGCGCGGCGTCTCCGAGGTGGAAGCGGTGAACCACAGCGATGCGCCATTATAATGTGACGCGGCGATCCGCTTGCCCTTGCGGTCGAAGGCAATGCCGGTGACGGTGCTGGGGTGGGGCAGAGCGCGCAGCGCCTCGCCTTTGTCGTTGAACAGATACAGAGTCTTCCCGGCGGCGGCGGCGAGCAGCGGGGTCTTTCCGGCGTAGCTCGCCACATGCTCCACCCATTTGGAGCCGCAGTGGGCAATTTCATCAATCGCGCCGTCCAGCCCCACGGCGAGCAACCGGCCGTCATCACCGCCGGTGATAAATCCCCCCGTCACCGGGTGCCGCGCCAGCGAGAGCACGGCGCCGTGATGCGCCGGGATTCTGGCCCAGGCTTCAGCCGTGGCCATGCACAGGCTGCCGTCGCCCATGGCGAAGGCGCAGTTGCGGCCGGTGGCATCAAAACAGGCGGCAATGGCGTGGGCGCCGAGTTCAGCGGTCTTGCCGCGGGAATTCAAAAGCTGGTCGAGGTCTGGCATGTCCCGATCTCTGCCGAACTCGCGCGCCCACGGCAAGACCAATCCGCCCCGCCGCCCCCAGCTGTGACAAATTTGCCGCGCGGTTTTCAGAATAATGTTCATTCGGAACTGTTTTGTCCCAGACGGCGCATTCTTGCGATAGATCAAGGTTGCCGATCGTTCATACTGGCAGATCATCAGCCATCATTTAGCAGGAGAGCGCGATGAAGCGGAGCAGATTGAATTGGGTGCGTGCGGTGGGCGCATTGGCTGGCATAGCGGCGATAACGGCGATGCCGCGGGAAGCCAGGGCGATCCCCGCCTTCGCGGCGCAGACCGGTATGCCTTGTTCGGCCTGCCACATTGGTTTTCCACAACTCACCCCTTTTGGCCGTGCTTTCAAGATGGACGGCTATGTGCAAGGCGGCACCTTCCCGGACATCAAAAATTTCGCGGCCATGATGCAGGCGGGCTTTACCCAGCTGCACGATAAAGTGCTGGGTGGTCTGGCGCCTGATTTCAAGAGCAACAATGCCTGGTCGATCCAGCAAACCAGCCTGTTCTATGGCGGCGCGCTTGATGGCAAGATCGGCCTCGGTGGTTTCATTCAAGGAACCTACGATGGTATCGGCCATCAATTCCACTGGGATAATACGGACATTCGCCTGGTGCAGATGACCAACATCGGCAACAGACGCTTGGTGTACGGCTTCACCTTCAACAACGCACCGGGTCTCACGGATTTGTGGAACACGCTGCCGGCCTGGGGTTATCCCTTCATCCCGGCCGCGCTGGGTGTTGGCCAGACCGCCGGGCTGCAGACCGCGGCGCTGGCGCAGGCCGTGGCTGGCGTGGGCGGTTACGGCGCGCTCAACGTCACACCATCAGATCTGCTGTACGGTGAGTTCGATCTGTACAAGGCCGTACCGAACCACACGGCCTACATGCTGGGCGTTGGGCCCGAAGCCGCGATCTCCGGGCCAATCCCCTACTGGCGCTTTGCCTTGCAGCACAGCTCTTGGAAGCAATCAATCGAGATCGGCACCTCCGGCCTGGTTGATCATCCTTACGCCTCCGGTTACACCCATGGGCCGACGGATACGCTGACCGATGTGGGCGTGGATGCGCAATATCAGTACATCACCGTAAAGCAGGCGTTCTCCGTGCAGGCGGCCTATGCGCATGAATTCCAGCATTGGTCTGCAAGTTATCCGCTCGGGATCACCGCCAACCCGAATGATTCGCTGGACAGCATATCAATGAATGCCTCCTATCTCTGGCACCAGATGTTCGGCGTGTCGGAGGCTTATGACAGCATCACCGGCAATGCCGATACCGGGCTCTATAACACCGGCACCAGCAACGCCAACGGCAAACCTAACACCCAGAGCTACACCACCGAGCTGGACTACTATCCGTTCAATACCGATGGCCCCAAGTTCTTCCCCTGGGTGAACGCCAAGTTCTTCATTGAAGACACCTTCTACACCCAGTTCAACGGCTTGGCGCATAACTACGACGGCAACGG
>NZ_JAQTZC010000083.1 GCF_028687955.1 Acidocella sp.
GCGGCTCGGAGGCCACCCATATCTGGGACCCTGAGATGACTCTGCGCGCCGCCTACGCCACGCAGTTCTTTCATTATGGCGAATCCTTCAAAATCGGCGCCGCCATCCGCGCGCGCGGCCTGCGCCCCTCCGGCCTGCTCAAGCTGGCCTCGCTCTGGTGGTATCAGAAAAAATTAATGGCCGCTTATCCGGCTAACGACTGAGCCGCCCGCCGAATCCGCCTCTCAATGATAAGCGCAGAGGGCACTTCGGACTGCAAATTGGCTCTCGAAACGGGTCAATTTGCAATTATCGCATGTTATACCAGTCAGCCTTAAGGCTGACTGGTATTACTGCGCCGCCACGCTGAAACCGGCGCCCCGGATCGCCTCGACGAACCTCTCCGCCGCGCCATTGCCGCCGATGACCACCTTTTTGCTTTGCAGATCAGCGGCAACCGTGGCCTGCGGGTCAATTTCATGCACGGCCGAGGTGATCGCGCGCACGCATGATGAGCAATCCATATCCGGTACGCTAACTTCCAATGTCGTCTCGCTGGCCATGATCTTCTCCAAATTCTGATGCTTTTATAAGGGGTGGCGCGGCGGCGCGGTCAAGGCTTGACCGTGCCGCCGTGGGCGCCACATAGTCTCGCATGGATCAGCCTATCAGGCCCGCGCAAACAATCGACCTCGCCATCGGTGGCATGACCTGCGCCAGTTGCGTCTCCCGGGTGGAGAAAACCCTTGGCAAGGTTCCGGGCGTGCAGAGCGTCGCGGTCAACCTCGCCACCGAGAGCGCGCATCTGCTCGCTGACTCTGGCACCAGCGTCGAGTCTCTCACGGCAGCGGTCGCCCGCGCGGGCTACACGGCTGAGCTGCGCGCCCAGGCCCGGCCGCAATCCCACCGGCGCGAGAAGCTGGAGCTCATCGCCGCCGTGGCGCTTTCCGCGCCGTTGTTCGCCTCCATGCTCATTCCCCTGCCGGGCGGGCTGGCGCTCGCCCTCGCCACGCTCATGCAGTTCTGGCTCGGCGCCCGGTTTTATATCGCCGGTTTCAAGGCCTTGCGCGCCCGCACGGGCAATATGGACGTTCTGGTGGCGCTCGGCACCACCGCCGCCTACGGTCTCTCCTTGTGGGATTTCGCCACCACCGGCCCGCTTTATTTCGAGTCCTCGGCCGCCATCATCACCTTCATCCGCCTTGGTAAATTTCTGGAATCCCGGGTCAAGCGCGAGGCCGCCAGCGCGATCACCGGCCTCAACAGCCTGCGCCCGGCGCTGGCGCATGTGCCGGGGCGCGGCGATGTTGCGGTGCAAAGCCTCATCCCCGGCGATGAGGTGGAACTGCGCGCCGGCGAGCGCGTCCCGGCTGACGGCGTGATTCTCAGCGGCATCTCCAGCCTGGATGAAAGCCCGCTCACCGGCGAATCCCTGCCCGTCGCCCGCGCCCCCGGCGAGCACCTGCTGGCCGGCGCCCTGAACCTGGATGGCGTGCTGCGCCTGCGCGTCACCTCCCACGCGGGCGAGTCCTTCCTTGACCGCATCGCCCGGCTGATCGAGGCGGCCCAGGCCTCCAAGGCGCGGGTGCAGCATCTGGCGGACCGTGTGGCCGCCGTGTTCGTGCCGGTGGTCATGGTCATCGCGGCGCTCACCTTCCTCGGCTGGCTCCTGCATGGCGCCAGCCTAGCCATCGCCATCATCAACGCCGTCTCCGTGCTGGTCATCGCCTGCCCCTGCGCGCTGGGCCTGGCCACCCCCGCCGCCATCCTGGCTGGCACCGGCGCCGCCGCCAAGCGAGGCATCCTGCTGCGCAATGCTGACGCCATTGAGGCGGCCGCGCAAGTCAACATGGTGGTGTTCGACAAAACCGGCACCCTCACCAGCGGCCAGCCGCACCTCACGGACATTCCCTTTCTGCGCGGCATCAGCGTTGAGCGCGCGCTGGATATCGCCGCGGCCCTCGCCGCGTCGGACACGCACCCCCTCTCGGCGGCTCTGCGCCGCCCCAGCCCGCCCCAGGCCGAGGCCGTGCGCGCCATGCCGGGCCGGGGTGTGGAAGGCATCGTCGCCGGGCAACGTTATATTCTCGGGTCTGGCGCGCTTATAGCGGATGCCGGCGGCACCGTCCCGGAGCTCGCAACCACCGCCACGCTCTCCTATCTGGCCCGGGCGAACGGAACCTGCCTCGCCGCCTTCGCCTTCGCGGACACTTTGCGCCCCGGCGCCCGCGCGGCGATCGAGCGCCTGAAAGCCATGGGCATCGGCGTGCAGCTGCTCTCGGGCGACCGTGAGGCCGCCGCCCAGGCCGTGGGTCAGGAGCTTGGCATTGAGCAGGTCATCGCCCACGCCACGCCGGAGCAGAAAATTGCCGCCATCCATGCGCTGCGGGCCGCGGGAAAAATCACCGCCATGGTGGGCGACGGCATAAATGATGCCCCGGCTCTGGCCGCCGCCAGCCTCGGCATGGCGATGGGGCAGGGGGCAGACGCCGCCATCGAGGCGGCTGATATTTCGCTTCTGCGGCCTGATCTCTCGCTGGTCCCCGAGGCCCTGGCACTCTCGCGCCAGACCTGGCGCGTGCTCTGGCAAGGCCTGTTCTGGGCGATGATTTACAACCTCATCGGCATCCCGGCGGCGGCCCTCGGCCTGCTCAGCCCCACCATCGCCGGCGCGGCCATGGCGGCGTCCTCGGTCTGTGTGGTGGCCAATGCGCTGCGCCTGCGCAAATGGCGGCAAAAATGAGCCCGTCCGGATTCCTCCAGGCCATCGCCGGTGGCAGCCGCCGCAGTAAACCTTGACTTTGCGGCCCGCTTTGCCGATAGGAGGCTTAAGGAAAATAGCGCGGTTTGCGCTAGGCGCGTTGTCGCGCGCACGACCACAACACGAACGGGTTCAATTTTTGTCAGACACTCCTGAGACCGGCGCACAGACCACTGCGTTCGATGAGACCATTCAAGACCTCGGCGCGGAGCACATCGCGGTAAGCGGGATTGTCGAGGCCCCAACCGCGGAGGCCCTAACCGCGCAAGCCCCGGCCTTGGCGGAGTCTGATGAAACCGTGAGCGGTGAACCTGGCGGGGATGAAGCCGATGCCGACACGCGGGTGAGAGATGCGGCCGAGCTGGAAGCCGATGGTTTTGCCCCGCTGGGCCTCTCCGAACCCATTTTGCGCGCCCTGCATGACAAGGGCTACCTCCGCCCCACGCCCATCCAGGCCCAGGCCATCCCCACCGTTCTCATGGGGCGCGATGTTCTCGGCTGCGCCCAGACCGGCACTGGCAAAACCGCCGGTTTCACCCTGCCGCTGCTGGACATTCTCTCCGGCTCGCGCGCCCGCGCCCGCATGCCCCGCTCGCTCATCCTGGAGCCGACGCGCGAACTGGCTCTTCAGGTTGCCGAGAACTTCGTCGCCTACGGCAAATATCTGAAGCTAAATCATGCGCTGTTGATCGGCGGCGAGAGCATGTCCGACCAGAAGGAGGTGCTGGCCAAGGGCGTTGATGTCCTCATCGCCACCCCAGGCCGCCTGATCGACCTGTTCGAGCGCGGCGGCCTGCTGCTGCGCGATGTGCGCGTGCTGGTGATCGACGAGGCGGACCGCATGCTGGACATGGGCTTCATCCCGGACATTGAGCGCATAGTCGCGATGCTCCCCGCCACCCGGCAGACGCTCTTCTTCTCCGCCACCATGGCGCCTGAAATCCGCCGTCTGGCTGATGCCTTTCTGAGCAACCCGAAGGAGATCACCGTCTCCAAACCGGCCTCGGTGGCTACCACCATCATCTCCGGCCTGGTGCTGGTCAACGAGCATGACAAGCGCGAGGCCCTGCGCCGGCTCATCCGCTCGGAGGACGTGCAGAACGCGCTGATCTTCTGCAACCGCAAGCGCGATGTCGACATTCTGCTCAAATCTTTGCTCAAGCACGGTTTCTCCGCCGGCGCCTTGCATGGCGATTTGGCGCAATCCGTGCGCTTCGCCACGCTGGAAAAATTCAAGGCTGGTGAGTTGCGCCTGCTGGTCTGCTCCGATGTCGCCGCCCGCGGCATTGATATCGGCGGCCTCAGCCATGTGTTCAATTTTGATGTGCCCCACCACAGCGAAGACTACGTCCACCGCATCGGCCGCACCGGCCGTGCCGGCAAGGAGGGCCACGCCTTCACCATCGCTACGCCCGATGACCGCCTGGCCGTGGAAGCGGTTGAGAAACTGATCGCCGCGCCCGTCCCGCGCATTGAAATCCCAGGGCTGGATATTGTTGAATGGGCGGAGGGTGATTCCCGCCGCGGCCGTGGCGGCCGCACAGGGCGCGGCAAGCCCGCCGCCAAGGCGCCCGCACGCGCCGCCAGCCGCGCCGAACCGCGCCGCGAGGAGCCCGCCGCCGCCGCCCGTACCGAGGAACCCCGCCGCCGCGAGCCGCGCACCGTCTACGCGAGCGACAACAATGGCCCCAGCGTCCGCGGTTTCGGCGCCGATGTTCCGGCCTTCATGCTCATCCGCAAGCGTGGCCCGCTCACCGCCATTTTGGACGAGCCGGGGGAGACCGAGGAAGACGATGTGCCTCAGCCCACCGGCGGCAACAATGATGAGGGCATCGCGGCTTGACCTTCAAGCCCGCTTCGCTTCTCCGCCCCAGCCTGAACTAACCCCATGAGCCACTGCCTGCATTATGGCATCTGCGGCGGCTGCGCCACGGATAGCCTGGCCGCGCCGCAGAAATCCCTGGCGCTGTCTCAGGCTTTGGCCCGGGCCGGGTTCGTGGACGCCCCGATGTCCCCGCAGGTGGAAACCCCGCTGCGCAGCCGCCGCCGCGCGGACCTCGGCGCCACCCGCAAAGCTGGTGACATCTCGCTCGGCCTGCACCGCACGGCCAGCCCCGCGGTGGTGGACATGCGCGAATGCGTGCTGCTCCTGCCGGAAATCGTGGCGCTGCTGCCGGATTTGCGAATCCTTCTGCGCAGCCTCCAGGCTTTCCGCAGCTCCGGTTCCGTTGTCATCAATTGGCTGGATAACGGCCCGGATATCCTCCTGCGGATGGACGCCGCATTCACCGGCCCTGACCGCACCAAGATCATCGCCTTCGCCCGTGCCCATAACGCGCCGCGCATCAGCATCGCCACGGGGGCGGAGCTGCCCGAGCCCGCCATCATCCTGCAAACCCCCGCCATCAGCTTCTCCGGCATCCCGGTAGACCCCCCGCCGGGTGGTTTCCTCCAGGCCAGCCGGGCAGGGGAAGCGGCCATCATCGCCGCCGTGCTCGCGGGCCTGCCCAAACTCAGCCTTAAAGCCCGCATCGTCGAACTCTACGCAGGTGCCGGCACCCTCTCCTTCGCCCTCGTGCAGCACGCGCGGGTGGAAGCCTATGAGGGCGATGCCAGCGCCACCCAATCGCAGGACAAAGCCATCCGCCTGAATAACCTGGCCGGGCGCATGCGCGTCACCCAGCGCGACCTCCACCGCCGCCCCCTGCAAGCCGCCGACATGACCGGCGCCAAAGCCGTGGTGCTAGACCCCCCCTACGCCGGCGCCACCACCCAAATGCGCTTTTTGGCCGCCAGCGGCGCCGCCCGCATCATCTATGTAAGCTGCAACCCCGCCGCCCTGGCCATCGACGCCGCCGTGTTGCACCGCGCGGGGTACACGCTGCGCGCAGCCACGCCGATCGACCAGTTCCCGTATTCGGAAAATGTTGAGAGCGTGGTGGTGTTTGAGAAGTTAAAGTAGCGAAGCCTGCAATTCCGTCCGCACATGCGGCACAAAATTCAGCAACAGCCGCGCGCCAGATTTGATACCAGTCAGCCTTAAGGCTGACTGGTATCAAATCTCCACCCCAGCAAATCCCGACATAGTCCAGTTCCAACCCTTGGCAGGCCTTGCTCGTCAAAGATTATGTGGCTTCAACGAAAGGGCGTCTGACCATGCACGTCCTCCCTGGCTACGCGCCGGAGCTAAACCCGGACGAATTGGTCTGGAGCCATCTGAAGCGAACCGGCGTTGCCAGAAATCCACGACACAAAGGCGAAAAATTGCGCGATAAAGTCGAAGCACAGCTCGCCGAAATTCGCCGCTTGCCAGACCGCATCCGTTCATTCTTCAAACCGCCAAGTGTCGCCTATATTGCCGACTGGTGAGTAAGGGGCGAAGCCCCTTAAACCTTGTCGCCCCGCGAGGGGGCGATGCTGTCCACCATCGCCTGGGCTGAGATCAGCCGGTCAGTGGCGAGGCGGTAGGCATCCGCGTTGTTCATATCCGTGGCGTCATACGCGGCCTGGGCGGCGGTGAGAGCTTCGGCGGCCTTGGCGGGGTCGAGGTCTGACTGGCGGATGATCCCGTCAGCCAGCACGGCGCAATAGCTTTCCGTGATCTCAGCGAAGCCGCCGGGGACGAAAAAACGATCGGTGATGGTGTTGTTCTCGTAGATATCCACCAGCCCGCCGCGCAAGCCCGTGATGAGCTTGGAATGGCCCGGCAGCACGCCGATGTCACCCTCGGTGCCGGGGATGACGACCATGTCGACATCCTGCGACAGCAGGAGCTTCTCCGGGCTGATGATTTCCAGGACAAGTGGCATTTTCAAGCTTTCGCGGCCATGGCTTCGGCCTTGGCGACCGCATCCTCGATGGTGCCGACCATGTAGAAGGCGGCTTCGGGGAGGTGGTCGTATTCGCCGGCGACGATGGCCTTGAAGCTGCGGATGGTGTCCTCGACCTTCACGAACACGCCGGGCGAGCCGGTGAAGACTTCTGCGACGTGGAAGGGCTGCGAGAGGAAGCGCTCGATTTTGCGGGCGCGCGCCACGACCAGCTTGTCGTCCTCGGAGAGTTCATCCATGCCGAGAATGGCAATGATGTCCTGCAAGGATTTGTAGGTTTGCAGGATGCGCTGCACGTCGCGGGCGACCTGGTAGTGCTCCTCGCCCACGATGCGGGGGTCGAGCGAGCGCGAGGTGGAATCCAGCGGGTCAACCGCCGGGTAGATGCCTTTTTCGGAGATCGCGCGGTTGAGCACCGTGGTGGCGTCCAGATGGGCGAAGGAGGTGGCGGGCGCCGGGTCGGTCAAATCGTCAGCGGGGACGTAGATGGCCTGCACCGAGGTGATGGAGCCCTTTTTGGTGGAGGTGATGCGCTCTTGCAGGGCGCCCATGTCGGTCGCCAGGGTGGGCTGGTAGCCCACGGCGGAGGGGATGCGGCCCAGCAGCGCGGACATTTCGGCGCCGGCCTGGGTGAAGCGGAAGATGTTGTCCACGAAGAACAGCACGTCTTGGCCTTCGACGTCGCGGAAATATTCGGCCATGGTCACGCCCGAGAGCGCGACGCGGGCGCGCGCACCCGGCGGCTCGTTCATCTGGCCGTACACCAGGGCCACTTTCGAGCCTTCGGTGTTGTTCTCGCCCAGCTTGATAACGCCGGCGTCGATCATTTCATGGTAAAGGTCGTTACCTTCACGGGTGCGCTCACCCACGCCCGCGAACACGGACACGCCGCCGTGGCCCTTGGCGATGTTGTTGATGAGCTCCTGGATGAGCACGGTTTTGCCCACACCTGCACCACCGAACAGGCCGGTCTTGCCGCCCTTCTGGTAGGGGGCCAGCAGGTCGACCACCTTGATGCCGGTGACGAGGATTTCAGCCGAGGCGGATTGTTCCTCGAAGGCCGGGGCGTCGCGGTGGATCGGCATGCGGGCTGTTGCCACGATGGGGCCGCGCTCGTCGATTGGCTCGCCGATGACGTTGAGGATGCGGCCCAGCGTGCCGGGGCCGACGGGGACGGAGATGGCGGCGCCGGTGTCGGAGACTTCCGCGCCGCGGACCATGCCGTCGGTCGTGTCCATGGCGATGCAGCGCACGGTGCGCTCGCCGATTTCCTGCGCGACTTCCAGCACCAAAGTGCGGCCCCCGATTTTGGTTTCCAGCGCGTTCTGGATGAAGGGCAGCTCGCCTTCGAACTGCACGTCAACGACGGCGCCCAGGATTTGCGTGACGCGACCAGTGTTATTGCTTGCCATTTTCTCTCTACCTTAAACGGCTTCAGCGCCGGAGATGATCTCGATGAGTTCTTTGGTGATGTTCGCCTGCC
>NZ_JAQTZC010000084.1 GCF_028687955.1 Acidocella sp.
TCCGTCTGGAAGCGCATTTTCAGCAACTGAACCCGGCCCCGCGCAAGGGGCCGCATCTGTTTTGAACACTCATACCAGCCCGCCAAGAGCTTGACTCTCTGGGTTTGGTGGCGGGCTGGTATAAGCTATTGATTTTGCGCGCGGCCGCCCCACCAGCCCCGCGCGCATACCAGTCAGCCTTAAGGCTGACTGGTATCAATCCCCGGGCTTGCCGCGGCAACGTGGCAGGCCCAGCGCGCGTCTGCCCCGCCACCAAATCCTCAACTTGGATACGAAACATTAAACCTCACCCGGCATAGTCAGTCCCATGACATAGGGGCAGCTTGCGGCGGAGGCGCTATTGCGGGCTGCGTGAAACGAGCAAGGAGCCGCCGCGTGAAAAATCTGCCAATTATTGCAAAATCCCTCATTATTCTGGGGTTTTTCGGCGTTTTTGGTGTCGGCGGCGCGTTTTACGCAACCGGGCAGCTGCGGGGCATCGCCACGGGCTACCGGCAGGTCATTGAAAAAACCGGCGCGGTGGCGGGTCTGCTCATGCAATCGAATCGGCATATGAGCGCAATGCAGGCGGACATCGGCCTTCTGCTCATCGCCAACACCAGCAACGCCGGGTCACGGCTCGTCTTGGACCATTCCGCTTTTGACACACATCTGGCAAGCGCCGCGCGTTTGCTCCCGGCCGAGGCGCAAGCTCTGCAAATCCTGCAGAAGCAAGGCGACGAGTTGATCAATTCGACATGCGCGAAAACCATTGCTGACGCCATCGCCGCCACGACGACCAATGAAGACGTGACCACACAGCAGGAGTTCATCACTTCCTGCATGCCCGGTTTTCAGTCCTTCGCCGCCGCCATGACCGCGGAGCGCTCAAAACTCCAAATCCAGGCCAACGACGCGGCATCCGCGCTGGATCAGAGCGCGGGCACAACCGTCATGCTCACATTCCTTATTATCATCGGTGGTTTGGCCTGTGCAGTCATCGCCGCCTTCTTCGCCATCAACAGCTGGATCATCAACCCATTGCAGAACCTTCAAGGCAGCATGGAGCGCCTGGCCGGCGGCGATCTACAGGTGGATGTAGCCGGGCGCGACCGCCAGGATGAAGTCGGGAGCATGGCGCACACTGTGCAAATCTTCAAAGAATCCGCTTTGCAGAAGCTCATCCTTGAGAAAAAAGCCCAGGAAGCCGCGCGCAAGGCCGAGCAGCAGCGCGCCGCCGACGAACAGGCCAGAACCGGCTTTCTCGAACAGCAGAAATTCGTTGTCGATTCGCTGGCGGCCGGGCTGGAACGCCTCGCCCTGGGTAATTTGCAATTCCGTCTGACCGCGAATTTCGCCGTTGAATACGAAAAACTGCGCGGCGATTTCAACCATGCCATGGAAACGCTGGAGGCAACCATGGGCTCGATCGCCCACAACACCCATGGTGTGCGCGCCGGCGCCGGGGAGATCCGTCAGGCGTCGGACGATCTTTCCCACCGCACGGAACAGCAGGCGGCCAGCCTGGAGGAAACCGCCGCGGCGCTGGATGAAATCACCGCCACCGTGCGTAGAACCTCTGAAAGCGCGAATGCGGCGCGCGATGTTGTCAACGCCGCGCGCGCTGATATCGAGCGCTCCGGCGCCGTGGTGAGCGACACGGTGGGCGCGATGTCGGGGATCGAGACATCTTCCCGTCAGATCGGCAACATCATCGGCGTGATTGACGAAATCGCCTTTCAGACGAATTTGCTGGCGCTCAACGCCGGCGTGGAGGCGGCGCGGGCAGGGGATGCCGGCCGCGGTTTTGCCGTGGTGGCCACCGAAGTCCGCGCTCTGGCGCAACGCTCAGCCGATGCCGCGAAGGAGATCAAAGCCCTCATCTCCGCCTCGGGCCAGCAAGTGGCCACTGGCGTGCGCCTGGTGGGGGAAACCGGCAAAGCGCGCGGGCGCATCGTGGAGCAGGTGGAGCGGCTCAACAGCCTGGTGAATGAAATCGCCGCCTCGGCGCAGGAGCAGGCAACCGGCCTCGCGGAGGTGAACGCCGCCGTCAACCAAATGGATAAGGTCACCCAGCAGAACGCCGCCATGGTCGAGCAAACCACGGCCGCCAGCCACGACCTCTTCGCCGAGGCCGAGGAGCTTGCCCGCCTCATTGCCCAGTTCGAGACCAGCCATGCCAAGCCCCAGCCCCAGCCTCGACCCACCGTCAAGGAGACTGCGCCCCGGAAATCGCGCATCCCCATGCACGCTCCATCCGGAAAATTTGTTTCGGTATCACATAGCACCGCACCTTCCGCCCCGGCCACCGAAGACTGGGATGAGTTCTGATCCCCAGGCCCATCAAAATCAGGAAGCATCATGGACCATATTCACCCCGGCGCGGATACCCTGGCCCTTCCGCCAATTCTGAACCTCACCGCCGCCGCCGCCCTGCTGGAGAATTTACTCACTCTGCGCGGCCGTCCGCTCAGCCTCAACGCGGGTGACGTGCAGCGTCTCGGCGCGCAATGCCTGCAGGTTCTGCTTGCCGCGCGCGCGGCCTGGGCGGCGGACGAGCAGGAGCTCAGCCTGGCCGATTGCTCCGAAGATTTTCTCACCACTCTCAACCTGTTTGGAGTCGCTCCAAAATCACTAACATATTGCAAGGAACTGCCTTAATGTGCACGACCGTTCTCACAGTCGATGACTCCCGCGCAATGCGGGACATGTTGCGGCATTCACTGCTCGCGGCGGGCTTTCGCGTATTGCAAGCCGAGGATGGCCTGCACGGGCTGGAAGTTTTGGAAACCGAACGGCCAGATGTCATTGTCACGGACATCAACATGCCTCGTATGGATGGGTTTGGCTTCATCGAGGCGGTCCGGCGCGATGAAGCCCGCCGCTCGATGCCCGTTCTGGTCCTCACCACCGAGATTGACGCCGAGAAAAAAAACCGTGCCCGCGCGGCCGGCGCCACCGGGTGGATTGTCAAACCCTTCGACCCCATCAAGCTGGTTGAAGCCATTCGCCGCGTCGCGGCCTGAACGCAGGAGTTAATCCATTGGACCCGATGGCAGCCATCCGCGAAACATTTTTCCAGGAGTGTGAGGAACAGCTCGCCGAACTTGAGGCCGGGCTGATCCTGATGGAAAGCGGCGCCGCCGAGGCGGAAACCGTGAACGCGGTTTTCCGCGCGGTGCATTCCATCAAGGGTGGGGCTGGCATCTTTGCCTTGGATGCACTGGTTCGCTTCGCCCATGTGTTCGAAACCGCGCTGGATCAGGTGCGTTCGGGCACGCTCGCCACCGGCCCCGGCGTCATGAATCTGCTGCTGCGCGCCGCCGATGTTCTGGCCGATCTGGTGCGCGCCGCGCGCGATAATGGCGTGGTGGATGAAACCCGCACCGCCGCTCTGGTTGTGGAATTCACCCAGATCAGCAATCTTGGCCATGAGTTGCCTCCCGCGCCAAAGTCACAGCCCACGGTCTGCGCGCCGGTGCCCACCTGGCACATTAGCTTCACCCCAACCCCCGCGCTTTACGCCAAAGCCAACGAAACCGCCTTGTTGCTGCGCGAGTTGCGCCGGCTCGGCCCTATTGAGGCCGTGGTGGATACAACCCATCTACCCGAACTCTCCGAGATGGACCCCGAAGGCGCCTATCTCACCTGGAATATCACGCTGGAAGCGGACTGCGCCGAGCAGGCCATCCGCAACGTCTTTGAGTTTGTCGAAGACGACTGCGATCTTGAGATCACCGCCGCCCCCCCGGCGGAGCCGTCGCTCAAACCGGGAGACATCATCACCGGCGACAACGGCTTCTCATTTGAATTCTTTCCCCCGCCTGTGTTTGACGAAGAAGAACCGCCCGCCGTACCCGAGCCGGAGCACCACGCACCCCCGCCCTCACCCGTGGTAAGGCAAAGCCCGGTGGAGGCCATGGCCGCCAAGGCGGAGAGCGCCGCGGCCGTCAGCGCCACCATCCGGGTGGATCTCGACAGGGTGGATCGCATGATAGATCTCGTAGGCGAACTCGTCATCAACGAGGCGACGCTGAGCCAGCGCGTGCTGGAGGCCGGCATCGCGCGCGCCTCGGGCGTCGCCATGGCGCTGGAGGAGCTTGAGCATTTAACGCGCGAAATTCAGGACAGCGTCATGGCCATCCGCGCCCAGCCGGTACGCTCGGTGTTCCAGCGCATGCCGCGCCTGGTGCGCGAGGTTGCGGCCCAAACTGGCAAACAGGCACGCCTTGTCACCGAGGGGGAAAGCACCGAGGTGGACAAAACCGTCATCGAGCGCATCGCCGATCCGTTGACCCACATGATCCGCAACGCCATCGACCATGGTCTCGAATCCCCCGAAAAACGCCTCGCCGCCGGCAAACCGGCCGAAGGTCTGGTGCGCCTCACCGCGTTGCACCGTTCCGGGCGCATTGTGCTGGAGGTCTCCGACGATGGCGCGGGCATCAACCGCGCCCGCGTCAAGGAAAAAGCCCTTGAGAACGGGCTGATCTCGCCGGACGCCACGCTCACGGATGATGAAATCGACAATCTGATCTTTCTGCCCGGCTTCTCCACCGCCAGCACAGTGTCGGACATTTCAGGCCGCGGTGTCGGCATGGATGTTGTGCGCCAATCCGTGGCGGCGCTTGGCGGGCGCATCGCCATCTCCTCGCGCCCCGGCCATGGCTCTAGCTTCACCCTCAGCCTGCCGCTCACCCTGGCGGTGTTGGACGGTATGGTCATCTCCGCGCGCGGCCATACGCTCATTATCCCGCTCGGCGCCATCGTTGAGACGCTCAAGCCCAAGGCGGCGGATGTATTCCCGCTTGATGGCGAGATCAACGTCATCCGTCTGCGCGGCGGTTATGTGCCAATGGTCGATGTCGCCGCCTCTCTTGGCTATAGCGATGAATTCGTCGAGCTGGACCAGTCGGTGGCGCTGCTGGTGGAAGGCGAGGGCGGCGTGCGCGCCGTGCTGCTGGCTGATGCCATCCACGGCCAGCGCCAGGTTGTCATCAAAAGCCTTGAGGCCAATTACCGCGCCGTTCCCGGCATCGCCGCCGCCACCGTCATGGGCGATGGCCGCGTGGCGCTAATCCTCGATGTCGACGTGGTGGTGAAAACCACGCGCAGTGAGCTGAACCGTCCTGAACCGTCCGTGCTGGAGGCGCATTAAGCCATGGGTCAATCTACCAATAGTGATGCCAACATCCGTGAGTTGATCGCTTTTCGTGTCGGGCGTCAGGAATTTTGCATCAACATCATGGCGGTGCATGAAATCCGCGGCTGGACCGCGGCGACCGCGCTGCCCCGCAGCCCGCACTATGTGCGCGGCGTCATCAACCTGCGCGGCGCCGTGCTGCCGATCGTGGAACTTGCCGCACGCCTGGGCTTGCCGAGCAATGAGCCTAGCGCGCGCAGCGTCATCATCGTAGTGCAGATCGCGCATCAGCAGATCGGCCTGCTGGTTGACGCGGTGTCAGACATTCTCACCGCCAGCGACGCCAACATCCAGCCCACGCCCGATGTCTCATCCGATCTGGTGAAAACCTTCGTTATGGGCCTGCTTCCCGTCGATGGCCGCATGATCAGCCTGATCTCGCTCGATCATGTTCTGCCTCAAGGCGAAATGGAAGCCGCGTGAGCCTGAACATGAACGCACCAAGCAACAGCATCAAACTCTCATCAGGCACCACTGAAACCAGTGAATTCCTGATGACCCAGCGTGACTTCACCGCCATTTCCGGCATGCTGATGGCCGAGGCCGGAATCTCCCTTTCGGACAACAAGGCCAATCTGGTCTATTCGCGCCTCGCCAAACGCTTGCGGCTCCTGGGTCTGGGCAATTTTTCTGAGTATTGCCGCCTTGTTGAGAGTCCCGCCGGCGCGGGCGAGCGCCAGAACATGGTCGCCGCGCTAACCACCAATGTCACCCGCTTCTATCGTGAGCCGCATCATTTCGAGCATCTGAAAACAGAAATCCTTCCGGAGTTGGTACACCGCGTCAAGCAGGGCTACGCCGCGCGCCTGTGGTCGGCCGCCTGCTCCAGCGGGCAAGAGCCTTACTCCATCGCGCTCACTCTGCTATCCTTGCTGCCCGACGCAGTGAAGTATGATATCCGCATTCTCGCAACCGATATTGACGCCAACATGCTCGTCATGGGCGCCACCGGAATTTACGAAACCTCGCTGCTCGATGCCGTGCCCAATGCGCTGCGCCGCCGCTGGTTTTCCCCCCCCAGGGAGGGCCGCCAGCAAATCGCCGATGAAGCCCGCGCGCTGGTGAAGTTCCGCAGGCTCAACCTCATCGGTAACTGGCCGATGCGCGGCACGTTTGACGTTGTTTTCTGCCGCAACGTGGTGATTTATTTCGAAAACGATACGCAGGAAAAAATCTGGTCACGCATCACGCCGCTGCTGACCCCCGGCGGCGCCTTGTATATCGGCCATTCCGAGCGCGTAAGCGGCCCCGCCGAAGCCGGGCTGCGCAGCGACGGCATCACCATCTACCGTCCCCGCACCGCCAGGAGGGAGCAGCCGTGAGCGTTCGCGTTCTGGTCGTCGATGATTCCGCAACCATGCGCGGCCTCATCACCGCTACCTTGCGCACTGATCCGTTGATCGAGGTCGTCGGTCAGGCCGCTGACCCGCACGAGGCGCGCCAAGCCATCAAGGCGCTCGCGCCCGATGTCATCACGCTCGACATTGAAATGCCGAATATGAACGGCCTGGATTTTCTAGAAAAAATCATGCGCCTGCGGCCCACACCGGTCATCATGGTCTCTACCCTCACGCAAGCGGGCGCCGATGTTAACCTGCACGCGCTGGAAATCGGCGCGTTTGACTGTGTGGCAAAACCCTCTTCCTTCAACCAGAACAGCTTCGAGCAACTGGCGGAGAAGGTGAGGGCGGCGGCGTTGTCGCGCCGGCAGCCCCGGCTTGTGGCCGCGCCCGCGCGCCCCTCAACTGCCGCTTATACGCCAGACGGCCGGATCATCGCCATCGGCTCTTCCACCGGCGGCGTCGAGGCGCTGTTGACAATTCTGGGCAAATTCCCGGCCAACTGCCCGCCCACGGTCATTAGTCAGCATATGCCGGCCACCTTCACCAAAAGCTTCGCCGCGCGGCTGAACAAGCTCTGCGCCCCGGAGGTGAGCGAGGCCGAGGAAGGCGCGTTGCTGAAATCCGGGCAGATATACCTCGCCCCCGGCAGCGCGCATCTGGAAATTTCCGGCCTCGCAGCACCGCGCATCCATCTGAGCGAGGCCGAGTGCGTCAACGGACACCGCCCCTCGGTGGATGTGATGCTCCATTCCGTCCAACGCTGTTTTCATGACCGCGCAATCGGCGTCATCCTCACCGGGCTGGGGCGCGACGGCGCAGAGGGCCTGCTCGCCTTGCGCCAGGCCGGCTGCGAAACCATCGGTCAGGACGAAGCCAGCTCCGTCGTTTACGGTATGCCCAAAGCCGCCTTCGAAATCGGCGGGGTCACGCTGCAACTGCCCCTGGAACGCATCGCCGAGCGGCTGATACTCTGCACCAACGCCACACGCAGGCAAAAAATATCATGATCGTGCTCCTGCATCCCTCACCCCCGGCTGCTAAAAAAATGATCCACATCGTGCAGGGCGAGCAATACGTGGATAATAATCCCAACACGGTGCTCACCACCATCCTCGGCTCCTGTATCGCCGCCTGCATTTGGGACAATACCATCGGCCTGGGCGGCATGAACCATTTTTTGCTGCCGGGAACTAATGCGGGGGCGCAACAACGCATGCAGGAGGGCGATGCCATGCGCTTTGGCGTGCATGCCATGGAGCTGCTGGTCAACGGCCTGCTCGGGCGTGGCGCCCAGCGCCACCGGCTCCAGGCAAAACTGTTCGGCGGCGCTCGCATGATCAAGGGCCTTA